>CAYQDU010000094.1:0-16086 GCA_964416275.1 uncultured Anaerolinea sp. | reverse complement strand
AGTAGTCGAACGCGCCCTGGCGGAAGGCCAACTGCAAAATATCGCGCAGGGTGGCCTTGTTGCGCAGTTGGCCCTGGCTTTCATAGCGGTCTTCCAGCAGGTCGAGCAGCTCATCGGTGGTGCGCTCACCGGGGTGATCGGCCAGCTCGCGATAGATATCGCGCAGCACGTCCCGGCGGGTGTTCAGATCAACCGAAGTGAGCTTCATACGGGCAAACACCTGCTTGTACTGGCTTTCGACCGCCTGACGCGGCGCGACGGGCTTCGGTTCGAACTTAGGCATCCCGCTGTTTGGGGCCTGTTCGAGTGGGCTGACTTCTACTTCCAGGTAGCCGGGGGCGGCGTAATCGTGCGGGGCTACGAACAACTGCAAATCTTTGATGAACAACTTGACCAGATCGCTGTTGTCTTCCAGCCAGGTGCGGAACTGGGCGTAGCCGAAATTGGCTTCATTGAAGGCCGGGTTCATCAGCAGCATGGTCTGTTTCAGGCGGGTTGCCAGCAGGGGCAGGTCGCCGCGCTGGCCGTGGGCCGCCAGGGCTTTGGTCAGCAGGCCGCGGGCCTCTTCGATTTCCACGCAGGATTGGTCGTCTACATCAGGCGTAGCGCCCAGGGCCGTTTCCATATAGATAAACTCGTCGCACGAGCGCACCAGTAAATCGTGAGTGATGCTGCGCGGCCCGACCCCAATCGTATACCGGCCATATTCACGCAACTTGGCGACCAGGGGACTGAAATCACTGTCGCCCGAAACAATCACGTAGGTGCGGATCTGCGGGCGGGTGAGGGAGGTCTCGAAGGCGTCGATTGCCATGCGAATGTCAGCCCGGTTTTTGCCCGACCGCACGCTGTAAATCTGGATCAGGTCGATGGAGTTGTTCATCATGTCGTCGCGGTAGCGCGAAAAGCGCGACCAGTCGGCGTAAGCTCGCTTGACCACCGCTGGACCGCGGGTCTGTAATGAAGCAATCAGCGAGGTAATCTCAAAATCGAAGAATTCTCGTTCCGCCCACAGGGCGATATTCTCAAAGTCGATAAAGATCGCCAATTGTTCGCTCATTTGGCTTTTGCTCCTTTGTTTTCCAGGGTTGCTTTCGTTTTAGCGTCCACGTCCAGGCCCGCCTGTGGATGAGGAGATTCCATGCAGGCGGCTGGCGGCTGCGATTACGTCGGTCCAGGCGCGGCTCTCAGGCTGCGGACAGGGCCCCAGACCGTCCCGCCAGGGCCGCTCCAGCAGGGCCGCAACCGCCGCCTGCCCGCACCAATAAGCGGCATCCAGGTCGTACCCGCCTTCCAACACCAGGGCCAGCCTCCCGGCGCAATGACGCCCGGCCCAGGCCGCCAGCCCGGCGACCAGGGCATATAGCCCCTGGGCCGAAAGCTGGAGGCTGCCCAGCGGATCGCGCCAGTGGGAGTCGAAGCCCAGGCTGACCAGGAGCATCTGCGGGGCGAAACGGTCAAGCAGGGGCAAAATCACCTGCTCCAGGGCAGCCTGAAAGGCGCCGTCGCCCGAACCGGGGGGGAGGGGCAGGTTGACGGTATAGCCCCGGCCCGCCCCGATCCCCACCTCGGGCAGCTGTCCCGTACCGGGGTACAGCGGCGATTGGTGGGTGGAAAAAAACACCGCGTCGCGGCGGCGCCAGAAGACCTCCTGCGTGCCATTGCCGTGATGCAAGTCGAGATCAATAATCGCGACCTGGTGAGCGTTAGGGGCGCCTCCCAGCGGGCCGTGCAGCAGATGTTCGGCCGCCAGAGCTACGTTGTTCAGCAGGCAGAATCCCATCCCATACTGCGGAGTGGCATGATGCCCCGGCGGGCGGCACAGAGCAAAGCCGCGTTTTGCCCGTCCGGTCCAGATCGCCTCAGCCACCGCCGCCGCGCCGCCGGCCGCCTGCAGGGCTAACTGCCAGGAGGCCGGGGTGGTGTAGGTATCCGCATCCAGGCGCAGCCCGTTGGCGCAGGCGGCCTGCAGGCGCTCCAGGTAGGCTGGCTGATGCACCCCGGCCAGCGTTTCAGCCGGCAGGCGGATCGGCTCCAGGCAGCCGGCCTCGTCCCACCACCCGGCCTCGACCACCCCCCGGCGGATCGCCTCGACCCGCTCCGGGCGTTCGGGATGACCCGGCTCGGCATGGGCCGCGTGGCCGCGTGGATAAAACAAAACCAGGTCTGCCAGGTCTAACAACCCCGCCTCCTCAGGCCCCCTGCCCGTTCTCAACCAACCTGGCTTTTATGATACCACGCTCTGGATTAAATGAGAAAATGTAGGAAAACGTGAAGTCGCCC
Organism: uncultured Anaerolinea sp.; assembly: GCA_964416275.1. Lineage (GTDB taxonomy): Bacteria > Chloroflexota > Anaerolineae > Anaerolineales > UBA4823 > RBG-16-57-11. The sequence goes on along the minus strand of CAYQDU010000094.1, from coordinate 13,803 downwards.
GAAATTTTTTATGATTCTTCCGGCTTCGCCGGGAAAGAAGTTATGCCCCTTCCGCCGAAGATCGTGGATTTTGTCGCACGAAGTGCAACAAAATCCACGCAACATCTCTTTTTTGAGGCGCTCGAAGCTCCACTTAATCGGGTGGTATACAAGCGCCAGAGCCTATTACCAGTGAGCATTCTTCATAAGCGGTCAATCAAACCCCACTAATCAGGGTATAATTAGGCCGGGCGGCAGCCCAAAATACAATCAAATCTTGCAGATTGACAGAACGTTTGCAATGAATTTCTCAAGCTTCAATCAAAGCGAGGTTCTATGACCTATCCACCATCGGCGGCGTTGGAATACGCCGCTCAGCACCAAGAGCAGTTCTTGCACGACCTCAAGGAACTGGTGCGCATCCCCTCAATCTCTACCGACCCCAAGACAAAGCCCGATATGCAGCGGGCGGCCGAATGGGTGGCCGGGCAGTTGCGCGCTTTGGGCGCGGCCAACGTACAAATCTTCCCCACCCCCGGCCATCCGGTGGTGTACGGCGAGATTCTCACCGCCGGGCCGAACAAGCCCACCGTACTGGTCTACGGCCATTACGATGTGCAGCCGCCCGAACCGCTAGAACTGTGGCACAGCCCGGCCTTCGAGCCTACCCTGCGCGGCGAAAACCTGTACGGGCGCGGCGCGTCCGACATGAAGGGCCAGGTGGTCGCCAGCCTCAAGGCGGTTGAAGCCCTGGTGCGCACCGGCGGCGCGCCAATCAACTTCAAGTTCATGATCGAAGGCGAGGAAGAAATCGGCTCCCCCAACCTGGACGGCTTCATCGCCGCCCACGTCGATCTGCTCGCCAGCGATTTCGCCCTTAACCCAGACGCCGGAATGATCGGCCCGCAAACGCCCTCCATCACCTACGGACTGCGCGGCCTGGCCTACTTTGAAATTCGCCTGACCGGCCCCGACCATGACCTGCACTCCGGGCTGTTCGGCGGCGCGGTGCATAACCCCGCCCAGGTGTTATGCGAGCTGATCGCCGGGATGCACGACGACCAGGGCCGGGTCACCCTGCCCGGCTACTACGATTCCGTGCGCCCGCTGGAGGCCGACGAGCGGGCCGAGCTGGCCCGCCTGCCCACCAACGAGCAGTTCTACCTTCAGCAAACCGGCGCGCCGCAGTTGTATGGCGAGGCGGGCTACACCCCAGCTGAACAGGTGGGCGGGCGGCCCACCCTGGAGGTCAACGGCCTGCTGTCTGGCTACACCGGCGAAGGCTCCAAGACCGTCCTGCCAGCCAAAGCCATGGCCAAGATTTCGATGCGCCTGGTCCCCGATCAGGATCCAAACGAAGTCGAGCGGCAGCTTCGGCGCTACCTGGAGGCCAAAGTCCCGCCTACTGTGCGCTGGGAACTGGTGAAACACGCCGGCGGCCCGCCCTCTATCACCGACCGGCGCATCCCGGGCGTGTTAGCCCTGGCCCAGGCCCTGGAAGACACCTGGGGCGTGCGCCCGGCCTTCAAACGCGAAGGCGGCAGCGTGCCGGTCACAGCCCAGATGTGCGACCGGTTGGGGATTGAATCGGTGCTGACCGGCTTTGGCCTGCCCGACGACAACCTGCACGCCCCCAACGAAAAAATGCACCTGCCCACCTACTATCGCGGCATCGAGGCTCTGATTCGCTTCTTCAGCATTTTAGGGCAATAAGCAGCGCTTTCTGCGATTGGGTGGGCGCGGCGCAGCGCCGCCCCTACCCGACCGCAGAAAACCGGTTCTTCCGGCTTCGCCGGGAAAGAAGTTATCTTGGGGGAATTGTGGGGCTGCGCCCCGCAATTCCCCCACTATAGCCAACATTCCGCCTGGTTCGTTGCGTGGCACAGCCAGGCAACGAACCCTCAATATAGAGAAATTTCCACCTTCGGCGGAAGAACCGCACCTTAATGGTAAAGAGAGAGTCTATGAGTGAAAAACTGACTTCCAGCGAGAAATTCAAAGCCTATGGCGGCCAGGCCGTCATCGAAGGGGTGATGATGCGCGGGGCCGAAACGGTGGCGATTGCCATGCGCGCTCCCGACCAGCAGATCGTCGTTCACACCGAGCCGCTGACCGGCATCTACCGCACCAAGATCACCCAAATCCCTTTCCTGCGCGGGCTGATTGCCCTGTGGGATGCCCTGGGCCTGGGTATCCGGGCGCTGACCATCTCGGCCAACACCCAAAACCCCGACGAAGAGCCGTTGGAAGGGCCGTCGCTGTATCTGACCCTGGCGCTTTCGCTGGGCCTGGGGGTTGGGCTGTTCTTCCTGGCCCCGGCGGCGGTGGGCCAGTTGGGCGAGCATTACCTGGGCATCGGCGCCGGGTGGAGCAACCTGGCCGAAGGCCTCATCCGGTTGGCGCTGCTGGTGGGCTATATCTGGGCCATCGGCAAAATGCCCGATATCCAGCGCGTCTTTGCCTATCACGGGGCCGAGCATAAGACCATCAACGCCTTCGAGGCCGGGGCCGAGCTGACCCCCGAAAACGTGGCCCGCTACCCGCTGGCGCACACCCGCTGCGGCACGGCCTTCCTGCTCACCCTGGTGGTGATTTCGATCCTGCTGTTCAGCGCCTTAGGCCCGCTGTCGACGGGCATGCGCCTGCTCAGCCGCCTGGTGGGCCTGCCCATTGTGGCCGCCCTGGCCTATGAATACATCCGCTGGACCGCCCGCCACATCGAATCGCCCTGGGTGCAGTGGATGGTGAAGCCCAACCTGGCCTTACAGCGATTGACCACGCGAGAGCCATCCCGCGAAATGCTGGAGGTGGCGATTGCCGCCTTCAAAGCTGTGCAGCCCCAGGAGCATATCGTCACCCTATAGCCGGCGCGGGGGTGAAACATTTGCGCCAGAGCCGGCTCACGATGAGGTCTGAGCGAATGTTTCGCCCCCGTTTTTCTTCTGCCAGCCTGTGGCTGCTGGCCGGCCTGGCGGTTGTGATCCTGGCGGCCTGCGGCCTGGGAGACCAGCTCCCCCCCACCGCTACCCCCATTTCCGCCGCCCAGGCCTCCCCCACTCCGCTGGCTCTACCCGATCTGGTGATCCGCGACGTGAGCCTGGAATATAACGCCCAGGCCCAGTCCAACTGCCTCACCCGGCTCGAATCACTGCAAGTGCATCTGACCCTCCTCAACCGGGGCGATGGTCCGGCCGGGCCATTTATGCTGCTGGTGAACGGCGAGCCGCACCCGGTAGAAAGCGGCCTGCCGCCGGGCGGCAGTCTGACGCTGAGCCTGCCGGTACGCTCGCCGGATATTAAGCTGTGGGTCGACGCCCAGGATCAGGTAATCGAGCGCGACGAAGGCAACAACCAGGCAGTGCGTTTCCTGCCCACCCCCGGCCCGCCGCTGCAATGCCGTCCCACGCCTACCCCGGTTCTGGCCTATCAACAGGCCGAACACATCCTCGAAGGCCACACCGGCAAGGTTTTGAGCGTAGCCTTCTCGCCAGACGGCAACCTGGCGGCCTCTGGCTCAGCCGATAACACGCTGCGCCTGTGGCTGGCAACCGAAGCCCGCTTGCTGCGCACCATGCAGGGCCACGCTTTCCCCATCACCCGGGTACGCTTCAGCCCCAATGGGGCCACCCTGGCAACCGGCTCGATGGACGGCCTGATTCGTCTGTGGCAGGTGAACAACGGCAGCCTGGTGCGCACCCTGCACGGTCATGCCGGGTGGGTCACTGGTCTGGATATTTCCGCGGATGGCAAGCTGCTGGTTTCCAGCGCTGAAGATTTCACCGTGCGCATCTGGCGGCTGCCGGGCGGGAACCTGATCCAGACCATCGATGAGGGTATGGCCGACGTGTCGGACGTGCGCTTCTCGCCCGACGATCGGCTGCTGGCCTGGGGCGAGGCCGACGGCACGGTGCGCCTGCGCACCCTGAGCGGCAAATGGCTGTCCGCGTTCAAAGAGAATCATTACCCCGCCCTGTGCGTGGCCTTTTCGCCCGACAGCCGCTGGCTGGCGGCCGGGTTTGACGATGGCACGCTGCGGGTGTGGAACGTGAGCGATGGGTCGCTGCTGCAAACCCTGATCGCCCACTCTCAGGCTGTCACCGACCTGGCCTTCACGCCTGACGGAAACCGGCTGGCGACGGCCTCGCAGGACGGCACACTGCGCCTGTGGCAGAAAGACGAGGCCGGCTTCCTGGCCCTGCCGATTGTGATCTACTCCGGCCACCAGGGAGCTGCAACCAGCCTGGATATTTCATCCAAGGGGACGTATCTCGCCTCCGGCGGCGAGGATGGCACCGTACGCCTGTGGACGCTGCCATAGATTTAGCCGTGTAATGCGCTGGGCGGCCAGGCCGCCCAGCGCATACGCAGAGACTAGTGATTCGCCAGGCGCTTCTTGCGCTCCTCAAGCTGGCTGTTGATGGCGTCGCGTTCCAGCACCCGGTCGATCTGCTCGTCCAGGCTGGCGGCGCGCAGGTCTACCGCCGCGTTGGCCTTGTCCAGACGGGCGTAGATGCCCTGGGCAATGCGGCTCACGTCGCTGTCGCCAGAACCCATCATATCGTCCAGGCTCTTGACGGTCTTGACCATCACCTCTTTGCTCTTCGCCAGCTCTAACAGCGATTGCAGTTCGGCCCGCTGCTGTTTCATCGTCGCCAGGCGGGCTTCCAGCTTCACTTTAGCGTCCAGCAGCTTCTGGTATTCGGCCTCCTGCCCCTCAATCTGGCTGCGATAGGTTTCAACCAGGCGCTGCGTGCTGTTCAGGCGGCTCTGGGCCGAGGCGGCGGCAGTCTCGTTGCCCTCCACCAGGAAAGCGTCTACCGCTCGATCCAATTCGTTGAACTTCTGCTGATGCTCGTCCAGCTTGCGTTTGAGCGTGCGCACCTCGCCGCCCACCGTAGTAGCGGCGTCTTCCAGGTTCTCCAACTGCTCTTCCACCTGGCGAATATACTGGTCAATCACTGCCAGGTTGTTGCTCTGCAAAGCCTGATCCACCAGGGCGTGCAGGTTGGCGGAAATCAGGGTCGATACTTTTTCCAGCAAGGTAGCCATAGGTTTCTCTCCTTTGTTGACCATCCACTGAACGGTGGGCCTGTGCAAGGCCCTACCGCTTCGGATACTCCAATGCCTTTTGGGTGAGGGAGGGGCCAATCAGCATCACCAGTGAGGCAATCGCCCGCCCGCGTTGGGTCAGGGCGAAAATATCGGCATAACCAACCGAGGCGCAGGTCGAAATGTAGTAGAAAGCATCCATAAAGGTTTTGATTTTCGGGTTTACATCTTTCTCGGCCTGGTAAAAGGCCCACGAAGCCAGGCCGATCAATTGCAGGTTGGCGTCCAGCGGGTTGGCATTGATCCAATCCAACGCCTGGGTCTGGAGCTGGGTCTTGGCTGCCAGGAAGGTTTGCAGACCAGCCTTCAGGTCATCCTTCGATATCCCCAGCCAGGTCATCAGATCTTCGGGCGGCGCGGCGGGCGGCGCGGCGGCGACTGCCGCGGCGCGGAATAATTCATCCAATGCGGCCAGTTGTTGCGGGATCAGAGCCATACATCTGCCTCACTTCTTCGAGCGGCGCTCGATATCGGCGCGGGCTGCCAGCCGGTCTTCGCGGCGGGCGATCTGCTCCTGGCGCTCGGCCAGTTCGGTCTGGATAGCGGCGGCCTGGCGGTTCAGGTCGCGGCGCAGGCGGGCCAGCTCTTCCAGCATGGCGGCCTGATCGGCCCGCTCGGAAAGGGCCAGGGCTTTGCGCCGGGCCTCGCCCACCTGAACCTGCAGAGCGTGCAGGGCATTGTGCAGTGCGTCCACCAGCTCGGAGGCGGCCGCCTGGTTCGCTTGCAGCTCGCCCGCCTGTCGCTCGAGGCGGTTCAGTTCGGCCAGGCGGGCGCGGGCCAGGTCATCCTGGCCCTGCGCCAGGGCGGCGTCCACCGTAGCGCTCAGGCTGCCGGCCTGGGCCTGGACGGCCCGCAGGTCATCGGCCAGCCGCCCGCGCCGGGTTTGGGCCTGGGCCAGGCTAACCTGCAGAGCATCCAGCCGGGCCTGGGCGTCGCTCAACCAGCCGGTCAGGGCCTGGTCGGAGGAGGCGTCGCCGGGCGCGCCCAGTCCGGCCTCCTCGCCAAACACGTCTCGGATCCAGGCCTGGGCCGCCATTCGCAGACGTTGCGCCAGTTTCATTGCGCCGCTCACCGCTACTTTGTCGTAGCTCGCAGGTAAATCTCTTCAAACGGCAGGTCGTTCAAGATCGGCAGGCTGGCAAAGGCGGCCTGGGCCTGCTCGATGGTCGGACGGTCGGCCGGGTCTACCTTGCGGTGCAGCATTTCCAGCGCTTCGCCCACCGACTTGCCCTTCATGTGGTTCATATCGAGTTTGGCATCCACCAACTCGATCAGCCTGGGCAACAAAAGGGCCAGGTTTGCCATCGAATCGCCCGGCTGGGCGCCCGCTTCGGCGGCTTTCTCGCCCAGGTCTACCAGGCTGGAGCCGTTCTCATTGCCGCTGAGTTTGTTCAAAAACTGCTGGCCGATCTCGCGCACCGGCAAGGGGGCGGCCTTCAACACTTCGCCGGCCCCGTCGGCCAGGGTCACCAGGCGCAGCAGCGAGGCGGCTGCGGTCGGGTCGCCAATCATCTTGATATTCATCGAAGCCATAGCCTGGCCCAACGCCTGGGCTTTGGCGATCTCGATCTGCACCTGGGCGTCGAGCTGCAAGCGCAGCACCTCCACCCGCTGGGCCACGCCATCGAAGGCGGCCAGAGCTTCGGCCTTGGCTTTGGCGGCCTCGGCTTCGGCCACGCCGCGCGCTTTCACCGCTTCGGCCTCGCGCATGGCAGCCTCGGCTTTGGCTCGCATTACCTCAGCCTCGGCCAGGCCAGAGGCCGAAGTCTTGGCGCGGGCGGCATCGGCGCGCATCTTCTCGGCTTCAGTCTCGGCTTTGGCCTGAGTGCGCAGGGTTTCGGCCTGCTTGAGGGCGGCTTCGGCCTCGGCCGCGGCGATCTCTTTGAGGGCCTTGGCCTGGGCTTCGGCCTCGCGCTGCTTGCGCAGGGCGTCCAGCTCAATCTTGTTCTTCTGCTCGATGACCGCTTTCTGAGCATCGCGCTCGGCTTCGATCACCCGAATCCGGGCCTCGCGGTTAGCCTCCTGGGTGGCCTGCACGGTCACCACAGCCTGGGCCGCGTCTTCGCGCTGGGCCGAAACCAGCAAACGTTCCTTTTCGGCGTTCTCACGGCGCTGCTGCTCTTGCAGCACGGCGATCTGGCGCTGCTGTTCGGCCAGCTCAATCGCCTGCCGCCGAATGACCTCGGTCGCCATCACTTCCTGCTGCTTGCGCTCGTTCTGGATGGCGATCTGCTGATCGCGCTCGATCTCCATCAGGGCCACGGCCCGCTCTTTCGCCACCCGGGCCGCCTCGGCTTTTTGCTCCTCTTCATACTCGCGCTGCACCGCCTGGGCCTTTTCCTGGGCCTGCATGGTGCGCACTTCACGATCTTGAGAGGCCGCCGCCAGGGCCAGGTCGCGGTCCAGGTCGAGGCGCAGCTTGGAAGCGGAGGTATCGCGCTGCTTGATCTCGATCTCGGCCTGGCGTTCAATGTCGTTGCGCTCGCGCTGGGCCTGCTGGATCACCTGGGCGTTGGCCCGGGCTACCTGGGCGCCAAACACATCATCGGTGCCAAAAGACCCCTGGCGAGCCGCCTTGAGGGTCAGGATCGAGACGGCTTCCAGCACCAGACCGTTTTCTTGCAGGTCGGTCTTAAGTCGGTTCTGCACTTCCTGGATGAACTTCTCGCGCTCCTGGTGCAGGCTCATCAGAGTGAACGAGGCCGCCACGTCGCGCAGGGCGCCGTCCAGCTTGGCATCTACCAACTGCTTGACTGCATCCGCATCGACCTGCTTGCTGCCGATGGTGCGGGCGGCGTCAGTGATGCCTTCGATGGTAGGGTTGACCTTGATGTAGAAGATGGCCTTGATGTCGGCGTACTGCGGGTCAATTGTCACCAGGGCGTTATTCTCGGTGCGCTCGATCTCAATTGCCATCGTCCCCAGGTCTACCCAGGTGATCTCGTGAAAGGTGCGGAAGACCCAGGCTCCGCCGTTCATCACCACCTTGGGCGGCAGGGGGGCGCGCTGGCCCAGGGGGCTGAACCCGCCCGTGCGCACAAAGGCCCGGTTGGCCGGAGTCTTGACGTAGGCCCGCATGATCGTGCGGAACAAAACTAGCAAGATCAAAACGAACAGCAGCAGGGCAAACAAAATGCCAATTGTCCATAAACTATCCATGTTGTTTCTCCTTTGTAATCAGGCGGCGGTAGCTCAGCCGCACTTATGAACGAGTCTGGCCGGGCAAAACCGGGTTTGCGTGGGCCACCAGATAGCGCTTTTGATCCGGATCATAGGATAAGAGCAAGACTTCTTCGCCGCGCCGGATGGGGTCATCGACGCTGGGGTGGGCTACGGCAAAGACGGTAATCAGGGTTCCGCCGGCGTCGCGCAAATGCACCATGCCATAGGTTTCATCCACAAACGGGCTGATGACCGTGCCGCGCTGGCCTACAAAGGCCTGGGCCCGGGTGGCGGTGGTGCTGATGGGCGGCAGCAGCTGGCCGAACAGGCGCGCCAGGCGCGAGGTCATCATGCCGCCGGCAATGAGCGCCAGGGGAAACACCCCGGCAAAGACGATCCCCACGTAGCGACCGAACAGGCTGGCGGCCAGCCCGTTGAGCAGCCAGCCCAACAGGCCGATGGCGTCGAACAGGATCAACAGCACCACCATCAGCGGGGCCTTGCCCACCCCCAGGTAGGCCAACAGGGCCATACCAGACGGGCCGCCCGCCCCGGCTTCGTGTTCCACGCTGTGATCGGCGTCGGCGTCATGATCCACATCGTGGCTCAGATCATGATCCAGATCATGATCCAGATCGTGGCTCAGGTCGGCGTCGTGGTCGAAATCGTGACCCAGATCAACATCATGATGCAGGTCAACGTCGTGGCTCAGATCTACGTCGTGATCCAGGTCGTGATCCGAATCGTCGCCGCCGCCCAGGCCAACCAACTGCAAGGCTACCAGCAGCAGGCCGAGCAGGATCAGGAAGGTGAACGGCAGGTTGTACCAGGCCAGCACAAAAGACAGAATTTGATTCATGACAGCTTCTCAATCTCCGGCGCGGTCAGCAAATGAAAGGCCAGAGTTGCCAGCGAGGGCAGTTTACGCGGGCGCGGGCCAGAGTGGGCGGGGTCGGCAGGCGGCAGAACCGCCCGCATACGGGCCGCCAGGGCCGGGTCAGCAAACAGGCTTTCCAGGGTTTGCTCTCCGGCACGCAGGTCGCGCAAGCCCAGCTTTTCATACACCTGTCCTAAGACCTCGGCCACAAAATCGGCGCTCAAGATCAACTCATCGGCCAGGTCGCGCTGGGCCAGGTTGAACAGTACGCCCAGGCGAGCCAGGTCGCGCTCGCGGTGGGTAAAGCGGTCGTTTGCGGCCTGCCCGTCGAGGCTGAACGCCGGGCGGGGCAGGCAGGCCAGCCCAAGCTGTTCCAGCCGCCCGGCCAGCTCGCGCCCGCCGGGGGTCAGCACAAAGGCGCCCTGAGCGGCATAGGCCGCGGCGGAGGCCACCCCATAGCGCAGCTCACCTTTGACCAGGTAGCCCGCTCCGCCCGGCTGAAGCGCCCAGCCCAGGCTGTGCGCTTCGGGGCGGGTGCAGGTGTAGAGCAGGCGCGGCGGATGCGGACGAGCCAGGGCGCTCTCGGCCACTGCCCGGTAGCCCTGCGGCTGGGCCGGAATTTCAGTGTCTACGATCAGCACGTCGGCCGGGTTGAGCGGATCGGCCAGGTACGAGCGCCAGCCCGGCGCGTCGCTGGTCTCAAATTCAGCCGCCACCCGGGTGCGCCAATCGCGCGCCAGCAGCAAAGCCATCCAATCCCTGGCATAGGGGTCGTCTTCCACAATGACGACCTGGATTTTGTTTTCGGTCTTCACATCACTCTTCCGGGATGCTTGTAATGATTGTAGCCACACAGACAACAACCATCCCCCAAATAATTGGGGGATATGAAAAATTGGGCCGCCGGGTCTCATCCGGCGTTAAGGTAGATGGCTAAAGTATAGCATACTCTGCAACCAATCATCCAGCCAGCCAAAATCCGACCGGCGGTAAGAAAAGCTCTGGCATCCATATGTGGGGTTGTTGCCTGGCTACGTCACGCAACAACCCCCACTTAGAATTTCTTTCCCGGCGAAGCCGGAAGAGCCAAAAGACTTTTACCGCTCCGGGCGCAGCGCAAATTGGATCGGTTTTAGGAGCGGATTGGCCCCTAAAAAGCCAAAAACGCGCAATCCGGGTCAGGCACAGATTTGGCTGTGGGCGTATCCTGTGGCTCGAACGATCAACCCAACCTCAAAAGGAGCCGATCCATGACCATCCAACCCGCAGTTTCTCAAACCGCCAGCCTATCCCTGGCCCCCATCGGCGTAATCCGCCGCAGCGAGCAGGGAATTTTCATCGAGATCGAGGCGCAGTTCCGCCCGGCCCTGACCGGGCTGGAGCATTTCAGCCACGTGATTGTGCTGTGGTGGGCGCACCTGCTCGACGGGCCGGAATGCCGCACCACCCTGGAAATGTACCCGCCCTATGCCCCCGATCACCTGACTGGGGTGTTCGCCTCTCGCTCGCCAGTGCGGCCCAACCCGGTGCTGCTCACCACCTGCAAACTGCTGTCGCTTGACCAGGCCCAGGGGCGCCTGCAGGTGCAGAACCTGGACGCCTTCGACGGCGCGCCGGTGATCGATCTGAAAGCCTACTTCCCGGTCTGCGACCGGGTGCAGGCAGCCCACATCCCCGAATGGCTGGCCGGCTGGCCCGAATGGATGCCCGAAGACGGCCTGGGCCTGATGCCAGGCGAGGAATAATTTTCTATCAGAAAGCGTTGAACGGCGCAGCAAAGCTGCGCCGTTCAACGCTTTCTGATAGAATAAGAACATGCAGCCCAAAATCACCCCACCCATCCAACTCAGCTTGATCGGGCTGAGTTTTTACGGCGATCCGTTCCAACTCTCCGGGGCCTGGACGGAGGAAAACGAAATCGGGCGGCTGTGGCAGCGCTTCCTGGATTTGCAAGCCCAACAGCCCGAAATTTTCCCGCCCCCGCGCCGGGAAGGCGTGATGTTCGAGCTTCACGTGCTGCATCCCTCGACCCCGGAACGCGGCGAGCATGAGGTGTTCGTGGGCATCGAGGTGGAAGCGGCCGGGCCGGTTTCGCCCCTGCTGAGCTACAAAATCCTACCCGAAAGCGTGTATGCCATCTTTACCCTGGTGGGGCGGCAGATCATCTCCGACTGGGGCCGGGAAATGATGGAAACCTGGCTGCCGGAGTGCGGCTACGTCTACACCGGCGGCTACAGCCTGCAGCGCTACGACCAGCGCTTCAAAGGCATGGATCGGATCGACCAATCCAAGCTGGACGTGTGGGTTCCCGTCTGCCCCCGCTGAACCCCATGGCCGAACTGGACGCCATCCTGGCCGCAATCGAGGTGATGGAGAGTCGCCTGAACGCCCCGCTGAAGATCGCCGAGGCGGCCGAGGCGGCCGCCTATTCTCTGTTCCACTTCTGCCGCCTGTTCAGCCGCTATACCCGGCATACCCCCTACGAATACCTGATGCGCCGCCGCCTGACCCAGGCCGCCTTCGATCTGGCCGCCGGGGGCCGGTGGGTGGTGGATGTGGCCGCCGATTATCAGTTCGCCTCAGCCGAAGGCTTCTCGCGGGCTTTCCGGCGCATGTTCACCACCCCGGCCGGGCAGGTGCGCCAGGGTCACCCGCTCGACCCGCGCCAGACCCTGCCGCCTTTTACCCGGCCCTACCTGGAACATCTCCAACACCTGCGCCCTGTGCCGCAGCGCGAGCGCCTGGCCGGGCAAGACCTGGCCGGCCTGATGAGCCTGGCCTTCCCACCCGAGCGCTCCCTGCCCGACCTGTGGCGACTGCTGGCCGGCGAAGCCCAGGCCCGCCTGTCCAGCTTGGATCCGCTGTCTGGATACGCTCTGCTGCTCTATCCGCATCCCTACCTCGGGCCAGAGGCCTTCTGCTTCTGCGGGCTGCCCGGCCCGACCCTGACCGAGCGGCCGCCAACCCTGGCAAGCTACGCCCTGCCCGAACAGGAGGTGGCCTGCTTCGATCATCCCGGCAGCCTCGATACGCTGCCCGACACGCTGGCCTATATCTATCACACCTGGCTGCCCCACAGCCCGGCCCCGCGCCTGCCCGAACGCCTCATCCTGCGCTTTCCGGCCCTCTGGCCGGGCGAGTTCTGCGCCGACTGCCCGGTGCAAATCCTGCTGCCCTGCTAATTGTGCCTGCAAGCAAGCTTGTAAGTACGATAATGATTCCAGGCTTTTTGTCTTCTATGGGTGGGGAAATTGTCGGGCTTGGCCCGGCAATTTCCCCACCCATAGCTTATTAGGGGAGTTTGCAGATGGCGTAGCCATCTGCAAACTCCCCTGATAGACTTTTTACAGCAAAGCCGAAAGAGCCAAAATCGGTTACAATGGGCGTCTTGAAAGACTGGAGGAAGGGCGATGAGCGCAAAGCTGATTCTGCGCGGCAAAGAGTATGAAGTCAAACCCGGCATGACCCTGCGGGATTGCTTGAAAAAGATCGACGTGCTGCCCGAAACGGTGCTGGCTACCCGCGCCGGCGTGATGATAACCGACGACGAAATCATCCAGGACGGCGAAGTGGTCAAGCTGGTGTCTGTCATTTCCGGCGGGTGAATTTTGACCGCCACTGAAAGGTTTTAACGGTATGAAATGTAATACCTGCGGCGAAAAAGCCGTGTTCCAGATGCGCCAGCATAAGCTGGCCTTGTGCCAGGAGCATTACCTGGAATGGCTGCCCAACCAGGTGGAACGCTTTATCGAAAAATATCGCATGTTCGACCACACGCATCGGGTGCTGGTGGCGGTTTCGGGCGGCAAAGATTCGCTCTCGCTGTGGGACATTCTGCACCGCCTGGGTTATCAGGCCGACGGGCTATACATCGGCCTGGGGATCGACGGCGGGGTGAACTACTCGGCCGAATCGCAGCGCCTGAGCGAGCAGTTCGCCGCCCAACACGGCCTGCATTTGAACGTGGTCAACATAGAAGACGTCTACGGCGAAACCATCCCCCACCTGGCAAAGCGCACCCACCGCGGCCAGACCCGCCCCTGCTCGGTGTGCGGGCTGACCAAGCGCCACGTGATGAACCGGACAGCCCGCGAGGGCGGCTATGATGTGCTGGCGACCGGGCATAACCTGGACGACGAGGCCGCCACCCTGCTGGGCAATACGTTAAGCTGGCAGAGCGGCTATCTGCTGCGCCAGGGGCCGGTGCTGGAGGCCGACCTGCCGGGGCTGGTGCGCAAGGTAAAGCCGCTGTGCCGCATCTATGAGCGCGAAATGGCCGCCTATGCCATGCTGCGCGGCATCGAGTACATCTACGACGAATGCCCGCACGCCGTGGGAGCCAAGTCGATCCAGTACAAAGAAATGCTCAATAAGATCGAAACCACCTCGCCAGGGGCCAAGCTGAACTTCTACCTGGGATTTTTGCAGGCCCGTGAAAACGGCCTGTTTGCCGGAGAGGCCCAGGCCCGCAGCCAGCAGAATATCCACGTCTGCCCCACCTGCGGCCAGCCCACCACCGCCGAAGGGCAGTGTTCGTTCTGCAAGCTGATGGTCAAAGAATAATGGCTTTTCCGGCTTCGCCGGGAAACAGGCAGCTCCCCGCTTAACCAGGGTGGAGATGACTGGCGAGCTTCGCTTGGCGAGCTTCGCTTGGCGAGCTTCGCTTGGCGAGCTTC
>CAYQDU010000093.1:15259-16573 GCA_964416275.1 uncultured Anaerolinea sp. | reverse complement strand
ATATCTTTGTTTGGCTATCACGATACTATGTGGTGTAGGCTTGGTATTTGCAATCCCACTGGAAAGGCCATCCCCGTCTGTTGCCGGCCCCAATACGTTAAAGATTATTGCCACAGGAAAGAAAAACCCTCAAGCAAAAGCAAATGAAGTTTGGCTGACCTCGGTTTCTAAAGGGAATGACCAGGCGATTGATTTTTCTGAACTAATCCAGGATGGAAATTGGCAAGAGAAGGAAAACAGCCTGGCGGCTTTCAAAGTTTTCCCTTCAAAGCTGATTTATGATGACACTCTGCCTATCTTTGGCGGTGAAGCTCAAGAACTAAGGGTTAGCTTTGTGTCCCATCCGTGGTCAGGAAAAGTGCGCATCGTTTGGAATAATACCACTCAAGAAATCGATTTGTATTCAGATCCTGGAGGGACAAAAACCATTTCTTTAAAGCCAGTCCCCTCTCAGCCATCTCCATTTCTTTGGGTTTATGTGCTTGCGGCCGGGGCTACCCTGGGGATGGCGCTTTTCCTTGTATTCGGTTTTCTGGTGACCTATGGGAGTGATGGCGGTGAAGATCTGGCTTCCAAAGCTCATCTGCATAGAAACAGCGCTGTTTCAACGTATATTTCCTGGTATTCCTTTTGGGGGCTTTTACTAATTCCTTTTACAATCTGGTTCATTTTTCTCCTGGCGTTTTGGCCTGGAATGTTATCAACCGATTCGATTGTTCAATGGGAACAATTCACGACCGGGAAGTTTAATGATTGGCATCCGGCTCTTCACACACTGACAATATTTCTAATCAGCCACATTTGGAATTCTCCTGCAGCAATAGCAATCGTGCAAGAGATTCTATTGGCCTTATTGGTGGCAGGGGGCTGCCTATTGTTGCATAAGGGCAGGATGCAATTGCCTTTCGCCGCTGCAATCCTCCTCGCTCTGATTTTTGCTGTCTCGCCTATCAATATGGTCATGGTAAACACTCTCTGGAAAGACGTTCTATATAGTATTGCTGTCTTTGGATTGTCGCTGCTGATCTTGTATATTGTTATGAATGATGGCGCCTGGTTATCCAGGAAATATTCTGGGATTGTATTGGGCTTGGTCGCGACGCTCATCTCTTTTTGGCGGCATAATGGTTTCCCAGTGGCCATGATTACCCTGGCGGTTCTGTTGGTTGTTTATCGTTATAATTGGCGGCAGTTAGTGATTGGAATGGTGATTTGTTCGGGATTTTATTTCGGCTTTCGGCATGCAGTATATGACTGGTTTGATGTTGAAACGGATACCGGATGGAGCGATATTCTATTGACTTATCAGGTTGC
>CAYQDU010000093.1:0-15159 GCA_964416275.1 uncultured Anaerolinea sp. | reverse complement strand
TTGATGTTGAAACGGATACCGGATGGAGCGATATTCTATTGACTTATCAGGTTGCGGCCCATATTGCTGCGGATACGCCACTTACTCCGGCTGAAAAGGATGTGTTAAACCAAATTCGGCCTCTGAATGATCGATGGGGCTACAATTGCAATCTGATGAACTTAACTTTTTTTGATCAAAAGTTCAATTGGCCGCAATTTTTTAAAAGCCGGGCAGAGTTGCGTGCTATTTTTGTGGATACTCTATCGCGAGATCCGGCAGTGAATTTGCGCCATGTGTTGTGCGCCGATTCGCTGGTTTGGGCCATAAAAACCCTACCCGGCTCATATGTGTATACGACTCCGATTTACTGGAACAATGGCGATTTTCACTATGTCGAAATGAACGAATTGGGAATTAAAGAGGCTTCGGTTCTGCCCAATTTCAAACATTTCTTATACTGGAATTATCTGGAGCCTGTCCTTGATACTTCAAAGATTGTTACTCAGGTCATCTGGCGACCAGCGCTCTATCTATATGCCATGATATTTTTCACCATAATCCTGGCAATGAGATTGCGTTCATGGAAATATTTGTTATATATGTTTCCTGGATTGTTACAATCAGGAATATTGCTGGTGGTGAATGTGGCTCAAGATTTCCGCTATCAATATTCGGTCTATCTCCTGGGATTATTTTCAATCGGCTTTCTGTTTGTGGCTCTATCTGGGATGAATCAAAAAGCGATAGAAGTTTACAAGAATGCTCGATATTTTATTAAACATGTTGCTAAACGAGGATCGGAGTTATGGAAAACAATTTATACTCGCTAGCTATATTAATTCCTTGTTATAACGAAGAAAAAACAATTGCTAAGGTGGTAAGGGATTTCCGTTCATCTTTCCCGCAAGCAAGTATTTTCGTTTTCGATAATAATTCTACGGATAGTTCGACTGTGCTGGCAATGGAAGCTGGAGCAACGGTTATAAAGGAAAAAAGACAGGGTAAAGGGTTTGTCGTCGGCTCCATGTTGCAAATGGTTGAAGCTGATTATTACATAATGGTAGATGGAGATGATACGTACCCGGTAGAATATGCAGACGCTTTACTGCAACCATTGTTAAATCAAGAAGCAGATATGGTGGTAGGCCATCGGCTCTCTGATTATACGGATAATGCCTTTCGTCCCTTACATGTATGGGGAAATAAACTGGTCTGTAATTTGATTAACCTGATCTTCTCATCTCATCTAAGTGACCCGATGTCTGGTTATAGAGCTTTTACTCGTGAAGTAGCGCTTCACTTGCCCATTGTGGCCTCTGGTTTCGATGTCGAAACGGAAATGACCCTGCAATTGCTCTATCGCCATTTTGTGATAAAAGAAATTCAAATCCCCTATAGATCCAGACCAGAAGGAAGTTTTTCAAAGCTCAGAACTTTTCGTGACGGAGGACGGGTGGTCTGGAAGATACTAAATATCTTCAGCGCCTATAAACCTCTGACTTTCTTTGGTGGGATTTCACTGGTATTTCTTTTTATAAGTCTGCTATCTGGCTCATTTGTCATCCGCGAGTACATTCTTTATCGATACATTTACAGTGTACCTAAGACGATCCTGGCTGGTAGTTGCTTTACAATTTTCATGTTGTTGATATCGATTGGATTAATTCTTCACACACTTAACTTCAGACTGTTGGAAATAACAAGCGCTTTGTCAAAGCAGATTCTACGCGCTAAAGAAAATACTTGATACGAAAAATAGCTCCCCTCGGAGAAATTGTGGGGATTGCCGCTCTCGTATTAAGTCTGCCTGTCGAGCGGAATCGGATAGGCAGCATCTCGCCTTTCGACTCCATCTATCCCTATAGATAACCAACTGGAACAGGCGGTAACAGCTCGGTCAGGAACAGTTCAAAAAAGTATTAGCGCGGTCTGTTCTGTGTCAGCTATATGATGATTGATTACTCAACCGGCAGCCCTTCCAGGGCCATAATCTTGAGGGCGTTGGTGGTGGGGCTGGGGCCGGGGCGGATCTGATAGTCGAACGTCAGGCGACCATCCTGCACAGCATCTCGGAAATGGAAGTTATGGATAGCCGGGTTGTTATCGGCCAGCCCGGCCAGCTCCAGGTCGTGGGTGGCGATCAGCCCGCAGCCATGCCCGCCCGCCAGCGCCCGAATATAAGCCCGGCTGCCAATCAACCGTTCCCGGTTGTTGGTGCCGCGAAAAATTTCATCCACCAGATACAGCAGCGGGCGCGGGTCGCTGCTGTGCAGGGCGTCCAGTAAATGCCGCAGACACGTGACCTCGGCGTAGAAATATGAGAAACCGTCGGAGATCGAGTCGGTGATGCGGATGCAGGCGTGCAGCCGGAAGGGCTGCGTGCGCAGCCGGGCGGCGCATACCGGCCCGCCGGCGTAGGCCAGGCACAGGTTAATCCCCACTGTCTTGATAAAGGTGCTTTTCCCGGCCATGTTCGAGCCGGTAATCAGCGCTACCTGCCCCAAGGTGGGGATGGAGAAGTTGTTGCACACCCGCCGGTCATCCGGGATCAATGGATGACCCAATCCTACCGCCTCGAAAACGAAACCTGCTGCCTGAACCCCATCGTCTGTCATCGGCGTTCCCACCTCGATGTCTGCCAGGCCATAGTCTGGATGCAGCCAGGCAAAATTCGCCAGCGAGATCAGGGCCTCCAGTTCGTACCAGGTTTCCAGCCAGGCCGGCAGCAGCCCGGCCAGGCGCTGCTGCAAGCGGGCGGCCTGATAGGCAAACCAAAAATCCCACGGCGCGACCATGTTCAGCAACACCCCCATCACCGGATTCATGCGTAGCCCCACCCCGGCGGTAATGCGCTTAAGGCGCTTCAACTGGGCCGAAGGCAGCTCGCCCGGCGTGCGAAACGGGCGGCAGAGGGCTTCCAGGCGCGGCGATGCGGGCAGCGGATACGTTTCCAGGTGCAGCAGTAAGGCCCGGAACTTGTCCATTTCGGTATCCATACGCGTCACAGCGTCGAGCAGTTCGTTCAGGTGAACGCCGAAGTAGAAGATCAGGTAAATACTGAGGCTGAACACCCATACCGGCGGCCAACCGGCCAGTTGATCCAGCCCAAACAAGAGAGCGTTCAGGGCGGTCAGCCCGGCTCCAACCCACAGCTTGCGTCGCAGCGCCTCGAGCGGAGCGGGCGCCTTTAGCCAGTCGAGCAGGCGCGCCCCGTGCAGCGGTTCGGCAGACACCAGGCGCAAGTTCAGCAGCAGCCGGTCGCGAAAGCGCGGCAGGCGGGCCAGCTCTTGGATCAGGGCCTGCCGGGCGGCGATCTGGGTCGGGTCGGGCGAGCCGCTGGTCAGCCAGTCGGCCAGGCGCTGGCTGCCCTGGCGCGAGGCGGCCAGGTCGAGCAGATGATGCAGCGAGCGCGGCCCGGTCAGGTCCAGGTCGATATCCAGCGCGGCGCGCTCGCCGGGGGCGGGCGGCAGCGGTATCTGAGGCCAATCCAGCCCCAGGCGGGCCAGTTGGGCCGCCCGCAGCCCGCGCCAGATGGTAAAGCGCTGGCGCCAGCCATCCAGGCGGCGGTGCAGGCCTACCACCAGGCTGAAGACCAGGGTGGCCGCGATCACCACGCCCCAGGCGGCGGTTTCAGGCAGGTAGGCGCCCGCCAGGGCGATAGCCGCCACCCCGCCGATAAACGTTCCCAGGCGAACCAGGCTGAAGCGCTGGTTGATCTGCTCCAGGCGCGCCAGCCGCCGGTCAAGGGTCTGCACATGGCGGGTCAGTTGCGCCTGGCGGATTGAAGGCGAACCGTCACATAGCGAAGAAGTCATACAGGCATTGTAATCGAAGTCTGTGGGAAGCGGGTTTATTCCGATAAATGCAGCGGCAGCGCAGTTTATTCCCTGCGCTGCCGCTGCATTTATCGACCCTTACTCGATTTTGCCGGTGGCGATGGCTTGCTTGACTTCGCCGATGGCGCGCGTAATCTGGATCTCGCGCGGGCAGGCGACGGTGCAGTTAAAGATCGTGTGGCAGCGATAGACCCCGAACTGGCTGTTCAGGATGTTCAGCCGCTCGGCCCCGGCCCGGTCGCGGCTGTCGAAGATGAAGCGGTGGGCGTTGACGATGGCTGCCGGGCCGACATACTCTTCGTTGGCCCAGAACGATGGGCAGGATGTGGTACAGCAGGCGCACAGGATGCACTTGGTCGTGTCGTCGAAGCGCTCACGCTCATCGATGCTCTGCAGCCGCTCCTGCTTGGGGGCCGGCTCATCGTTCACCAGAAACGGCAGCACTGAGCGGTAATGTTTGAAGAATGGCTCCATATCTACGATCAGGTCTTTGATTACCTGCATGCCCATCATCGGCTCGACCGTGATCTTATCCGTGTTCAGTTCGTTCACCAGGGCTTTGCACGCCAGGCGGTTGCGCCCGTTGATGCGCATCCCATCCGACCCGCACACCCCATGCGCGCACGAGCGCCGGAATGAGAGCGTACCGTCGAAATTGCCCTTGACGTATTCCAGCAAATCCAGCACCCGGTCGGTCGGCTCGGCCTCCAGCGTATAGGTCTCGTAGTGCGGTTTCTGATCCCCTTCGGGGTTGTAGCGAAATACTTTCAGCGTGACCTGCATATCGGCCTCCGTGTCTTAATACACCCGCTCTTTGGGCTGATACTTGGTGATGACCACCGGCTTATAGCCCAGGCGGATCGTCTTATCGTCCATCCAGGCCAGGGTATGCTTCAACCAGTTCACATCATCGCGCTTGGGATAATCCTCGCGGGCATGGCCGCCGCGGCTCTCGGTGCGGGCCAGGGCCGAAACGGTGGTGATCTCGGCCAGTTCCAATAAATTGCCCAGCTCCCAGGTGGTCAGCATCTCGGTGTTGAAGATTTTGCCCGTGTCGGGTTTGCGCACATGCTGCAGCCGCTGGCGCAGCTCGCGCACTTTCGCCAGGGCGGTCTCCATCCCGGCCTGGGTGCGGAACACGCCCACATCGTCGAACATCACCGCCTTCATCTCGTTGCCGATGGTATAGGCTTTCTCTTCGCCGCTGCTGTTGCAGATGGCGTCGAACTGGCTGCGAGCAAAATCGGTCGGGTCTGCGGGCAGAGGTTGGAAATCGGCCCCCAGGGCATACTCGGCGGCCTGCAAGCCGGCGTGCTTGCCGAACACAATCAGATCGAGCAGCGAGTTGGTCCCCAGGCGGTTGGCCCCATGCACCGAAACGCAGGCGCATTCCCCGGCCGCATACAGGCCAGGCATGACGGTATTCTGCTCGTCGATCAACACCTGGCCGTATTTGTTGGTGGGAATGCCGCCCATGGCGTAGTGGGCGGTGGGCTGCACCGGCATGGGCTGGGAAACCGGGTCTACCCCCAGGTAGGTGCGGGCGAAGTCTACGATGTCGGGCAGCTTGCCCAGCAATTCCTCGCCGGTGACGAGATAGGGCGAGCCGTCGGGGCGTTTGCGTCCATCGAGGGCGGCGTATTTATTCACCGTCTCGGGGCGCATATCCAGGTACAGGTAGCGCTTGCCGCCAATGCCCTTGCCTTCCCGCATTTCCAGATACATCGCCCGGCTGACCACATCCCGCGAGGCCAGGTCTTTGACCTTGGGAGCATATTTCTCCATAAATCGCTCGCCCTGGTCGTTGATGAGGATGCCGCCCTCGCCGCGCACGCCTTCGGTGATCAGAATCCCCAGGCGGTAGATGCCGGTGGGGTGGAACTGGAAGAACTCCATGTCTTCCAGGGGCAGGCCGCGCCGCATCAGGATGGCCGGGCCGTCGCCGGTGAAAGAGTAGGCGTTGGAGGTAATCTCCCAGATGCGGCCGTGTCCGCCGGTGGCGAAGATAACCGCCTTGGCGTGGAAGATGTGCATCTCGCCGGTCGCCATCTCAATCGCCGCCACCCCGGCCGCCGCGCCGTTCTCGATCAATAGATCGACCACCTGAAATTCGTCGTAGAAATTGACGTGATTTTTAATGCACTGCTGGTACAGGGTTTGCAGGATCATGTGACCGGTGCGGTCGGCGGCGTAGCACGCCCGGCGGACGGGTTTGCCGGTCACATTGTTGGTATGCCCGCCAAAGGGCCGCTGGGCGATGCGCCCGTCCTCGGTGCGCGAGAAGGGCAGCCCGTAATGCTCCAGCTCGTACACCGCCTGCACCGCCTCGAAACACATGAACTCAATTGCATCCTGGTCGCCCAGGTAGTCGGAGCCTTTCACCGTGTCGAAGGTGTGCCATTCGGGGTGGTCTTCTTCCATGTTGCCCAGCGCCGCCCCCACCCCGCCCTGGGCTGCGCCGGTGTGCGAGCGGCTGGGATAGAGCTTGCTGAGGACGGCGGTGTTGGCGGTCTTGGAGGCGTACAGGGCGGCCATCAGCCCGGCCCCGCCTGCCCCTATTACAACAACGTCAAACTGATGATAGTTGCCCATAGGTTTCTCCGGGTTCACTGAGCCAGGTTGGTGGTAATCAAGTTCCAGCCGATAATCATGAAGAACATCCAGGTGATGAAGATCAGCCCGCGCAGCACAGTGCGCAGCCACGATCCGCCCACGTAATCTTCGATCACCTGGCGGACGCCGTTCATGCCGTGGGTGACGGCGAAGAACAGAATCATGATCTGGGTCACTTCCCACCAGATGTTGCTCCAGGCCGCCAGGTCGGGGGCGTAGGCGCTAACGTGGGTAGAGATGGGGAAAAAGCTCCAGCGAGCCAGCGCGCCGATGTCCACGTAGCCGCCGCTCTGGAAGTACAGGCGCGCCTGCATCAGAAACGCGCCCAGGATGCCGATAAACCCCAGCACGAACAGCGCCAGGCCCGATATACGAATGAAAATCCACATGAAATATTCCAGGCTGAAGCCCGCCTGAGGAGCAGTTCGGACGCTCATTGTTTGATTACTCCTTTGTTTGCCAGGTGGAACATTAACCGCCGCTGAAGTGGGCCAGGAGCATAATCGCGGCCGTCAGCAAATACAGGGGCAGGAAGATCAACCATTGGGCCCAGGTAATCTCGCGCTGGTATTCCAGGTATTTGGGCCAGAAATCCAGCAGGATGATGCGCATTCCGTTCAATGCGTGGAAGTAGACGATGAAAACCACGAGCAGTTGGAAGTAGACTGATTCGTAGATCGTGTTGACCGCGATCGCCCAATCACTGCCGAATTGGGCCGTGGAGATGGATGCAACCATGTGCAGGCCGACAAATACCGCCATGCCGATGCCGCTCCAGCGATGCAGCCGCCAGGAGAGCATCGGCAGCCCGCCCCGATAGGTGAGGTTCTGCATACCGACATTCCGCTTCAGTGTCATGAACGCCTCCTTCGAAAATGGTAAAGCTGTTTTTCCCCTGCTGCACTGCCTTTGATTTTAACCCATCTGAGCCAGATTTTAACCCTTTTTCATCATCTTTCACAAATCGGGTTCTTCTTCAGGAGAACGATGGCGGCGCAGGCGGCGCAGCTACCCTTCAACCGGGGTGGGGATGGCGGGGGAAAATGTCGCCCGGAGTGCGACATTTTCCCCCGGAACATCTCTTATTGGGGCGCTCGGATAGCGCCATACTTGCCCCACAGTGGAGTAGGCTGGTACCAGCCACGCAGCGCCCCTCCATACCGGTAGGAAAATTCATGCCTTCGGCGGAAGAGCCAGGGTTTTGAATCTTTCGGCCCGGCCGGATGGATTTGCAGGAGGGGTTGAATTTCGTACCTGTTACGGGTAAAATCGCTGTGAAAGCAGACACGAATACTCCTTTGTCCGCCGGGCGGCGCAGCGCGCCCCAGGCGGTTCCGCCGGCTCGTAAGCCAGACCAGATCGCTCAGGAGGAAAGGAATGGCAAAGTCTTCCCATCTCAGCCGCAACGAATTTGTAAAAACGATGGTGGGATTCATAGGAACGGTGATGGGCCTGGTGGTGGGCCTGCCCGCCATCGGCTATCTCTTAGGGCCGGGGTTGAAGCGCAGCGTTGCCGATGCCTGGGTGCCCCTCGGCCCGCTGCAAAATTACCCGGTGGGCGGGCCGCCTACCCTGTTCAGCTTTACCCGCACGAAGGTAAATGGCTGGGAGCGCACGACCAACAGCTATGGCGTGTACGTCTACCGTAAGAGCGATAGCGAAACGCTGGTCTTTTCCAACGTTTGCACCCACCTGGCCTGCCGGGTTAAGTGGGAAGACAGCGCCAAGATTTACCACTGCCCCTGCCACGACGCCGAATTTGGCCCGGAAGGCCAGATCATCACCGGCCCGCAAAAAGCCCCGATGGCGCGCTACGAGAGCAAGGTCGAAAACGACACCCTGATGATCCACTTTACGGAAGGTTAACCGCCATGAGCGCAAAAGTATATGAATGGTTAGACGAGCGTTTGGGCTTAGGGGGCATTTATTCCACCGTGTTGGATCGCAAGGTGCCAAAGGTCAACTGGTGGTTTACCCTGGGCAGCGCCAGCCTGTTCCTGTTTGCCATGCAGGCCGTGACGGGCATTTTCCTGACCGTCTATTACGTGCCTTCCCCCGACCATGCTTACGACAGCGTGCAGTACATCATGACCGGCGTGCCGTTCGGCTGGCTGATCCGCGGCATCCACCACTGGGGCGCCTCGCTGATGGTCATCAGCGTTTTTGCCCACATGCTGCGCACGTTCTACTTCGGGGCCTATAAATTCCCGCGCGAGCTGACCTGGCTGACCGGGGTAGTGCTGCTGTTCTGCACCCTGGGGATGGGCTTCACCGGCTATCTGCTGCCCTGGAACCAGCGAGCCTACTGGGCCACCACCGTGGGCACGCAGATCGCCGGGCAGGTTCCGCTGGTGGGAACCTACGTTACCCAGGTGCTGCGCGGCGGCAGCGATTTGAGCGCGGTCACCCTGGCCCGCTTCTTCTCCGTCCACATCTGGTTCCTGCCGGCGGTCATCGTGGGGGCGATTAGCATCCACATGTACCTGATTATCCGGCTGGGGATCGCCGGCATCCCGCATCAAGACGACTAAAGGGAGGCGAGCATGGCCCACCTGACCGAAGAATTCAAGAAACGGTATTACGAGCGCTACCTGCAAGCCAAGCAAAAAGGCGGGATTAAGTTCTTTCCCGATGTAATCTATAAAGACATGCTGGTGTCGTTTGCGTTGTTTATCGTCCTGATCTTGCTCGCCACCTTCCTGGGCGTGGCGAACGAGCCGAAGGCCGATCCCAGCGACGCCAACTATATTCCTCGCCCGGAATGGTATTTCCTGTTCCTGTACGAGATGCTCAAGTTCTTCCCCGGCTCGCTGGCTGTGTTTGGCACGTTCATCCTGCCCACCGTTGCGGTGCTGACCCTGGTGCTGCTGCCCTTCATCGACCGCAACCCCAGCCGCTATTTTGGCAACCGTAAAGTGGCAATTACGGTTATGACCGTGGTTGTGCTGGGTATGGTGGCGCTCACCATCCGCTCGGTGCTTACCGCCCACCCGGCTGAGGAAACCGGCACGGTCGCTGCTACCCTGCCCGACCAGATCCTGGCCGGGCAAGACCTGTATTCGGTTCACTGCGTGGAGTGCCACGGGGCCGAGGGCGAGGGCGGCGAGATCAAAGGCGTGGAGGGGTTGGAAGGTGTGATCCTGAAACCGATCCACTCTCAGGACGAGATGTATACTCGCACTGACGAGACTTTCTTCAACATCATCAGCTACGGCCAGCCCGACCTGGGCATGCCGCCCTTTGGTAAGGCCACCGGCGGCGAGCTGGGCGTGAGCGACATCGACGCTATCGTGGCCTTTATGCGCTATACCTGGGACGACCGGGCCGAACTGCCGGCCGAGGTGAGCCAGGCCAACGTTATCCCAGAACTAAAGGAAGGCGAAGTGCCGTCCTACGAGGTGCATATCGCCGCCATCGAGAAGCGCTACAGTGTGTCCTGTCACCGGCCGGGCAAGAAGAACAACAACTACCTGATGGGCAACTACGCCGACGTGATGAAATCCGGCGACCATGCCCCCAACATCATCCCCGGCGATCTGAACAGCAATGTGTACCTGATGCTTAACCGCCAGGAGATCGAGGCGGGCGGGCCGATGCCGCCTAGCAAGGAACTAAAGCCAGAGCTGATTGAAATCTTCCGCCGCTGGATCGAAGCCGGCGCGCCCAACACTGCCGCCGACGCGGCAGCCGCCCAACCGGGCGCAGCCGCGCCTGCGCCGGGCGCACCCACACCGGGCGGTGTTGTCACTGGCACGCTCCCCCTGACCAGCACCCTGCCCGTGACTGGAACTCTGCCGGCGACGACCACCGTCGCCCCCGCGCCATAAATCAGCCACATTTGTTAGTACAAGAGAGGGGTACAGGCGGCATCGCCGCCTGTACCCCTCTCTTGCTTTTAAAGGCTTTTCCCGTTTCTCTGGATATCATCCCGTGAACCTGAGGAACAAACATGGCGCTCTTCAAGCGCCTTTAAAAAGAGATGCTACGTGGATTTTGTCGCACAAAGTGCGACAAAATCCACGCTTAACCCTCTTTGCTTGGTTAGCAAGGCTCGCCAAGCAAAGTTTGCCAGTCACACCTACCCTGGTTGCGTGGGAAGCGATCTTTCTCTGCAAGAATATGGGCCAGAACACCTTGCAAAACTGTCAATTCCCGTATATTTTGTTGTATTTGGTACTTTTTCACCATTTGTTACAGTCTTTTCTCCCGCTAAAATCATTGCATGAAATAAAGTTTTACCCAGGCTGTGTTTCTTGATGGTTGTACAAGCGCTCACGATACTGCAAATTGCTGGAATGGTATTGAAGGGCAGCGCCCCCTTCCAACAGCATTAAAGCCCGTCCCATTTTGTGATCTTCAATCCAATAGACGGCTTAATGGCCCTGGTTCGTTTGTAACATGGTTGTAAAATTTCTTGCTAAAAGTAGCCTTAGACAATAAATGTTACCGATAAAGGAAAGCGATCTCATGAACCACAAATCCCCCTCTAAATCCTATCGTCTGGTTGTATCTCGCTTGATCTTCACCCTGATTGGCCTGGCGCTGCTGGCTCCGGTCGCTGTTCCGGCCGCCGCCCATTCTGCTGCGGATGAAATCCCCGCTCCGCAGCCGGCCGCTGAAGCCCTGGCCGCCAACCCCGAAGCCGCCGATGCGTTCGAACTGCGCCTCACGCACTACTATAAGGAGCCGGAAAACGTCACTGTCGATGAGCTTGCCAAAGAGTTCAACTTCTTCATCCTGAGCAAAGGCGATGAATCCTTTCGAGATGAATTGCTCGCCAAAGGCGGACGCAAACCTATCCTGCAATACATCCGCTTTGAGGCCATCCACGACCCCGGCGACTGCACCAAGAAGCCCTGGCGCAACAACGCCGCCTATAACCCCGGCGATTTTTGCGACATCAGCAAGAACCACACCGATTGGTTCCTGTTGGATAAAAACGGCGACCGGATCGTAGATACCTATCAGGACGAAGATTTCTACCTGATGGACCCCCTTAACCCCGGTTGGCAGGCGTTCTTTGTCGAGCGGGTGCGCCAATCGATGGCGGATGCCAACTGGGCGGGAAGTTTCCTCGACAATGTGGAAGTCAGCCTGTCGTTCCGCGAGAAAGACGACGAAGTGCCGGCCAAGTACCCTACCGATGCCGAATACCTGGCCGCCACGCAGGGCTTCCTGAAATTTATGTATACCAATTATTACAAACCTAACGGCAAGCTGCTGTACGCCAACATTGTGGCCCGCAAGGATGAGACTCAATTCCCCGCTTACCTGGATTACCTGGACGGGGCTATGCATGAAGGTTGGTCGATTGACAACCCCAAACGCTGGCGGCCGGTCAGCACCTGGGAAAAACAGATGACCCTGGCCGAGCAGGCCCTGGCGAAAGGCAAGTTTATGGTGCTGGTGGGGCAGGGAAAGGAAGACGATAACGAACTGCAGCAGTTCGCCTATGCTTCTTTTCTGCTGGTGACCAACGGTAAGGCTGCTTTCCGCTACGGCAACAGCAGCAACTACCGCCAGGCCTGGGTCTACGATAACTATCATCTTGACCTGGGCGCGCCGCTTGGCCCGCGCTATAAAGTCAGCGATACCGCCTGGCGGCGCGATTACACCAACGGCTATGTGATGGTGGATCCCACCAACCACAAAGCGGAGATTAAGGCCGCCGGCGGAACAACCCCGCCCCAGGGCCTGCCTCCCGCCAGCCATCAGCTTTACCTGCCGCTGTTGGTGAAATAGCAGAGGGTGGAAAATCTTCTATCTGCGGGTGTAAATTGCGGGGCGGGCGCCACCCCATTAAACCGTGAAGCAGGCATGGCGTTCTTCGAGCGCCTTCAAAAAGAGACGTTGCGCGGGTTTTGTCGCACGAAGTGCGACAAAACCCGCGATTAACTCTGCTGCGGCGAAGCCAGAACAGCCCTTCTAATGAAGGACAGAGGCGCCCTCGTTCGCCTACATATGCTGGATGACCGCATCTCCAAATTGAGACGTGGAAAGCTTGGTCGCCCCTTCCATCAGGCGGTGGAAATCGTAGGTGACGGTCTTGGCGGCGATGGCGCCTTCCATGCCGCGGATCACCGCGTCGGCGGCTTCTGTCCAGCCCATATAGCGCAGCATCATCTCGCCCGACAGGATCACCGAGCCGGGGTTCACCACATCCTTATCCGCATACTTGGGGGCCGTACCGTGGGTGGCCTCGAATACGGCGTGGCCGGTGGTGTAGTTGATGTTGCCGCCGGGGGCGATGCCAATCCCCCCCACCTGGGCCGCCAGCGCGTCCGAAAGATAGTCGCCGTTCAGGTTCATGGTTGCCAGCACGTCGAACTCTTTGGCCCGGGTGATGGTCTGCTGGAAGACAATATCGGCGATCACATCCTTCACCAGCAGCTTACCGGCCTTGAGGGCCGCATCTTGCTCGGCGTTGGCTTCCTCTTCGCCTTCGTCGGACCGGGTGCGTTCCCACTGCGCCCAGGTGTAGACCCGGCCGGCAAAATAGCGCTCGGCGGTTTCGTAACCCCAGTTGCGGAATGCGCCTTCGGTGTATTTCATAATGTTGCCCTTATGAACCAGGGTGACGCTCTTCCGCTGGTTGTCCAGCGCCCATTGGATGGCTGCCCGCACCAGGCGCTGGGTGCCTTCCTGCGACACAGGTTTGATCCCCAGCCCGGAGGTCTCTGGGAAACGGATTTTGGCGTATTCCTTGGGGAACTGCGCCTGGAGCAGCTCTTTGAAACGCTGATTCTCCTCTGTGCCTTGCTCGAACTCGATTCCGGTGTAGATGTCTTCCGTGTTCTCGCGGAAGATGACCATATCTACATCTTCGGGCCGCTTGACGGGCGAAGGCACGCCGGCGAAATAGCGCACCGGGCGCTGGCACACGTATAGGTCGAGAGCTTTGCGCAGGGCCACGTTGAGCGAGCGGATGCCGCCGCCGATCGGCGTGGTGAGCGGCCCTTTGATGCCCACCAGAAATTCCTGAAACGCCTGCACGGTTTCATCCGGCAGCCAGGAACCAAAGTTGTTGTAGGCTTTTTCGCCGGCGTATACTTCCATCCAGTGCAGCTTGCGCCGCCCGGCATAGGCTTTCGCCACGGCTGCATCCAGCACTCGCACCGAAGCCCGCCAGATGTCCCGCCCGGTCCCATCGCCCTCCACGAAAGGAATGATCGGCTGATCTGGGGTCTGCAATTTGCCGTCTTGGATGATGATCCTTTCGCCCTGCGCCGGGACTTTTACGATCTTGTATTCCATGCTGTTTCCTCCCAAAATGGATTCGGTTCGACTCTAGCTTTGCGGGTTGGCGGCCGGCGCAGCCGGCCGCCAACCCGCAAAGCTAGTACATTCCGGCCTCCTCAGCGGATGAGGTAGATCCCCATTAAACCGTGGTTGAGGTGACTGACGAGCTTCGCTCGCCAAGCGAAGCTCGCCTCAAAAGATGTTTAGCCAGGGATTTTGTCGCACGAAGTGCGACAAAATCCCTTGAGTATCTCTTTTTCGGACGTTCGAAGAGCGCCATAGGCTACCCCACGGTTAAGTGGGTGGTACCGCGGATGAAATTATAGCAAACAAAGTGACGATTGTCATATCACTCTTCGGATATGTAGTAGGGTTCAGGCATATCCGCCCATGCTATAATTTGTGATTAATCTGGAGAACCCTTATGGCAGTCGAAAAATTCACTCCTATCCCTTCCCCACAAGAGCAGCATAACTGGCACGCCCTGGGCGCGGAAGAAGTTCTAGAACGGCTGAATACGTTGACCGACCAGGGTCTCAGCGCGGCCGAGGCCGCCCGGCGCCTGGAACAGTATGGCCCGAATCAACTGGCCGAAAAGCCCCCCACGACGTTCCTGCAAATGTTGATCGAGCAGTTCAATAACTTCGTCGTGATTATGTTGATTGTAGCCTCGATCATCTCGGCTATTTTAGGCGATTACGTCGAAGCCGCGGCCATCATCGCCATCGTGGTGCTGAACGCCACATTGGGCGTGGTGCAAGAGCGCAACGCTGAACAGGCCCTGGCAGCCCTGCGCAAGCTGGCTGCGCCCGAAGCGCACGTCATTCGAGACGGCTCGCGCCAGACGGTGCCATCGACCCAGGTGGTTCCGGGCGATATCGTTCTGTTGGAGGCGGGCAACTTCATCCCGGCCGATGTGCGCCTGACCGATGCGGTCAACCTGCGGGTAGAAGAAGCCGCCCTGACCGGCGAATCGGTTCCGGTACAGAAAGACTCCAGCGTCTACCTGGAAAAAGACATCCCCCTGGGCGACCGCAAGAACACGGTCTTCATGGGCACCCTGGTGAATTATGGCCGCGGGCGTGGGGTGGTGGTCAGCACCGGCATGCACACCCAAATTGGCCTGATCGCCAAGATGCTCCAATCGGTGGAAGAAGAAGAAACGCCCCTCCAGCGCCGCCTGGACGAACTGGGTAAAACCCTGGGGTGGGCGGCTCTGTCGATCTGCGCCCTGGTGTTCGTCATCGGCTGGTTGCGCGGGCACGAAATTCTGGATATGTTCATGATTGCGGTGGGCCTGGCGATTGCCGCCGTGCCGGAAGGTCTGCCGGCGGTAGTCACCATCAGCCTGGCCCTGGGGATGCGCGAGATGATCCGCCGCCATGCCCTGATCCGCCGCCTGTCGTCGGTCGAGACTTTGGGCTCGACCACGGTGATCTGCTCGGACAAGACCGGCACCCTGACCCAAAACGAAATGACCGCAACACAA
>CAYQDU010000092.1:0-16701 GCA_964416275.1 uncultured Anaerolinea sp. | reverse complement strand
ATCGCCGCGCAGGGTGATGGGCGCAAACAGGTGCGAAGTAGAGCTGCCATGCCGGTGCAGTTCGGGCAGCATGCCGGTGCCGCGCCGGGCGCCGGGGCGCGGCGGCAGCCCGCTTTGCGCGCACAGGCCCAGCAGGGGCTGCGCGGCGGGGTCTTCCAGGCCCAGGTGGTGGTCGCTCTCCTGTTCATAGACATAGCCCGACTGCATACTCCAGGCCTGAGACCACAGCCCAGGCCAGCCATCCGGCGAGGCAGCCCCGGCTCCGGCCGCCGGGCGGGCGCTCAGGCGCACGACGACGTGCGAAGCCTTGAGCGCCTGGCAGATCGAGCGGGTGGTGGTGCGGAGGATTGTGTCCCGGTCGATGCTGGCGCTGGCCTGGCTGCCGATTTCGCGGGTCAGGTATTCGTACTGCGCCCGTTCCTGGATTTGCTGGAACTGGCGCAGGCTTTGGACGGCTACGGCTGCCTGCCCGGCCAGAACTTCCAGGCGGCGCAGATCGCCTTCCGCCCAGTCGGCCGGGCGCAGGTATACCGCGTGGATAAAACCGATCCACAAGCCGCCTACCACCAGCGGAACCAGGATCAGCCCGCGCACTTTGAAGGGGGCCGGGCCGCCCTGGGCCTGGTAGAAGGCCCGCGTGGCGGCGTCCAGGCGCTCGTCGGTTCCCAGGTCATGCACGGCGGTCAGGCGGTCGAACTGAAGCAGGCTGCGGGCGGGCGGGAACTCGCGCAGGTTATATTGGTTGACTTCGTGGCCGCTGCTTTGGGGGTCCAGTAAGGCCGGCGTGACCCAGCGGGCCAGCTGGTCGGCCTTTTCCGGGGCCTCGCCGCTGCTCGCATCGCTGGTGATCCAGGGATGCTCGAATACGTCCAGGCTGAGCGAATGATCCACATCGCTGAGGATGGAATATTTGCGCAGCGTGTTCAGAATTTCGTCATACGATTGCACCGCGTTCAGCTCGGCGCTGGCCCGGTAGAGCATATCGGTCTCGCTCAGGGCGGCCTGGGTGCTTTGGAACAGGCGGGCGTTTTCCACCACCACGCCCAACTGCTGGCCGACGGCTTCCATGATCGATAGCCGGGAGGCGCTGAGCGGGGCCTGCGCCCCGCGCGGCTCCCGGTTGAAGATGCACACCGTTCCCAGCGGAATGCCCTTCGAGAGCAGCGGCACGCCCAGGTAGGCGCTGAAGCCCTGCGAGGCTACCGCCTGTTGGGCCGCTTCCAGATACGTATAAGAAGCCAGGCTCTGCTGTGTTTCCGGTGAGATGTTGGTCAGATCGGGAACGTAAAACAGCCGGCCGACCTCGAATACGATCTGGCATAAGGTGCTGTTGAAGCCGCGCTGGGTCAGGTTCAACTCCATGCTTTCGGGCAGGTTTTGCTGCACGGCCAGGGAGAGCTGGTGAGTCATGGGGTCGGCGATGCTGATCAGGCCGGTATCGAAGTCCATGGCGGTCAGCACGCGGGTCAAGATTTCGCCCAGGATTTGATCCAGCTCAAGGGTTCGGTTGACCGCGCCGGTGATCTCGTTGATGGTCGCCAGTTCTTCATTGCGCTGGCGGGTTTCGTCGAGCAGGCGCAGCCCTTCGACGGCTACGGCGGCCTGCCCGGCCAGGGAGGCCAGGCGGCGCACTTCCTGATCGGGGAAGCCGGTGGTTCGCCGGTACAGGGCGGTGATGTGTCCAATCCAGCGCCCGGCCACGTTGAGCGGCGCGAACAGCAGGCTGTGCGCGCCCATCTGCTCCTGTAGGCGTTGGCGGGTATCGGCGTCGATGCGCGGGTCGGTTGCCACGTCTGGCGCCAGGGTGGGGCGGTCTGGATCGCACAGTTTTTCCATGCCGGGCCACTCGCTGATCCGATAGCGTTCGGCGATGGCCTGGTCGGCCGGGCGGGCGGCCCAGTGCGCGATGGGGATCAGCCACTCGGCCGGGCGGGCCGCGCTCCAGGGATGGTCGAACAGGTGGATGGTCAGGTTGGAGGCGTTCACATGCCCCAGCAGGGTAAACTGGCGCAGGACGTTCAGAATCTCGTCATAGCTGCCGGCCGAGTTGAGGTGGGCCGAGGCCTGGTACTGCGCCTCGGTTTCGGCCAGGTTGGTCTGCACCTGGCTGAACAGGTCTTCGCGGGCGATGGTGCTGGAGATGGCCGAAGCCGCGGTTTGCAGGGCGGCGATTTCTTCGCTGCTCCATTCCCGGTCGTAGTCGTTTTGAGCAAAGCCGATGCAGCCGGGGCTCAGGTTGCGCCCGATCACCATAAACATCAGGGCCGAGCGCGCCTCCATCATCTCGAACAGCGGGCGGTCTTCGGGCGCCAGGTCGCTGGCAATGGCGGCGATGAAGCCCTGGCTGCACATGCTGTCGATCCACGACCCCAGGCTGGGGACGGGCATCTGGCGCAGGGTGGGGTTGTTAAGCTGGGAGGCGACGCCGGGGGCGCGCCATTCGGCCGCCAGGCGCCAGAACTGATCTTGTCCTTCGTCCTGGGTTTCAAAATAGTAGGTCCGGCTGGCCTGGGCGGCCTCGCCCAGGGTTTCCAGCACTTCCGGCAGGGCGCCGATGCCGCGTTCGGTCAGGGCGGCCACCGATTTTGCCAGGCTTTCCTGGTAGCGCACGTTCACCTGCAGGGCGTCGCGGGCGGCCTGCGTTTCGACGAACAGGCGAGTGTTCTGGATGGCGACGGCAATCTGGGCTGCGATGGTGCGCAGCAGGTCGAGGTGAGTCAGGGTCAGGGCGGCCGGCTGACTGCTGCCGGCCTCGATGAACCCCACCACCTGGTCGCCGGCCAGCAGGGGCGCCGCGATCCAGGATAGAATTCCGGCTTTTGCCAGGCTCTCGGCCCGCTGGTCGGCGCTGCTGTTGGATACGAACACGTCCAGCCGTTCGTGCAGCAGGGTGTCGAGCAGCGCGTCGGGCAGGGCGAGGGCGTGCAGCTCGTGTTCGCTGGCAGCGGCCTGCGCGCCCAGCTCATCGGCGCGCTGGTGCATTTCCGCCAGTTGATCGAGGGCGGCCGGGTCGGCCGGGCGCTGCGGCCCGGCCCCAGGGCGAGCGGCGATGGCTGGCTGGGTGGGTTGGAGCGCGTCGCGGTGGGCGATGACTCGCTGGCGGCCTTTTTCGACCAGGCGCAGGCTGGCGTGCGTATAGCCGATCAAGCGGCTCAGTTGTTCCAGCGTTTGGGCGCCGATCTGTTCCAGATCCAGGGCCGCGCTGACGGCCCGCGCAATCTCTGAGAGCGTATCGGCGATCTGGCGGCGGCGGCGCTCTTCAGCGTACAGCCGGGCGTTTTGCAGGGCCACCGCCGCCTGGCTGGCAATGGCCTTGAATAATTCCAGGTGGCTTTCATCGTACAGGTGATCCTGGGTGTAGCTTTGCACCGCCATCACCCCTACGACTTCGTTGGCGTATAACAGCGGCACGCCCAGCCAGCACTGCGCAACCCGCCCATACACCTCAATTCCTAAAACTTCGCGGATCGTCTGGCTGACATCTTGCTTAATCAGGAGCGGCTGGTGGGTGGAGATGATATATTCGGTCAGTCCATTGCCCAACGGTCGCGAGCGCCAGCTCGCCCGGCGGTTTTCTTCCACCGCCAGGGGGAAGGTCACTTCCTGGCATTCCTCGTCGTACAGGCCCACGTAAAAGTTGGTCGTATCCAGCAGGCGCGATGTGTATTGGTAAACGGTTTCGATCACCTGGTCGACGTTGAGCTGGGCCGACAGGTTGCGGCTCATCTCGTTCAGGATCGCCAGTTGTTCGGAGCGGGTGCGCGATTCCTCGAACAGGCGCGCATTTTCGAGGGCCAGGGTGAGCTGGTCGGTCACTTGCTCCACCAGGGTCAGCTCGTCTTCGCTCCAGATCCGCTGAGGGTCATCATCCAGCACTTCCAACAGCAGGGCGGTGGTGGTTTGGGTTTCCAGCGGCGCGCCGGCGGATGAGCCAGCGGCCGGCCCGCCGGTATGCTCAATCGGCCGGCCATACGCCAGGGCGGCCGGCTGCCCCGGCCCGGCATTCGAGACGACTGGCCGCCCGGTTTGCAGGCTGTCCCATACCAGGGGGGTGAGCGTCTGGGTGGCTTTGAAGGTCTGTTCGCCGGTTTCTATCTCTTGCGACAGGCTGCCCTGGGCGTTCCGGGGCAGCGCGACGACCATCCCCGGGGCTGGCGCGGGCGTGGATAACGGCGGCGGAGGAGCTGGCCGGCGCGGCGCGGGCGGTTGGGCCGGCTGCGGCGCGCCAGAAGCTGGCCGCTCGCCTGCCAGGGGGGCCGTCGATTCTGGCGGCGCAGCCGGCGGGGTGGGGAGAGGCTTGCGCTCCTCCTCGGGCAGGGTCGCCGGCTCGGTGTTCAGGTCGGTGAACAGGCCTTCGATCCGCGGCGGGGTGCGTCCTTTCTTGCCCCGGGGAGTTTTGGGGGTCGGCTGCTGCGGTTTATCCGACATACGCAATCAGCTCCTGTGCCAGAGAGTCATATTGAAGGGCGCTGCGGCTCTGGCTCTTGTGATGCGAGATGGGCAGCCCTTCAACCGCGCTTTCGCGCAGCTTGGTATCGATCTCGATTGCCGTCTGGAAGACGCCATCGCCAAAAGTGGCGCGAATCTGTTCGCTGACTTCGCGATGGATGCGGTTGCGCCGGTCGAGCATGGTAATTAAAATCCGGTAGGTCAGATCGGGGTTGTATTGGGCCCGCACCTGGCGGATGGTCGTCATCATGGTGCGCAGCGCATGCGCCGAGAAGTATTCCGGTTGGGTGGGGATGATGAGCATATCGGCCGCGGCCAGGGCGTTGATCGTTACCGCCCCCATGAACGGCGGGCAATCGAAGATGGCAAAGTCGTACTGAATGGCCGGGGGGGCAAATGGAGCGGCGTTCAGGCCGGCCCGCTCTGAATCGGCCGCCGGGCGCAGCTCGGTCTGCACCGCCCGGCGCAAGATGGTTTCGTAGTCTTTGCGCACCGATAAGAAGCGTTCGGCCAGGTCCATCCCGGCGTTGGAGGGGGCCAGGTCTAGCCCAGGGATGGCCGTCTCGCGGCTGACGCTGAGCAGGCTGGCCGAATGGAACAGCACTTCGGTGATTGCGCCGCGCACCCGGGTGGGGTCTTTGCCCAGCCCCAGGGTCAGGTTGGCCTGCGAGTCCAGGTCGATCAGCAGCACTTCCTGGTCGCGCTGCACCAGGGCCCCGCCCAGCGAGATGACGCTGGTGGTTTTTGCCACCCCGCCCTTCTGGTTGGCGACCGCAATCACGAACGGCTTGACGAAGCTGCGCGGCGCGTCGCCTCGCTTGACCTCCGGCGCGGCGTTGCTGCGCGCCACTTCTTCGGCGGTGGGCATCGGCTCAAATTCGTCCGGGGCGGTCGCCCTGGCCTGGGGCATTTCATCCGATTCCGGCGCGGCGTCCATCCGGTTCATGGCTGACCTCCTTGCGGGGGATTCTGGCTCCCCTCGACGGGTGTTGCGGTCACAATTAACTGGGCCTTGTCGGCCTGCAGGGCCTTGCGCAGCTCGCGGGCGGCGATCTGTAAGATGGCCTGCGGGTCGTTGGAAGCGCGCATCCGGGCGGTGATCTCGCCGGTCAGGCGCTCGCGCTCGGCCCGGCGGCGGGTCTCTTCGTACAGGCGGGCGCTTTCCAGGGCCGTGCTGAGGCGGTCGCTGAGCACCTGCACCAGGTTGATCTCGTCTCGCGACCAGTTCCCCGCTTCGGGCGGTTTGCGCAGCCGGATGACCCCCATGACCTGTTCGCGGATCTTGATCGGCACCATCACGGCCTCGCCGGAGGCCGCCCCGCCCGAGTTCAGGCCCGCGTCGACCGTCACCTGGCCGGTGTCCAGCGCGTGGCGCATCTCGGCCGGCCAATCTCCGGTCACGGGGGCCGGCCCACCGCTGGCCCCGGCCCGGTAGCCCAGCTCGGATTGGGCGCGCAGCATGCGCTGCCAGCCTTCCTGGCTCAGCGAGCTGTAAGCCCGTTGGAGCGATTCCAGCGCCCGCTGGTTTTCATTGAACAATTGGGCATTCTCGATGGCAATGGCGATCTGGTTTGCCAGGGTCTGCAAAATGCTCAGGTCTTGGGTGGATACAGCCCCCGGCGTGGAGGATTGTAAATCGAGCGCGCCAAGCGCTTTTTCGCCCGATAGCAGCGGCAGGGCCAGCTCTGCACGGGTGGCCGAAAATTCTTCCATCGGCAGGTAAAGCAGGTCTTTGCTCACATCGGCGGCCAGGTAGGGCTTACGGGTGCGCACTGCGGTTCCCACCACGCTGGTCTGATCCAGGGGCAGGTTGAACCCGGCCTCTTGCAGGCGGCGGCCGAACTCGGTGTTGGCGGCTCGCATCACCAGCGAACCGGCTTCGCCGGCCCGCTGGCTTTCTTCGAGCAGCAGCACGCCCACGTGATAGAAGTCAAACTGCTCGGAAAGCAGGTGGGTCAGCTCGTCCAGCAGGGCGTCGATGTCGCGGATTGAGACGATGGCCCGCACCACTTCCGACGAGGCTTGCAGGGCGTGGGCCCGGTGTTCCAGGTCGGTCGTGCGCTGGCGCACCCGCTCTTCCATCTCCTCGCGGGCGGCGATCAGCTCGGCGTTGCTGTGGGTCAGCTCGGCCTGGCTCTGGCGGGCGGCGCTCAGCGCCTGACTCAGGTTGCTGGTCGCCAGGCTCACCAACGAGCCGGCGTTGTAGATGATGACCGCATACACCAGCAGGGCGCGCAAGGGGCTGGCCGGGGGCAAAATCATTGGGATCAGGCTGAACTGGGCGCTGAAAAACAGAATGACTACCGTGATCAGGTTGAGGCTCAACATTACCACCAGGTAGCGCCGCTCCAGCAGCAGCCCGGTAACCACCGCCCACAGCA
This sequence comes from uncultured Anaerolinea sp., assembly GCA_964416275.1. Classification (GTDB taxonomy): domain Bacteria; phylum Chloroflexota; class Anaerolineae; order Anaerolineales; family UBA4823; genus RBG-16-57-11. Next base: position 9,871 of record CAYQDU010000092.1, on the reverse strand, counting down.
GGGTAAAGGCTGTGAAGGGGCTGGTAATCCCGCCCTGCAGAAAGGCCGGTAAGACCGTCAGGCTCCACCCCATGCCGATCAGGGTCAGGCTGGCCTGGTGCATCTGACCGCGCTGGAACAGCCACCAGACCAGGCCTTCGACCGTCAGCATGGCAATTGCCAGGGCGACGACAAACCAGGGCGAGCCAACCAGAATAGCCGATGGGATGACCAGGATCGTAACCAGCAAGATCGGCCGGTAGGCCGTGGTCAACAAGGCCGCCCGGCGATTGAGTTCCTCGTCCTCGAACAGCGGTTGGCGTAGATAGCCTTGCAGGCGCCAGAAACGTTCACTCAGGGTCATAGTCTTTTGCTCCCTCGCCCAGGCGCACTTCGACTTCGGCCAGCCGCAGGGCGTCGCGCATTTCGCGCGCCGCGGTTTCCAACACACTGCGCAGGTCAAGCGTGGCCCGCATCTGGCTGGTGATTTCGTCCACCAGGCGATCCTGTTCGGCCCGCTGGCGGGTTTCAGCATACAGGCGGGCGCTGTCCAGGGCTACGCCAAGCTGCTCGGCGATGGATTCGATAAAGTTGATTTCGTCGCCGGTCCACAGGCTGCCCGAACTGGCGCCGCCGCGCTTGGTCAGGTTGATGACGCCGATCACGGCCCCCCGTACTCGAATGGGGATCGCCAGCCGGCCGTCGGCCTGGATCGCCTGCTGGCCCCGGTAGGCCCGGCGCATTTCCGGGTACCAACTGGCGCTGGATGCGACCCGGCCTTCGGTTGTGCGTCCGTCATTGCGCACGGTCAGCCCGCTTCGCTGGCGCAGCCAGTCGGACCATTCGCTCTGCGCCGAAAGGGTATACGCCCGGCGCTCGGCCTGCAGGGCCTGCTGGCTCTGCACGTACAACTGCGCGTTTTCGATGGCAATGGCAAGCTGATCGGCCATGGTCTGCAAGACGGCCAGGGCCGTCGCGTCGAAGGCCTCGGTCAGGCGGCTTTGCACCGTCAGGGCCCCAATCACCTGGCCGCGCGCTCGCAGCGGCAGCGCGGCCTCCGAACGGGTTTCGGGCAGTTCTGGGGTGGCAAAACGCACTTCGTCTTGCCCGGCCTGTTGGGCAATGCGGGCCTGGGCATTGGCGATGCACCAGCCAATCATCGAGGTTGGCTCGATGCGCAGGCGATGCTGGCGTTCGAGCAAAATCCGCCCGGCTTCGCCCGTCCCAGAGCGCAGCACCGCCCATTGGCCGTCACGTTCGGCCAGGAACATGCCCACGTAATACAGGTCAAACCGCTCGCGGATCATCTCGACCGCCTGGTCGATCAGTTTTTCCGGGTCGAGGATCGAAGTCGTCACCCGGCCAATGTCGGCCGAGGCTTCCAGGTAGCGTGAGCGGGCGGCCAGCTGGCGGGTGCGCTCGTTGACGCTGGCTTCCAGGCCGCCCACCAGGCCGGCCAGTTGGCCGGTCATTTGATAGAAGGCCCGGCCCAATACGCCGATCTCGTCGCCGCGGTCGGCGATCAGCTTCTCCAGGTCGCGCCCGGCGGCGTTCAACCGCCCGGCGATGTTGGGAGAAGTCTCCGGCCCGGCGCTGCCGCCAGCCTGTTCGGCTGTGGCGGCGATGCTGGTGGCGAATTCGGCCAACCCGGCCACCGGCCCCGAGATGCTGCGCGTGGCGAGCAGGCTGATGTACGTCGCCAGCAAGACCGAGGCCAACACCATGCTCAGGTTGACCATCAGCGTGGCGAGCTGCGACCGCTGGAGGTTGCGGGTGGTCTGCTCGATCACCAGCACGCCGCGCAAGGAGGGCAGTTCCAGGTACGCCGCCGTCACCCGCTCGTCGTTCAGATTGCTGTAGCTGTTCACCTTGGGGGTTTTGGCGGGCGCTCCATCGGCGTTGAAGATGCGGGTTAACCCTTCCACCGTCCGCCCGCCCCAATCCAACACCGACCCGGCGATAACCACCCCGGTCGGGCTGGCGAGATAGGTTTGCCCCGGTTCTCGAAAACCGGTCGGGTCGACAAAGATCGTCTCCAGCGGCGAGGTCTTGGCCCGGCCAACCAGCACGCCGAGCAGTTTGCGCCCTTCTCCATAGATCGGGTAAGCCGCGTACAGCAGCGTCCGGCTGAGGGAGGTCGAATACGTGGGGGCGCTCACATAGGGGCCGGCCTGCCCGGCCAGGAAGAAGTCGGCCTGGCTGAAATCCTATCCGTCGCGCGATTTGATCGTCGAAACGGCCACCCGCCCATCGGTGTTCAGGATAAAGATTTCCATGTAGTAGCGCGACTGCGACACCAGGTTGAGCAGGCGGAAGCGCAGCCGTTCGCGGGCGGCGTTGACCAGCGCCCGGCGGCCGGCCGCCGAGGAGGCGGCCGCCGATTCCTCGATGGTGGGGGCCAGGGTCGGCGCAGAGGGGACGACCACCGTCTGAATATTGGCAACCATATTTTCGCCCACCAGCACGTTCCCCAGCTCAGATTGCAGGGCGTTGGTCCACTCTTCGATGGCTTTGCCCTTATAGCTGGCTACCGTCATGAGCTGGCGCTCGTTTTCCTGCTGGGCGGCGCGGGTGTTTGCCAGCAGCAGCATGATGACGATCCCAGATAGCGACAGAAAGACGGCCCCCAAAAAGGCGGTGAGCAGGCGAGCGCGGATAGAAAAACGTTGATCCATACCTAAAACCTCACCAGGGGCGTTCCCGTGATCTGCAGGGCCAGGAAGTTGATGAAGAAGAAGCCGAAGAAGATCACGTTTGCCAGCAGGGCCAGGATCGACCACCAGGTGATGCGCGCCGGGCGGGGCAGCCGCCGGTTGAGGTAGATCAACGCCAGTGGGAAGATCAGGGCCGAGAAGTTCGCCAGGTTGGCCGAAAGCACGACCAACTGGGTGGGCAGGCTGAAGTGGATGAAGAGCGAGATCAGCAAGATAATGACCACCAGGGCCGGGTAGTAGATCCGCCGGGCGTCGTCGTGGGTCCAGGCCCGCAGGCGGGCGCTCAGCCCAAACAGGCCCTCGGTCAGGTTGCGCGCCAGCAGCTCCAGCACCACAACCTGGGTCGAAAACAGGATGACGAAGCCGATAATCAGCCCCCACTCGGCCAAAAGCTGGCCGTAGTGTTCGCCCAGCACGATGGCGATAAACGTCACCGGGTCGAGGCGCGCGGCGGCCTCGCCGGTTGCGCCGTTCAGGCTTGCCATGTAGCCGCCTAACACGCTGGGCAGCACCATGCCCAGCAGGCAGCCGATAAAATACACGCCCCACTGATCGACCAACAGCAGCCGGAACCAGCGCTTCCACAGGGCGGCGTTTTGCGGGGTTTCTGCAAAGGTCTGCCCGACCACGCGCAGCGTACCCGGCTGGCCGCCAAACAGGCCGCTGATATAGCCGGTGCGGCTGCCCATGCCATATCCTTTGTCGCGATAGTAGCCGATGAACATATAGTTCAGCCCCGAGGCCAGGGCGGCAAACCCGGCCAGCGCTCCCAGCAGCGAGATATCGGCGCCTGCCGGCGGGCGTGAGGGAACCACCAGGGCCTTCAGCGCCGGCTGCCAGTAGCTCCACGGCACCACGACCAGGCTGACCATCAGCAGGCCGATGACGATGTAGGGCAGCATGGCCCCCTGCACCAGCTCCATCGTGCGCTCTACCTTGCGCCCGAACAACAGCAGCATGAATGCGCTCATCAACAGCAAGACGCCAATCTGGCGCGAAGCCTGCAGATCAGCCGCGGTCAGCGAACGGCCAATCACCAGGGCGTACAGGCTTTGACCGGCGCTAACCGTCCACCCACCCAGGATAAAGGCCATGTAAAAGCAGATCAGGGCGGCCGGGATCCAGAACCAGGCCCCCGGCGGGGTGCGTCCAAAGCCCAGGATGGGCGATTCGCCCGTCGCCAGGGTATAGCGGGCCAGTTCGACGTTATAAAAGACTTGCAGCACAATCGAGACCAGCACGACCCAAAAGATGCCCTGGAAGCCGTTGCGGGCCACGTTGAGCGGCCCTAACATCCATTCGCCGCTGCCGATGGATACGCCCAGGCCCACCAGGGCGGGGCCAACGATCAGCAGCAGCCGCTCTTCAAAACCCATCCGGCGAGCGCCGAAGGCTGCTTCTGGGGTGGGCAGATCGCCCACTTCCAGGGGCGGGCGCGACCAGCCCAGCTTCCAGGCGGCGCTGCCCGGCGCGCTGATTTCTGGCGGCTGCCCGGTTTCGGGGGCCGCGGCTGCAGGCTGCGTACTACGGGGCAGGGAGGTATCCATTTATCGTGATCCTTCTGGGCGGTCGCCGTTATGACCCTGCCCGGCGGCGATTCGTCCGGCGGGGGCCGCTTGCGGCTGGTCTGGCTCGACCAGAACCCATTCATCGCGGGCTTCGCCCGGCGCGTCGCTTTCGCTCTCAGCATTCGATTCACCCAGGCTGATCATCACTTCGGGCAGGCCGAACACGCGCTGGATTTCTTCGACCGCCGTATGCAGTACGGTCTGGATGTCGAGGGTCTGGCGGATATGCGCGGTGACTTCGCCGGTCACCTGTTCGCGCTGCGCCAGGCGCTGGGTGTCCTGGTACAGGCGGGCGCTGTCCAGGGCCAGCCCCAGTTGTTCGACAATCGTTCTGAGCAGGTCGATCTCGTCTTCCAGCCAGGCCGCTGGCCGGTCGGGCTGGGCTTCTTTGCTGAACCCGATGACGCCGATGTAGACTTCCCGCACCGGGATGGGCAGGAAGAGCAGAGCGGTTTTTTCGTCTGCCAGTTGCACCGGCTGCCCGCTGGATAGGGCCTGCTGGCGGGCGGCCAGCCGGCGCGCGGCGGGTGATTCGCCGGCCAGCGGCTCGGCCTCGGCCTGGGGGGTCAGCCGCCCGTAGCGGTAGGTCAGGTCAATCTGCTGGCGGCTGCGCAGGAAGTTCTGCCAGGCCTGGCGGCTGGCCTGGCCGTAGGCCCGGCGCATCTCTTCCAGGGCCTGGGCGCTTTCGGCGTACAGGCGGGCGTTATCCAGGGTGGTGGCGACCTGGTCGGCCAGGGCCTGGAAAGCGGCGATGTCCATTTCTCCGAAGGCGTCGGCGCGTTGGCTTTGCAGGCTGATGGCCCCGATCACCCGGCCCCGCGAGCGCAGGGGGATGGCCGCCTCCGAGCGAGTTTCGGGCAGTTCGGAGGTGGCCTGGCGCACAATATCTTGCCCGGCTTCACCGGCCAGGCGCGGCTGGGCGTTGGCGATGCTCCAGCCGATCATGCCAGAGCCGATCCGCAGGCGATGGCCGCGCTCCAGCATGGCCTGCACCGCCTGGCCGGGTCCCTCGCCGGCCTGCAAGACGGCCCAATCGCCGGTTGGGTCTACCAGGAACAACCCCACGTAATAGAGATGGAATTGTTCTTTGATGAACTGCACGGCCGTGCGCATCACCTGGCCGCGATCCAGCAGCGCGCCGGTGGATTGGATAATATCCAGGATGGATTGCAGATAATGGACGCGCTGTTCCAGGTCGTGGGTGCGCTCGGCCACCCGGTCTTGCAGCGTGGCCCGCATCTGCTCCAGCTCGTGCAGCGCCTGCGCCTGGGCGGCCTCGCTGCGCTGGCCCTGCTGCAGGGCGGCCTGCGAGCTTTTGTGGATCAGATAGCTCAGCCCGGCGGCGGCAAAAAAGATGGCGCTCTGGCTGACCCAAATCCCCGGCACGGTAACCGGGATCAGCGGTTTGGGCAGCCAACCGCTTTGGTCGGCCACCACCAGCCCCAGGCCAATCAGCGAAGCCAGGCCGGCCATCGTCGCCGCGCCCCGGCCGCCAAAAAACAGCCCGGCGATCAGCACCGTCAGGATCAGGCCCAGGTAAGGAACGTTAATCACCCCATCGCTGAACCAGGCCGTCACCCCCAGCACCACCGTTATTCCGCCGATCAGGAACAGGATCGCGGCGTGCAGCCGGGCGGTGCGCAGCAGGTACAGGCTGAACAGGTTGATGAGCAGCAGGGCGCTGGCCGCGCTAAAGACCATCAGCGCGTCGTTGGCGTCGAACATCGACAGATAGACGACCGCCACCGCCGCCATGCCGATGCGCAGCAGGACGTTCATCAGGTCAGCCTGGCGCTGGTCTTCCGGGTCGGAATACGGTTGGGCCTCCCAGGCGGCGTTCCAGCGCAGGCCAGATAGCCTGGCCCGCGGTTCGGCCGGGCGCGGCCGGGATAAGCGCTTAGGCAGCTTCATCGCCGTTCCTCCTGGGGGGTAAGGCCGCAACCGCGGCGGAATCCGGGCTGGCTTCCAGCGATGTTTCGGCGTTCAGGTGCACTTCAACCTGGGCGATGTTCATCCGCTGGGCCAGCTCTTGGAGCGCAATTTGCAGCACGTTTTCCATGTCGAGCGAGGCGCGCATCCGGCCGGTCACTTCGGCGGCCAGCTTTTCGCGCGCCGCCTGGCGCTGGGTCTCGGCCAGCAAGCGCGCATTTTCCACCGATTGAGCCGCCTGGTTGGCCGTCGCCTCGACGATGGCGATCTCATCCGGGGTCCACTGGTGATCGGGCGAACTGCCCTCCAGCCCGATGTACCCGATTACCTGCTCGCGCAGGCGCACGGGAACCTGGAGCAAACCCTTCGGCCGGGCGTCTGCGCTCGCGCCTGGGTTGTTCAACCGCCGCACCTCCAGCAGATCGTATTCATACCCGGCCAGGCCCGATTGCCGGCTCAGGCGCTCCCAATCCTGGCGGGCCTGCTGTTGGTAGAGCAGGCTGGTCTCTTGCAGCGTGGTCTGTAAGCGGGAGACCAGCTGCACGTTTTCGATGGCGATTGCCAGCTGATCGGCCAGAGATTGCAGTACCTGCGCGTCGTCTTCGCTAAAAGCCAGCGGGCGGGCGCTCTGCACATCCAACGCGCCCACGATCTTGGGGCCAGAGCGCATCGGCAGGGCCACTTCCGAGCGGGTGTCTGGCAGCAGCGGGTTCGATTGGTAGACCCGGTCGGTGCGCACGTCGCTTGCCAGGCGGGCCTGCCCATAGCGCGTGACGTAGCCCACGATGCCCTGCTGCCCGACGCGCAGGCGCAAATCCTGGTCGACCAGCTTCTGGCCCAGGTCGCCGCTGGCGGCTCGCAGATGGGCGTATTCGCTGGTTTCATCCACCAGGAAGATCCCCACGTTGTAATAGCCGAAGCGCTGGTTGATCAGGTTGACCGTGCTGATCAGCATCTCATCCAGGTTGTGGGCCAGGGTGATCTGCCGTGAGATTTCGGCGGCGGTTTGCAGTTGCAGCGAGCGGCGTTCCAGTTCCTGGGTGCGCTCGGCCACCCGCGCTTCCAATCGGCTGAAGCTCTGGCGCAGTTGCCCGGCCATCTCCGCCAGGGTATGGGCCAGCAGGCCGATTTCGTCGCTGTTGTTTTTTTCGATCTGGCGCAGTTGTGGAATTGGCTCCTCCCACTGGCCTTCGCCCAGTTTCTGGCTGACCTGGGCCAGTTTGAGAATTGGCCGCACCATCTGGTTGGTGCCGGCCCAGGCCAGCCCCAGCAGGATAATCGCCACGATGATCGCCAGCGGCAGGATGCGGGTGAAGATGACCCGGCGAGTCGTGGCGTTTAGCTCGGTTTGCAGGGCGGCTGCTTTGTCCATCACCTGGTCGGCCGGTACGATGGTCGCCAGGCTCCAGCCGGTATTGCCGCCGGTCTGTTGTTTGATGCGGAAGGGCGAATAGGCGATAAAGTACGCTTTGTCGTTCAGCCGGATTTCTTTGAACCCGCTGCCGTTGACGTGCATGTTTTCCAGCACCAGGCGCACATCGGGCGAGGCGACCTGCTCGGACAGGTTGGGCAGGGCTTCATTGGCGCGCGGGGCGCGGCCCAACAGGTCGAGCCAGCCCTGATAGGGCAGCGCAACGGCCTGGCCCTGCTCGTCGAGCAAGAAGGAGTAGCTGCCCGGTGTGAACGTATTGGATTCGATGTTGTTTCTGATCTCGGCCAGGGTGATGTCCAGCCCAACCACCCCAATCAGAGATTTGGAGGCCGCGCCGGTTTTGTAGACCGGGATCGAAACCGTGGTGACGATGCCCAGCCCGGCGGCGTCGGTATACACTGGCGACCAGACCGCGGTCGGCTGCGCCAGGCTGGCGTTTTCTTGCATCGCCGTCAGATACCAGGGGCGCTGGGTGGCGTCGAAGTCGGCCGGCACGATTTCGCCCAGGCGGATGTTCGGATAGTAGCGCAGAACGCCGTTTTTGGTCCCCAGGTAGACCGCGCTGATATTGGGGTTGTTATCTTTGATGATTTTGAACAGCAGGTCTACGTTAGCGCCGTATTCCACGTCTTCGTTGACAGCCAGAGAGCGGGCCGAATTCTTGAGCGTGCTGCTGATGACCGTGTTGGGGATGAAAATGCTCGCCAGCTCGCCCGGCGTGTTGAGATACTGCCCCTGCGGCCCGCGATGCAGGGTGTAGATGGCCTCCGCCCGCGGCGTCTGGTTGCTGAAGGCGGCTTGGGTGATGTCGGCAGCCCTGAGAACGTCGCTCACCGCCCGGTCTAGCAGCAGGGCATTTTGCTCGGCCAGGCCCCGGTTGATTTGCGCCAGGTATTGGGCTACCTCCTGGCGCAGGCCCTCGCTGCTGGTCTCCTGGGCGGCGCGGGTGACGGCCTGGGCCGAAGTAATAACGGCCGCCAGCAGGATCGCCACCGCGATCACCATGAAACCGAAGGCCAGGGTTAGCACCTGGGCGCGAATGCCCATCGAACGGCGGCCGCCGGCCGGCTGCGGGCCGGGCCGCCCGCCGGTTGGGGAGGAATTAATTATCTCATCCATGCGCCAGACCTCCCTGCTCTTCGGAGCCAGGAGAAGGATTGCGGCGCGTTGCGCGCCCGCTGGTAGAGGCTTCGTCTGCCGGGACGACGTTCGCCGCCTGGAATTCGCCCAGTTGGATCACCGTGCGCCGGGCCCCCAGGGCTTTACCCAGTTCGCGCACGGTGTTTTGCAGGATCGAGTCCAGATCGACGGAGCTACGCACCTCGCTGGCGATGCGGTTGATCTGCTGCTCGCGGGCGGCCAGGCGCTGCGCTTCGTGCAGCAGGCGGGCGCTTTCCAGCACCAGCCCCAGGCGGCTGCCCACTTCTTCAACCAGCTCGGTCATTTCCGCCGGCGCTTCATGCCCTTCGAAGCGCAGTTGGATCGCTCCGATCTCCTGGCCGCGCAGCCGGATCGGCACATCGAGCCGGGCGCCGTCATTCCCCACCGGATCGGGCGAAAAGCCGGTTTCGGCGGGGGCCAATTCGCTGGCCGCCAGCGCCGGCAAGTTTTGGGGTGTTTCGGTTTCCTGCGGGCGGCTTTGGGCCGTTTCGCCGCCGCGCACGTAGCGGTACCCCAGGGTTTGGGCTTTCTGGCGGGCGTAACTGCTCCAGGTTTGCTGGGTGATGGCCCCATACGCCTGCTCCAGCTCTTGCATCGAGCGGCTCAGCTCCTGGATCAGGCGGGCGTTGTTCAGCGCCACCGCCAGCTGATCGGCCAGGAGCTGCAAGGTGGTGATGTCGCCCTCGTCGAAGGCGTTGGGCCGGGTGCTTTGGACATCTAAGGCCCCGATGACCTGCCCGCCCAGGCGCAGCGGCAGGGCCATCTCGGAGCGCGTTTCGGGCAGGTAGGGGTTTTTGTAGTAGGACGAGTCCAGGGTCACATCTTGAGATACGTGAACCTGGCCCGACCCGGTGGCCGAGCCGACGATCCCCACCTGGCCGACGCGCAAGCGGTGGTTGGCTTCGAGCAGCCGCCGCCCGGCCTCGCCGGTGGCGGCCCGGATGACGGCATACTCGCCGCTGTCGTCGATCAGGAACACGCCCGCGTGGTAGAAGTCGAACCGCTGGCGGATCAACTGCACCGCCTGTTCGAGCAGAGATTGCAGGTCGGTCACCATCGTCACATCCCGGGCGATGTCGGCTACGGCC
>CAYQDU010000091.1:0-16702 GCA_964416275.1 uncultured Anaerolinea sp. | reverse complement strand
TGATGGTCAGCAGCACGTTGGCAGCCTGTTCGCCGCCCATCACGCTGATGCGGGCATTGGGCCACATCCACAGGAAGCGCGGGTTATAGGCTCGCCCGGCCATGCCGTAGTTGCCGGCCCCGAATGAGCCGCCGATCACCACCGTCAGTTTTGGAACGCTGGCGGTGGCGACGGCATGCACCAGCTTGGCCCCGTCTTTGGCGATGCCGCGCTGTTCGTATTCCTTGCCCACCATGAACCCGGTGATGTTCTGCAGGAACAGCAGCGGCAGGCCGCGTTGCTGGCATAATTCGATGAAGTGGGCGCCTTTCAGGGCGCTCTCCGAGAACAGCACCCCGTTGTTGCCCAGGATGCCGACCGGATAGCCGTGGATGCGGGCAAAGCCGGTCACTAAAGTGCTGCCATAGCGAGCTTTGAACTCGCGGAAGGCGCTGCCGTCCACCAGGCGGGCGATGATCTCGCGCACGTCGTAGGTCTCGCGGAAAGTCTGCGGTAGGATGCCGTAAATCTCCTCGGCCGGGTAGAGCGGCTCCTCCGGCGGGGCCAGGTCGATCTGGTCGAGCATAATCCGCTCGGCGCGGCGGCGGGGCAGGCTGGCGACAACGCCCCGGCACAGTTCCAGGGCGTGTTCGTCGTCCTCGGCGTAGTGATCGGCCACGCCCGACAGGCGGGTATGCACGTCGGCTCCGCCCAGCTCTTCGGCGCTTACGTCTTCGCCGGTGGCGGCCTTAACCAGCGGGGGCCCGCCCAGGAAGATTGTTCCCGTGCCTCTGACGATGATCGCTTCGTCGCTCATGGCCGGAACGTAAGCCCCCCCGGCGGTGCAGGAACCCAACACCACCGCAATCTGGGGGATGCCTTTGGCGCTCATCTGGGCCTGGTTATAGAAGATGCGCCCGAAATGCTGCGCGTCGGGGAAGACCTCGTCCTGCATGGGCAGGAAAGCGCCGCCCGAATCGACCAGGTAGATGCAGGGCAGGTAATTCTGTTCGGCGATTTCCTGGGCGCGCAGATGTTTCTTGACGGTCATGGGGAAGTACGAGCCGCCCTTGACGGCAGCATCGTTGGCGACAATCATCACCTCCCGGTCATTGACCCGCCCGATGCCGGTGACGATTCCCGCGCCAGGGGCTGTGTCTTTGTACAGCCCTACCGCCGCCAGGGTAGACAGCTCCAGAAAGGGCGAGCCGGGGTCGAGCAGGCGGTCGATGCGCTCGCGGGCGGTCAGCTTGCCTTGCTGTTTCTGGCGCGCCTGGTACTTGTCTTGCCCGCCCTGGCGCACCTGAGAAACACGGCGGCGCAGTTCTTCGGCTAAGGCCCGGTGATGGGCGGCATTCGCCTGGAACTGCGCCTCGTTGGGGTGGATCGCAGATTGTAAGATGTCCATAGCCGTTAGGGAGCCGAACCAGAAGATGGGGGCCTGCGCCGGGTTGGGTTGGGCCGGGCGAACAGGGCCAGCAAGATGCTGAGCAGATACAGCCCCAGCATGGGCAGCATTACCAGGCTCATATTGACCGGGTCAACCGTAGGGGTGATGATAGCGGCAATGACCGCTATCGCCACCACCGCCACCCGCCACTGCACCGCCAGCATACGAGCGTTGACCAGCCCCAGGCGGGCCAACAGGAAGATTATTAATGGAAACTCAAACGCCACCCCGATCCAAAACATCAGCCCGGTGACAAAGGTGACATAGTTGGATGGGCGCGGAATGGTGTTGATGCCCATGAAGGTAAGCAGAAAGGGCAGGGCGGTGGGCATCATGACGTAATAAGCGAAAGCCAGGCCGCCGATGAAGAACACGGTCGCCACCGGAATCGCCAGCAAGCCCCACAAGCGTGAAGCCCGGCTGAGGCCCGGCCCGACGAACAGCCACAGCTCCAGGGCAATGTAGGGAAAGGCCAGGGCAAAGCCGGTAAACAGCGAAACGCGCATCACTGTGCTGATAGGCTCGGTCACCTCGATGGCCTGTAGAGCCGCCATGCCGCCTGGCAGGGGCCGGGCCAACCAGGCCAGGATTTGTTCGAAGAAGGTGAAAGACAGGGCCGTAGTCAGGGCCAGCACCAGCGCGCTGCGCACTAGGTGCTTGCGTAGGGCGTTTAGCTCGCGCAGGATTTCATCCGGATGGGCAACGGCTTTTTCCAACGCGTCGGCCAGGGGAGCGTCTTCCACTTCTTCGATGAAGAAGGCGCGGGTTGCAGCCGCGGTGTTGCGCAGGCTGCGCCCCAGCCGGGCCAGCAGACGCAAGGGAACTGCCAGCAGGCAGCCGGTGGAGTGGGTGTCATTCATGAGGCGTTGGCGGCCGGAGGCTGGTCAGGGGGAACCGGCGGTTCCTCGGGCGGGGTGGTCCAGGCCGAGAGGTCGGGTTGGGCAGCGCTGCCAGAGCGAGGGGCCGGGCCGGGGGCGGGCGGCGTCGTCCAGGCCGAAAGGCCCGAAACGGTGGTTTTGACTTCCTGCTGTAAATCGTTCGCCGCCGCTCTGAACGGCTGGCGCAGCGATTCGAGCATTTTGGCCTCTTTCTCCAGGTCGCGCCCGATCTGCCGCACTTCTTCGATTTCTTCCTCCATCCCAGCATCGCGCATCAATTGGGTGGGGATATTGCGCAGGTTGTGCGATGTGTCCTGGATGGTCTTCCACAGCGGCGAGGTGACGATCTGGCGCAGAAAGCGGCCCAGCATACGCCCGGTCTTCGCCATGTCGTTCGGCCCTAACACGATCAGGGCGATGACCAGGATCAGCAGCAGTTCCATTGGCCCAACGCCAAGAAATTCCATAGCAAACCTGTAAGGGGCGCGAGTTTCGCGGCGAGTGTGGCGGCGAGTTTCGCCTGATGGCAGCTAATTTGCGCCTGGCGGCGAGGATAACTTGCTCACTGCTTTGTGCAGGGCTGCCTGGACCTCGTTCTGGCGGGCAGCCAGGCTGCCCAATACCCCGTTTACAAAGCGCGGTGTGCTGTCGGAGCCGTAGAGCTTGGATAGCTCTACAGCTTCATTAATAACCACCTTGACCGGCGTTTTGCCGTAGATGGCAAATTCCCACAGGGCCATACGCAGGATGTTGCGATCTACCGTCGCCACCTGGTCAAGCGGCCATTCGGGGGCATGTTCAGCGATGAACTGGTCGAGCGTGGCGAACAGCGGCGTCACCCCCACCACAATCTGCCGGGCAAACTGCGACAGTTCTTCATCCAGATCCGATTCGTTCAGCCGCTCTTCAATCACGACCCCCGGCAGGTGATTGGACAGGTCAATTTCGTACAATGCCTGCAGGGCAACGCTGCGGGCTTTGGTGCGCGATTTCATAGGTATCTCATTCCGGCTAGTCTTCTTCCAGCAGGTTGGAGGCTTCTTCGGGAGCCGAGTCGGAATAGTCGATGTCCTCAACGTGGATATTAATCCGCCCGACCTGCATGCCCACCATTTCCGAGATAGCCCGCGCTACGTCGCGCTGTACTCGCCGACCCACATCGCGCAGGTTAACATCATGCTGAAGGATCAGATACAGGTCGGCGTTTACCACGCCATCCTGAATGTCGATCTGCACGCCTTCTCCGGCGCCGCGGTCGAACAGCCGGTTGACTCCGCCGGGGATGTTGCTCATGCCGCTAACGCCCGGCACATTCAAGGTGGTTAATTGGACGATCGTGAGCAGCACTTCGGGGGCAATGGTCGTTTTGCCCCGGCTGTGCTCGTAATCGCCGCTGGGAGTGGGTTCCATACGCTTTTCCCTGCTTACATCATCATCATGCCGCCGTCTACGCTCAACACCTGGCCGGTGATATAGGCGGCTTCGTCGGAGGCCAGGAAGCCCACTGCGGCGGCCACTTCTTCGGGTTTGCCCCAGCGCCCCAGGGGAATGAGCTTCATCATCGAGTCTTTCAGGTCTGTGGGCAGGTCGTTGGTCAGAGCGGTGGGGATAAAGCCGGGCGCTACCGCATTGACGGTGATGTTGCGTGAGGCTACTTCCCGCGCCAGGGCCTTAGTCAGCCCGATCAGGCCGGCTTTGGAGGCTGAATAATTGGTCTGCCCGGCCTGCCCGGCCAGCCCAGACACCGAGGCGATGTTTACGATGCGCCCGTAGCGCTGCTTCATCATCGGGCGCGCCACGGCTTTGCAGCAGTTCCAGGCCCCTTTCAGGTTGATGTCGATCACCGTATCCCAATCGGCTTCTTCCATGCGCATAATCAGGGTATCGCGGGTGACCCCGGCGTTATTCACCAGGATGTCCACCCGGCCCAGTTCAGCCACGGTGCGTTCGATCATCGCCTGAGCGCTTTGCAGGTTGGAAACATCTACCCCAAAGGCCATAAAGCGACAGCCGCATTGGGCGGCAATCTCCTCGGCGGTCTGCCGGGATTCTTCTTGCGAGCGGTCGGCAATGACCACATCTGCCCCGTGCGAGGCAAACAGTTCGGCAATCGCTCGCCCGATGCCGCGCCGCCCCCCGGTGATAACCGCCACTTTGCCCGAAAAGTTCATTTTATCTCCTCCGCCGGCTCTGGCAATCCAAAGCGCAAAAATTATACCCTAAAACCCTCGGCAGGCCAGGGGAAGGCGCGGGCGGCGGCCAGCCAGGCTTCATCGGACAGGATGTCGCCGCGCTGATAGCCGCGCGGGCGGCTTTTGTCCGCCTCGCCCGCCATCTGGTGGGCCAGGGCCAGGAAGTCTCGCGATAGATCGTAGCCGGTTTCGATGCTGGATAGGAAAGCCCAGGCCAGCGCGCCGCCGGTTTCGTACAGGCCGCTGTCGATGAAGGCGCGCCGCTCGGCGGCCACATCGTACGCTACCGCTCGCAGCGCGGCCTGCCAGCGCCCATCTTCCCAGGTGAGCAGGGCGTACTGCGCCCCCACGCAGCCGTTGAGCGGGCCGCACACTGCGCCGGGGTTGAGCGCCAGCCGCCCGTTGTATTCGACCACCCAGGGCATGTGGGTATGCCCGCAGATGAATACCGCCTCGTCGGTTTCGGCGAACATGCGTTCCAACCGCCCATTGGCGGGGCGAAAGCCGCGCCATTCGGGCTGAGGGTAGGCGCAGCGCGGATCATCTGCCGGGCGCACCTGTTCCGGCGCGGGGAAGATGCCCTCGTAGGGGCTGCAGCGCCAGCCGTGAGTCACCCGAATGGGCGGTGTCCCAGGAATATGGATGATGTGTTGTTCGGGCAGGCTGTGGATGAAGTCCCAGTCTTCGGGGGTCAGGCGGTCGTTGGCCCAGCGATGTACGGCGAACTGCTGGTGAGTATACCAGGCGGCTGGCAGATCGTTGGTCGCGTAGCGCAGCAGGTTTACTTCGCCGTTGCCCTGGATGCGCCAGCCGGGCAGGTCTTGCAAGAGCTGGCGAGTCTGCGGGCCATGCGGCCCGGCGTAATAGTCTCCCGCCAGGATGTATCCGTCGATGGATTGCCCGCTCAGGTCTTCGAGAACGGCTTGCAGGGCGGGCAGGTTACCGTGGATATCTGAAAGTACAGCCAGGCGCATGGGGATGATTGTACCAGAAAAACCGGGTGCCTCTTCTGCCATGATTTAGGGGCGAACGAGCCGCCGTTTTCGCGCTTCCCGTGTGGCAGAGAGGGTGAGATGCGGGTCAGGGGCAAATGCTGCGGCGGGTGAGCCTCACCCGCCCCACCAGGCTGAGTCCCGTGCGGCTGTCGGTTGCGCTGGCAGCCTCGGCCAGGCTGCCGCCTAACTGCCAGAAGGTTGTTTCCTGGTCGGCGGCGGCGGCCAGCAGGCTGCCATCGGGCGAAAAGATGATCCGCCAGACCGGTCCGGCCTGTTCGCTCAGCACCCCCAGGGTCTTATTCTCGGCCAGCGAGCGCAGCGCCACGCGGTGATGGCCTTCGTCGTCGGCGTCGGAATAGGCCAGCAGGCTGCCATCCGGCGAAAACGCCAGGGCGTACACCCCGCCGCTCCAGATCGGCGCACCATCGATCACCCGGTTGAGCGATACCGGTCCCCCGCCCAGCCCCCAGGCGATGGATTGCCCATCGGGCGAGAACGCAATGTCGGCCCCGTTGAACGCTCCGATAGAGGTCTGGATTGCCAGCATGGGGGCCAGGCTTTGCACATCCCAAACCTTGATGGCTTGCCCGCCAGCTTTGGTTGCCAGACGAGTCCCGTCGGGCGAGAGAGCCGCGCTGATCTGGGCGCTGGCTGCGCCGTTCTCCAGCGGCGGCTGGAAAGCAAACACCTCTTTGCCGCCCAGGTCCCACATGCGCACCCAGCCGTCTTCGCTGGCCGAGATCAGCCGGTCGCCGCGCGGCGAGAATTTGAGGCTGTTAACCGCCCCGGTATGGGCCGTAAAGGTGTAGAGCAGGCGTTTGCCGGTCACCTGGTAGAACTGGATGGAGGCGTCGGCCAGGCCCAGGGCCAGATAGCCGCCATCCGGCGAGAGGGCCGCGCGGGTCACTTCTTGCCCCGCCTGCAAGAACAGTTCTTCCAGCCCGGTGTGCAGGTCGAGGATGGAGATGCCTTTGTTCACCCGCCCCATGATGCGGTAGTTATCGGGCAGGAAGGCGATTGGGGTAAACGGGCCCAGGGTGCAGGCGGCCGTTTCGACCGGGTAGGCGGTGGTCTTGGGCAGTGGAGAGGGTGGGGCGGCCTGGATGGGCGCGGGCAGCATGGTGGGCGCGGCGCTGGGCGGTATAGCCGTGGGCGAGGCCGGGAGTCGGGTGGGTTCGGCGGCTGGCGCCGCTGGGGCTGGTTGGCAGCTTACCAGGCCTGGCAGCAGGATCAGCAGACAAAGCATCTTCCAGCAAGACATGATCTGGCCCCTTTAGGAATTGTGGTTCTTCCGGCTTGGCGGAAGAGCCAGAATTGTTTGGCAGGTTCCCTGCTTTGGACGCCGCCAAAAGAGGTTTGGTTCCCCCTGAAACCTATTTCGGCTCTTTGGACAAAGGCGGGAATTTCTCTATAGTGAGTGGCCCTTCTTCCGCCGAAGGCAGAGATTTTTCTATTGTGGAGAAAATGGGTGGCGTAGCCACCCATTTTCTCCACAATAGTACTTCTTTCCCGGCGAAGCCGGGAGAGCCGTTATTTCAGATAGGCCGGGTCGGTGGCCTGCACCAGGATTTCAAACGTTCCGCCGCTGTTGTAGCGCCCACTGAAGCGCCACATGGGCTGTACATACGCCGGCGGCGCGCCCTCTTCGACCGTGGCCCCGTCATAGTTCTCGGTGTAGTAGATCAGCTCGATCTGCTCGATATAGCCCAGCTGCGCTTCGGTGGATGCGCGCCCTTCCTGGATCACCGGCAGGGTCAGGCTGTGCGGCTCGTAGCGGGCTGCGTCGATGGCCTGGCCGGGGGCGACCACAAAGTCGTGCAGCAGCGGCAGGCCGGCATAGGTTTCGCCCGGCACGACCATGCCTTCGACCACCACCGTTTCATTCACCCAGGGATAAAGTTCGGGGTCGTCGATGGTGTCTTTCAGCACGTAGGTCTGCCCATCTTCGTTGTCGGTGAAGAGCAGCGCTTCTTTGCCATCCAGGGTGGCCTTTTGAACTTTACCGAACCAAACCTTCATCTCCAGGTTGGGGTAGATTGGCTCGATGCGCTCCAGAGCCAGCAAGGGCATGGGATCGTTCGGGCTCGTTTCGCTGGCCCGGATCACCCCCCACACCCGTACTGGCTGGCGGTAGTAAGCGGCGACCTTTTCCAGGTCGGGGCTTTCCAGGTTCACGGTCAGGCCGCCAGGCCATTGGTCCGAGTCGGGCAGGTTGAGGGTCAGTTTGATCTGGCGCACTTCATCGCTATACTGGTAAATGACCCCCCACACCTCGGCCTCCACGCCCTCCAGGCGCTGGCCGGGCTGGGCCAGGGGCAGGGCGGTGGGAATTGGCGTGGGCGTCGCCCCTGGCGTAGCGGTGGCCGCCGGGCCGTTCAGGCTGATCTCGGCCATCATGGTTCCGCCGCCTCCGCCGCCTCCGCCGCCGCCGGCCCCCTGGCTGATGGTGGACCAGACCAGCATCGGTTCCGGTTCTTCAATCAATACCCCCTGGATGGTCGTTTCTGCGCCTGGTCCTACGTCGGCCGGCAGATCGGGGATCAACAGCTTGCGGTCTGCGGTTTGCAGGTAACCCTTATCGCCCTGGCGCTCGATCTGGCCGACATAGAGCCGATCCGGGATGGCCGATTTCTGCCAGCCTTCTACGTTGAAGGTCATTTGACCCTTCGGGCCGGTTTCGTACTGGCCCCAGATCTGCATGAGGGTCATCTCGGGGGCGGCCGCGGCCAGCCCATCCAGGTTGCCGGTAGCCTGGACGCCGCCCACCGTGATCCAGGGGGCGCCGCCGGGTTCGGCCGAAGGGAATACGCTCACGTAGGTGAACAGTTCTACCCGCTGGCCGGTGGGATAGGAATGTTCCCAGGTGTGCCAGTCGGTAGCTGGCCGGGAATAGCCGCTGCCGGTGGTGATGCCCTGGGCGGCGTTCGGGTCGATGAACTTGGCCCAGGCCTGTTCGGCGCTGATAATCGGCACGCGGCCCACTTCTTGATAGGTAGAGCGGTTGGCATTAACATTGGTGATCTGCCCCTGGGGGTTGAAATATACCACCAGGCTGGCCCCGCTGTTGGCCTCGCGCTGGATGGGCAGGTCGTGGTCCAGCGTGGCATAGAAGCGGACCACGTCGCCCGGCTCATCCGGGGCTTCCGCTTTGTAGGCAAAGTTGAGTAAGCCATGCTCTTTGAGGAAGGCTTCGGCTTTTGCCAGGCGCTCGGCTGCCGGGGGGTAGGTGGCGTCGCTGCGGCGGGGTTGGCGGTTGGTAAAGGGGATATAGTCGAACGCCAGGGGCGAGTTGTTCATTTGCAGAGAGGCGCTGCCGTCGGTGGTCATGTAGGAAATCCAGCCGGGCTGGATGCGGGGAACCTGGTACACGCCGCCCTGGATGCCCAGTTGCTCGGCCAGCCGGCGCGTGCTTTCGACCGTCAGCTTTTCTGGCGGCTGCAGGGTGTAGATGGCTGCATCGGCCGGTCCGCTGGGGAAGGCCGATTTTAAGATCAGGTCGCCCTCCAACATGCTGCTGGTGTAGATCATTTCCTGGGGGGTGGGGGCCACGGCGGCCGGGGTGGCGCTGGCTTGCGGCAGCGGGGTGGCCGTGCTTTCCAGCCCGGCCGGGCTTGCCAACGGGGTGGCGACGCCGGGCTGAGGGCGGGGCAGGACGTTGCGCATAGTCCACACCAGGCCCAGCAGCAGGGCTGCCGCCAGCCCGCCCCAGGCCGCCAGGCGGCCCAGGGCAGGCAGGTTCAGCCAGACGGTACGGCGCGGCGGGTGGGTCAGCCGGCTTTCCAGGGCGGCCTGGAAGACCGGATCGGGGTACAGGCCGGCGGCGTGGGCCTTCAGAGCCGCGGCCAGGGCGGCTTCAGCGGCGGGCAGTTCTGGCCCAACGGCCGGCTGTTCGCCTTTCAAGAAAGTATATAGCGCCTCTGCGGCGCGGGGATCATCTTGGGGAGTCATTTCTCCTCCTGTGGCTGGCTGGCAAAGCGCTGGGATTCCGGCGCACGAAGCGTCTGCAGGGCTACTACGCCGGCATTGGCAGCCGATAAGTAGGCCCGCAGTTCTTTCAAACCGCGCAGCAGCAGCATTTTTACTGCCGCCTCGCTTTTTTGCATCACCTGTCCGGCCTCGGCGGCGCTCAGGTCGGCATAGACGCACAGGGTGATGGCTGCGCTCTGTTCAGCGGTCAGGCGGCGCAGCGCCTGGCTGACCTGGGCCAGCTCCAGGCGCTGCCCGGCGGCGGCCTCCGGCAGGGGGGCCGGGTCGGGCAGTTGCTCGGCGGCTTCCAGGTCGGCCTGTGGGTGCAGGCTGCGATAGTGCATGGCGGTCTTGTTGCGGGCGATGCCCAGCAGCCAGGCTCCAAAGCTGCCCGTGCTGCGGTACCCGGCGATGCCCTCCAGGGCGGCCAGGAAGGTCTGGGTGGTCAGATCTTGAGCGTCTTGCACGTTGCCGGTGCGCGCCAGGTGATACCGATAGACCCGCGGAAAGTGACGGTGATACAGCTCGGCAAAGGCGGCCGGGTCGCCAGGCGAGCGAGCGGCCAGGCGCTCGTCGCTGGCGGTAAACAAATCGTTCAGGGTGGTTGGTCGAGCGGTCATAAACCTCCGTGTGAGAAGGGCAGATCGGCTGCGCAGCAGTGCCCATCTTGATTATATGTTGCAATACGGGGGCTGAAAGTAACGGATTTAAAGCGAATTGCCGCCCGCAAGGGCGGCAATTCGCTTTAAATCCGCCGCAGTCGGGCGGAGGGTCAATGGATCTGGCTGAGTTTTTCCAGGTCGGTCGGCCCACCGATGGACAGGCATTTCACCTGCTCGTCGATGCGCTTGACCAGCCCGGCCAGCACACTGCCGCTGCCCAGTTCGAGCATGGCGGTCACGCCGCGGGCAGCCATTTCCTGCACCGACTCGGTCCAGCGCACGCGGGAGGTCAGTTGAGCGCACAGATCGTCTCGGATTTCAGCCGCCGTGGTGAGCGGCAGGGCGCTGACATTGCCCACCAGCGGAACGGCGGGATCGACAAAGGGGGCGGCCTGGACTGCCTGGCTGAATTCGTCCTGGGCCGAGACCATTAATGGCGAGTGGGCGGCGATGCTCACAACCAGCGGGCGGATGCGGCGGATGCCGGCCTGCCCGGCCAGTTGGATCGCCCGCACCAGGGCCGGGCTGGCCCCCGAGATGACCACCTGCCCGGGGCAGTTGTCGTTGGCGATCTGGACGATCTCGCCCGGCTGGCTGGCTGCGGCGCAAATGCCCTCCAGGGCGGGGATGTCGGCTCCCAACACGGCGGCCATGCCGCCGGGGTTGCGCTCGCCGGCCTGTTTCATCAGCTCGCCGCGCCGCCGCGCCAGGCGCAGGGCGGCCTCGAAGGGCAGAGCCTGGCAGGCGATCAGGGCGCTCAGCTCGCCCATCGAATGCCCGGCCACGAAGGTCGGGCGCAGGTGGGGGGCGTGCTGGGCCAGCACGGCCAGCACGGCCGCCGAGTGGGTCAGCAGGGCCGGTTGGGTGTTAAGAGTGTCGTTCAGATCGGCTTCGGGGCCTTCCCACGCCAGGCGAGACAGCCCGAAACCCAGGATGTCGTCGGCCTGCTCGAAGATTTGCCGCGCTGCCGGGTAGGCCAGGGCCAGGTCGCGACCCATGCCGAGGGCCTGTGATCCCTGCCCGGGGAAGAGAAAAGCGATGTTTGCCATATTTACAGTCCGGGGGTTAAAAGTAATCGGGCTGCCTCAAAACCTGGTTCTGAGGCAGCCCGATTACCGTTGAAATTATTTCTTCTTTTCTTCGACGCTGACGACTTCGCGGCCTTTGTAGTGGCCGCAGCTTGGGCAGACGGTATGCGGCAGGCGCATCTCGCCGCAGTTGCTGCAAGCAACCAGGCTGACGGGGGTCAGGGCGTCATGGGCGCGCCGGCGGTCGCGGCGACCCGACGAATGTTTGCGTTTCGGATGAGGGGGCATGTCTTACTCCTAATAGCTTCATACTGGGCGATCATCGCCGCAATTTACTTCCAATAGAATGCCTGCCCATTGGGCGGCCCCATTGGACAGGCTGTCCGATTATACGTGGAGTACAGGAATCTGTCAAGAAAAATTTGACCGCGCGCTTTTTTGGAGCTGCATGCGGCGCTGGAAGGCTGGCAGCAGCGCGATGAACAGCCCGGCAGCCAGCAGGTTCCACGCCCCGCCCATCATCCAGATGTATACAGGGGCGTAACGGTCGTAGATACGCCCGGCCAGGGCCGGGCCAAAGCCGCGACTCACGCTCCAGCCCACCCAATACAGGCTCATGTAGCGGCCGCGCATTTCTGGCGGGGCCAGGTTGACCGCGAAGCTGGTGAAGGTGGGCGCAATCAACAGCTCGCCGATGGTCAGGGTCGCCATGCTCAGGCCAAAGTGCCAGGTCTGGCTGCCCAGAGCGATGCTGCTGATGCCGGCGGCGTAGAACAAGGCCCCCGCAGCCAGCACCCGGATGCGGTTGAAGCGGCGGGTGTAGTTTGCCATCGCCACCTGGAAGCAGACCACCATCAGGGCGTTGACCATCATCACCAGGCCCACCTGGGCCTCGCTGATCTGGAAGTTTTCTTTACCGTACACGCCTAGCAGCTGGAAGGGCAGCCCGGCCCCCATGCCGTTGAAGCTGAAGGCCAGCACAGCCATCACAAACAGGCTATCGCGAAAGACGACCCCATAGCCAGACGGCCCGCTGGTTTGAGCGGCCGGCTGCCGCCCGGCGGAGGCTTTTTCACCCGCCCGTCTGTCGTTGGGCAGCGTCTCGCGCATCGCCCCCCATACCAGCAGGGCGAAGGTCAGCATCGCGGCTGCTGCGGTCAGGAAGCTGGCCCGGTAGCTGTAGGCCGCCACCACCCCGCCCAACACCGGCCCCACCGCCACCCCAATGTTATTGACCGTGCGCAGCAGCGAATAGGCCGGCAGACGGCGGTCTTCGTCGGTGATCAGGTCGGCCACCATGGCATCGCCGCCCACCCGGTAAAGCGGCAGGAAGAAGCCGCGCAGCGCCATCAGCACGGCAAACATCCACCAGGCATTGGCAAAGCCCATCAGGGCAAAGATACCGGCCACCGCGCCCAGGCTGATTACCATCAGCCCTTTGCGCCCGAAGCGGTCGGCCACCGAACCGGCTCCCAGGGTAGTGAACAGCGATACGGCCTGCTCGAGCAAGGGCAGCAGAGTCGCTACCGCCAGCGGGATGCCCAGCTTTTCCTTCAAGTAGATGTTCAGGAACGGCCAGACAAAGCCCATTCCGATGGTGTTGATGAGCTGCCCGGCCATGAGCAGCCAGTATTGGCGTGGGTAGGCGCGCGACAGGCCGCGCAGCCGCATTTGGACAGTTTGAATCATGATTTCCTTGTTTTTTGGAGAGCGGTCGGCGCAGCCAACTACTCTCAAAGAGTTCCGCATCTTGTGATTGGCGAGCTTTGCTCGCGGTAGCACCCTGTTAAACCGTGGAGCAGGCATGGCGCTCTTTGAGCGCCCTCAAAAAAGAGATGTTGCGTGGATTTTGTCGCCCGAAGTGCGACAAAATCCACGCTTACCCTTTCCCCTGGCGAGCTTCGCTCGCCGGAACAGAGGGTTAAAAATATTAATGAGCTTTGAAGATATACACGCCATCCTGGGCGTAGAGCAGTTCGAACAGGCTGCTCTGGCGCAGGGTTTGGGGCGAGATTGTCCCGCCCCGCGCCCCCAGGTAAACGTAGCCGATGCCCTGGGCGGCCATCAGGTCGTGCAGGCCAGCCGCATCTTTGCCGTGGTCGAGGGTCTGCTGGCAGACCTGGTTCACCAGGGCCACGTAGGCGGCCTGGCCCTGGGCGTACAGCACGGTGGGCGGCTGGGTCTGGCGCCCGGTATAGGCCGAGAGATAATACCCGCCGTCTTGCCCGGCGTAATAGCCGTAGCCCCAGGCAAAGGGGTTGATCAGCAGGGTGGCCTCGCCCGGCACGTTCTGGCTCACCCAGGTCATGGCGGGCAGGTCGGCCTGGCGGATGAGAAAGGTGGTGGGATTCAGCACGGTCAGCAGGCGCGGGGCGGCCGCCAGAGACCATCCCAGGGCGGCCAGCGGGACAAGGCCCCAGTAAACCTGGCGCACCGGCGGCGGCAGTTGCCGGCCAATCAGGCGCAGCACATCGGCCAGCAGCCAGCCGCCCAGGATGGTGAGCGGAACGAACAGGACGATCTCCACCGAGGTCAGGTTGACCCCGCCCAGGATGGGTAGGCGCAGCGCGCCCTGGTTGGCGCTCAGGTACAGCAGCCCGGTCCACAGGGCCATCAGCGGCCCCACCCAGCGGGCGCGCAAGATCGACCAGACCAGCCCCACCAGCCCCAGGATCAGCACTGTGCGACCTTCGGCGGGGGTCAGATAGCCCCAGGGAATGCTGGCGAGCGGCTGGGGGTCGGGCATTCCGGCCGCCAGGCGGGGGGCCAGCAGCCCCGTGAACACCCGCCAGGCCTGCGGCAGGGTCAGCAGCACGGCGCACCCGGCCGCCAGAGCGCCGCGCCCCAACATGCGGGGCAGCGTGCGCCACGCCGGGCGCTTATCGACCTGGCGGATGACCTCGGCCAGGCCGTAGGCGATCAGCAGAGCGGCCAGAAAGACGATTACCCGGTAATGGATCAGGAACAACCCGGCGCAGGCCAGCCCGGCCGCCAGGGTCAGCCGGAGCGAGGGCCGGGCTGGCTGGATGGCGGCCTGGATCAGGCGCATTCCGGCTGGCAAGACGATCAGCCCGGCCAACTGGGTATAGCGGCCCCAACTGGCGTAATAGGCTGGCATAGGCGAGAATACCCCCACCAACAGAGCCGCCGCCAGCCCGGCCAACCGGTCGCGGGTGAAGGTGACGGTCAGCAGATAAATCATGAAGATGCTCAGGGCGTTGAGAACCTGCCCAAACAGCAGCAGGGCCTGGGGCAGGGCCAGCCCAGAGAGGGCGGTGAAGGCCGCGCTCAGGCTGTAAAAGCCCAGGTGATAGCCGATGGCCTCGGCCTGGGCGTAGGGGGCGAAGGAGGCGGGATAAGCGCCCTGTTCCAGCGTCAGGCGGGTGAGCAGAGCATGGTGGGCCGAATCGACCCAGGCCGGCCCGGCCAGGTCGCGGGTCATCACCAGGCGCAGGCCCAGGCTGAACAGAAACACACCTGCCAGCCCCAGGCTGATGAGGTCCAGGCGCGGGCGGCGCATGGGGCGCTCCAGGCGGCGGTGGATCAACAGCGCCCCGGCTAGCAGCAGATAGATCAAGATCACGCCCACCCGGCTCCAGCGCAGGCCGAGCCAGGTGGTCCACACCAACGTCACCGGCGCGACCGCCAGGCTCAGGCCAACCGAGATAGCCGTGCGCTGGCCCCAATCCAGGGTCAGTTGATCTTCGACCAGGCGGGCAAGCAGGCGGCCGGGCAGCCAAAAGACCAGCAGCAGCGGCAGGCCGAGCCAGGCCGAGCGCAGGGCGGCGCCCAGGTCGCTCAAGAACGCCCACCGGTCATAATCGTAGCCCAGGCGAAAACCGGCGTCGGCGGGTTGGGCGGCCCCGTTCAGGCGCAGCTCGCCGTGCGGATAGGCGTCTTCCCCCCGGCCATAGACGGCGTAAGCGCCCTCGGTTACGCTCAGGCGCAGATAATACGCCTGACCTGGCGAGTCGGGCTGAATGGGAAGCTGGATCGTGACCGGGAAGCGGCTAGCTACTTCGCTGGCCGCCAGGCGCAGGCGGGTTATCGGCTGTGGGTCATTGGGGGTATGGTACAGCTCGACCGTGAGGAATGGGTCGGCGGCGGTGGGCATCTGCACCTGGCGCAGCCAGAGCTGGATTTCGCTCAGGCGCGCCCGGCGCGAGATGAATGTCTGCCCCACGGCCTGGCCGGGAGCCAGGCGCGCCGCCACATCGCCGGTGTATTCCTGCGAGGCTTCCGGGTCTTTCAGGGTTACACAGCCGGAGAGCAGCGCTGCCAGGCCGACCAGCAGCAGCAGCCGCCTAGCGCCCATTGCCGGCCGAATCGCTCTGCGCGCCGCCAGCTCCGCCCATCGTGGCCCGCAGATAGGCTTCGATCAGCCCATCCAGGTCGCCGTCCAGCACACCCTGGGCGTTGCCCACCTCGAAGTCGGTGCGGTGGTCTTTGACCATCTGGTAGGGGTGCAGCACATACGAGCGGATCTGGCTGCCCCACTCGGCTTTGGTATATTCACCGCGCAGCTCGGCCAGGGCCTGTTCTTGCTCCTGGCGCTTGATTTCCAGCAGGCGGGCTTTGAGCACCCGCATGGCGTTTTCGCGGTTTTGCACCTGCGAGCGTTCGTTCTGGCAGGTGACGACGATGCCGGTGGGCAGGTGGGTGATGCGGATGGCGGTATCGTTCTTTTGCACGTTCTGCCCGCCGGCCCCGGCCGAGCGATAGGTGTCGATGCGTAGATCGTTAGGGTTGATCTCGATCTCTTCATCGTCATCTTCCACCTGGGGCAGCACTTCGACCTGGGCGAAGGAGGTGTGGCGGCGGTGGGCGGCGTCGAAGGGCGATAGGCGCACCAGGCGATGCACGCCCTTCTCGGGGTGCAGGTAGCCGTAGGCGTACGGCCCGCTAACTGCGATGGTGACGCTCTTGATCCCGGCTTCTTCGCCTTCCGTCGAGTCGAGAATCTCGGTCTTGTAGTTGTGATTTTCGCACCAGCGCAGGTACATCCGCTGGAGCATCTGGGCCCAGTCTTGCGAATCGGTGCCGCCGGCCCCGGCGTTGATGGTCAGCAGGGCGTCGCCGTGGTCATATTTGCCAGAGAGCATCACCTTGAACTCACGCCGGCCCAGCTCGGCCTCCAGGCTGGCTGCTTCCTGTTCCAGCTCGGGGCGCAGGCTTTCATCGTCCAGGGCGCACAGTTCCAGGGCGTCGCTGATGCGTTGAGCCAGGCTGCGCCAGTCTTCGACCTCCTCGCGCAGCCCGGCCAGCTTTTTCATTACATCTTTGGCCCGTTCCGGGTCGCTCCACAGGTCGGGCGCTTCCGAGAGGGCCTGATATTCTACATATTGGGCTTCTTTGGTTGGGAAGTCAAAGTCGCACCAGTAGGTGCTGGGTTTGGTCTTGCGCGGCGTGCAGTCGTTCGCTCAGGTCTTGCATAAATGTCTTCCTTATCTGGTTCTGCCCCTAAAGGGGAAGATTTTTGGCTCTTCCGCAGAAGGCGGAAATTTTTATTTGGGGGAAATGGGTGGCGTAGCCACCCATTTCCCCCAAAATAG
>CAYQDU010000090.1:0-16718 GCA_964416275.1 uncultured Anaerolinea sp. | reverse complement strand
GGCGAATCACCAATTGGGCGGCCGGGATGGTCGGGCTAATCGCCTGGGAAAGAATGTCATCGGCGGCGGAGAAATTCAGCATGGCAGCGTTTTGAACAGACTATGGTATTGATGGTAGATTTGGAAGCCGAATTTGGCATATAAGGCGGTCAGGCTGGTCCAGTCGATCACGCAGCCGACCACGCCCAGGGTGCGCAAATGGCAGGCAGCCGCGTCGATCAGATAGCCGCCCAGGCCCCGGCCGCGGGCCGCTTTCGACAGACCCAACGGACCCAGCTGGCCCCAGGGGGCGGGCAGTCGCTGCGGGTAAAAGCGCTCGATGGGCCGCTCCGAATCAGGCAAGGTCAGGCGGCAGAAACCCTCCACCCGCCCATCCAGCCACAGCAGCAAATAATCGCCCGGCCGGCCGCCAAGGCGCACGAATTCTTCAGCTTCGAACGTCCAGCGCCCCGGGTATTCGCGGCCCAGAAATTCCAGCAGGGCTGGCCCCTGGCCCCCCTGCATAGGGCGCAGATCGGCCCCTGGCGGAGGGTCATAGCGCGGGCGATATTCTTCCAGGTCGCGGGCAAGATCATATTCGTAGGGCTGGCTGGCGGGGGCTTGATAGCCGCGCCGGGCCAAGAAAGGCAGGCTGGCTTGCATTTCGACCGGCAGGCCGGGCCCAAAGGGGCGCAGGTTGCCGCCCAGGCGGACGCGCCGCACGCCGCAGCCCTGCAGCCAGTTCTCGGCCCACTCCAGCAGGGCCGAACCAACGCCCCGCCCCTGGGCGGAGGGATGCACCGCCAGCAGGCTGACCCACCCTAAATCGCCGGACGCGGCGTAGGGCGGGTCTGCAGCCAGGGCGCAGGCCAGTACCACGCCTAACACCTCGCCATTCCAAACAGCCACCCGCCCGGCAAGCGTTTCGCCCCGGCTGGCGGCGGTATTATAGGCCAGCAGCCGGGCCGCCAGGGGAAAATTGGGGTGAGCCGCGGCCTGCCACAGGCGCAAGACTTCGGCCTGGTGGGCCGGAATATAGGGATGCAGCAAACGGGTTTCTTCCATAATCTTCAGCCCTAAGCGCCGATCAGCGCGGCCGGCAAAACGCCGGCGGCGGCGCACTTCCCGGCCAGCAGGTCTGCCAGGGCCTCTCGCACGGGCGGGTTGAAGCCATACGAGACCAGGGCCGTGGCTGCGGCAGGCAGACGGGCCAGGTCGTAAGGATTGCGGCAGGCCAGGACGATCACCGGCTGCCCGGCCTGGACCAGGGCTTCCACCAGGGCGGCCTGCTGAGGGTTGTGATCCAGGTCGTACACGGCCGCCAGGCGTGGGCCAGGCCCGGCGGTCTGGGCCAGGCGCTCGATCTGCTCCGGGCCAGGCTGGGCATCGATCTCGACCACCAGCGCGCCGGGGGCAATGGAGGTCATCAGCCCGCGCAAGGCAGGCGGCTCGATTAAGAGCGGCGCTTCAGCCAGGGGCAGCAGGCCGCGCGGATCGCGGGCCAACGTGAGCGACTGGCGGGCGATCTGCCGGGATAGGGCCAGGTGGGCGGCGGTCAAGACCGCTCCCAGCGCGGCGGCCGGGTCTGCCAGGCTGGGGGTCAGAACCCCAAAGCGCTGTTTGGCCTGCCACACCCGCCGCAGCGAGGCTTCTACCTGCTCCAGCGGGATCATCCCCCGGCGCACGGCCTGGAGCAGGGCGGCGATAACGGCCCGGTGCATCTCATGATCGCGGTTGAATAATAATAGATCAGCCCCGGCGGCCAGGGCCAGCGGCGCGCCCACCGGCGGCGGGCAGCCATTGGCAGACAGGGCGCCCATTTCCAGCGAGTCGGTCACGATCAGGCCGGCGTAGCCCAGTTCGCCGCGCAGCAGGCCGGTCAGGGCCGGGCGCGACAGGGTGGCCGCCAGTCCGGGGGTCGGGTCAATGGCTGGGAAAGTGACGTGGGCGGTCATCATGCCGGCAAAGCCAGCCGCAATCGCCGCCCGGAAGGGAGCCAGCTCCACCGCTTCCAGGCGGGCGCGGTCGTGCGGCACAAGGGGCAGATCGACGTGCGAATCGACGCTGGTGTCGCCGTGGCCGGGGAAGTGCTTGCCAAAAGCCAACACGCCGTGATCCTGCAGGCCGCGCCCAAAGGCCAGCCCATATTCGATCACCTGGGCCGGGTTGGAACCAAACGAGCGGGGGCCGATGATGGGGTTGGCCGGGTTGTTGTTCACATCCAGGTCGGGGGCAAAATCGACGTTGACGCCCACGGCGCGCATCTCGGTCGCCATGGCGGCGGCCATGCGGTAGGCGTTGTGTGGGTCGCCGGTTGCAGTCAGGGCCATGGCCGAGGGGAATTCGGTAAATCCCGTATTCTCGGTCAGGCGGGCCACCCGCCCGCCCTCCTGGTCGATGGCGATCAGCAAACCGGGATGCCCGCTCTGCACCGCGATGATCTGCAGGTCGCGGGTAAGGCAAGCCACCTGCTGCGGCGATTCGACATTGCGCCCAAACAGAATCACCCCGCCCACATGGTATTCGGCAATCATGCGGCGCAGATCGTCATCGACGCGCGTCCCGTCGAAGCCAATCATCATCAACTGCCCGATCTTGTGTTCCAACGTAAAACCAGCCAGCATCGCATCCATGTCCATCGTCCGTAGTTTGTGGTTTGTAATCTGTGATCTGTCGTCCTTCAGCCCCCTTCGCCCCTCCCCCGGGCAGGCTGCGCCGGGGGAGGGGACATCCAGGAGAAGAGGGACTGTTTAGCGCAGCGTATAGCTTTCGGCTACCGCCGGTACGTAGCTGGCGTCGGCCCACATGTAGTAGAACAGGGGCGGGAACATCAGGTTGTACGATGGGTTGCCGATCAGGCTGGGCAGGCTGCTCTGGGTAAAGAAGTTCAGGTCGTAGTTTGGCGGCTGCGGATAGGGGTAGATGGTGTGGAACGTGCCGTCGCCGGTGGGTGAGACCTTCAGTTCGCCTTCGAGCAGTTGGATGGCGATATACAGATCGGCCTGATTGTTCTGATAGATCGGGTCTTCGAAATCGCGCCAGCCGGTGATGCGGGTGTCTTTGTTGATTACGTCGGTGGCGTAGCGCTCGAACATCGCCAGCACCGGCAGTTGGTCGTTGACGATCAGAGCCAGCTTCTGGATGGCGGGTTTCTGGGCTTCGATGTCGAACCCGGACGAGGCTTCGGTGAGCAGGTCGGGGATATTGACTTCTTCGCTGCCCAGGGTCTGCTTCCAGGGGAAGCTCATGCCGGGCAGGTCGGCCGAGTTGGGGTCGTTGCGCGGCGTATTAAGATAGTAATTGAAGGAAGTATGCGGGTGCGGCGGGTTGTAGTAGATGCTCAGATCGACCAGGATCTGATACTTACCTTCCTTCTGGGCAGTGGGGCGCTCGGAGGATGGATAACCGCGCACAGTCGCGTCGATGCCAAAGGCTTTCAACTGCTGGGCGGCGTTTTCAGCCGAGCCGAGCCAGTCGGCGTAGTCGGCCGGAACCGAAAGCTCGACCGAGAAGAGCTTGCCAGCGTCGTCCAGCCACTTGCCATCGGCGCCTTTGGTGAAGCCAACGCTCTTGAGCAGTTCTTCGGCCTTAGCCAGGTCCTTCTTATAGGGGTTGAGCTTGGCAATCGTGTCTTCCGTCAGCCAGCCGCGCACCTGCAGATCGGTGAAGCCGGCTTCGTATTCGATGCCTTTACCGGCATCGCCCATGGCGACCTTGGCGTTCTCGGCCCGGTCGATGATGTAAGCAAACGCCTGGCGGACTTCCTTCTTCGCCAGTGGGGCATATTTCTGGTTGAACCACAGGCCGGGGCCGGTTCCGGTTGGGCCGCTCAAGACGCTCAGGTTGGGGATGGCCTTGAACGACTCGACATCGGAGGGGGTATAGCCATGAGTGCTGTAGTCGATCTCGTTCGACAGCACCAGCGGCACCGATACGGCCGTCTCGCCATAATAGACCAGCACTTTCTGGATGTCGATCTTATCGGCGTTGTAGCCGCTGGGGTTCTTGGCCAGCTCTAACTGAGCCTCGGTAATGGAAGCCGGGTCGAGGTTGAACGGGCCGTAGACCACCACGGTCTCCGGCTTGAAGGCGTACAGGTCGTCCAGCAGGGCCTTGCCTTCGTCGCTGTCGGCGGCCTTGCCGTCGGCGCGCAGCTTAGCGGCTTCGTCCATCCACTTGCCATACTGGGCGTAGGCCACCGGCTGGTTCGAGCGCAAGATCAGGCGTTGGGCGCGCGGCGAGGGGGTGCTGATCCAGAAATCGACGGTGTAATCGTCGGCCGCGACCACGTCCTTCAGGTAGGTCCAGACAGGAGACTTCTGGAGCCAGAGGATATTGTAGGTTCCCACCAGGTCCTTGGCGGTCAGGTCGGCTCCATCACTCCACTTGATGCCCTGGCGCAGCTTGACGGTCAGGATATTGGCTACGCCTTCCGGCAGGGCGGCCGGAGCTTCGGTCGTGGCGGGGGCTTCGGTGGGGGCGGCCGTAGGCGGCTCGGTGGGCGCGGCGGTCGGCTCGGCGGTCGGCTCGGCCGGAGCCTCGGTCTTGACCGGGGCTTCGGTGGCGGCGGGCTGGGCTGGGGCTTCGGTGGCAGCCGGCTGGGCCGGGGCGGCCGGCTGGGCGCAGGCGGCCAGGATCAGCGCCAACAGCACAAAAATCGTCACAAACTTGTAGGTACGCATTCTTTCTCCTTCTTTTGTCATCGGTTGAATGGATTGTTCGACAAAAATAGCACAGGTTTCGAGAACGGCCATCACCTCCTCAGGATTGATCTTTCAGCAGGGGCGGGTTTCAAACCCGTCCCCACCGGTTCATCGGTTAGACAGCTTGATGATGACCGCTACGCCGGCCAGCAGCGCCAGCCCGCTCCCCAGGGCCAGGAAGGCTACAATCCGCTCGGCCGAATCGGCCGGCAGCCAGGGCAAGATTGCCAGCGAGGTGAGAACCAAAAACACCCCGATCCGAAACCACGCCTGACCATATTCGGGACTCATGCCGCCTCCTGATTGGTCGCCAGGTCGAAGGCGCGCTCGGCCTGGGTAATGTGACAGGCTACCGCCGAGCCGTCGGTAAAGACCGCCAGGGGTGGGACGACTTGCTCGCACTTTTCGCCCAGGTAGAACGGACAGCGCGGGTGAAAGGCGCAGCCCGGCGGCAGGCGCAGCAGGCTCGGCACGTCCATGCTGCGCAGTTCCAGGCGAGCCTTGCGCCGGGTGCGGTCAGGATCGGCCTCAGGGATGGCCGAAAGCAAAACTTTGGTGTATGGGTGCTGTGGAGCCGCCACCAACTGGCGGGCCGGCGCCACTTCCACCAGGCGGCCCAGGTACATCACCCCCACCCGCCCATCCCAGGCAAAATACTTCGCCAGGGCCAGGTCGTGGGTGATGAACAGCACCGCCAGGCCGTTCTTTTCCTTCAACTTGAGCAGAGTGTTCAACAGGCTGATGCGGATCGATACATCGACCATCGAAACCGCCTCGTCGGCGATGATGAAGCGCGGGTTGACGGTCAGCGCCCGCGCCACCGACACCCGCTGGCGCTGACCGCCGCTGAGCTGGTGGGGGAATTTATCCAGCAGGTCGCTGGCGGGGGTCAGGTCTACGCTTTCCAGCAGTTCTACGGCTGCGGCGCGGGTGGCGCGCTCGCCGCCGGCGGCGCGGTGGCGTTTAAGTGGAGCAGCCAGGATGTCGTAGATGGTATGGGTGGGGTTGAGCGAAGCATAAGGGTCTTGATGCACCATCTGCACCCCCAGGCGGTAGCGCTCCCACTCGCTTTTGGACAGGCGCGTAATATCTTGCCCGTCGAACAGCACCTGTCCCTCGCTGGGCTTAAGCAGCCCGGCGATCATCTTGCCGGTGGTGGTCTTGCCGCAGCCCGATTCGCCCACCAGGCAGACGATCTCTCCAGCGGCAATGCGCAGCGATACGTCGCTTACCGCGGTGATCCAGACGTGACGCTTGACCTGGAAACGGCGGGTGAGGTGTTGCAGCTCAATCAGAGACGAGGCGGTCATTCTGGCTCCTGGCGAGCGGTTGGCATTAAGAGCGCCTGGGCGTCCATCCAGCGCCAGCAGGCCGCCTGATGATCGGGCGCGGGAGCCGGCAGCAGCGGCGGCTCTTCCTGGCGGCAGCGTTCCAACGCCAGCGGACAGCGCGGGTGAAATTTGCACCCCGGCGGCAGGTCAATCAGATCGGGCGGCGAGCCAGGGATGGAACCAACATGATCCTTATGCGTTGCCAGGGTGGGGACGGCTTTCATCAGCCCGATGGTGTAAGGATGTTTGGGAGCCTGGAAGGTGTCGTACACGCTGCCCAGCTCCACAATCCGCCCGGCGTATACTGTGGCGATCCGGTCGGCCAGTTCGGCGGCCAGCGAGAGATCGTGCGAGATGAACACCAATGAGAAACGCAGCTTCTCGCGCAGATCTTTCAGCACATCCATAATATTGCGCTGAGTCAGGATGTCGAGGGCGGTGGTCGGCTCATCCAGGATCAGCATGGGCGGGTCGAGCAGCAGCCCCAAGGCAATCAGCACCCGCTGGCGCATACCACCTGAAAGCTCGTGCGGATAGGAATTCCACACCCGCTCTGGGTCCAGGCGCACCAGGTCGAAAATCTCAGCCGCCCGCTGGCGCAAGGCTTCGCCCTGCAGATAGCCGTGGGCGCGGGCAGTATCGGCAAACTGGCTGCGGATTTTCAGCACCGGGTTGAAGGCGTTCAGGGCGGCCTGGAAGACCATAGCGCAATCGCGCCAGCGGAACATGCGCATCTGGCGATCGCTCAGCTTCAGCACGTCGAACGGAGCCCCGCTGGCCGCGCCAGACAACGGATCAAAGCGCTGGAAGTTCATCGAGCCGCCGGCAATGCGGGCGGTGCTGGGCAGCAGGCGCACGATCCCCAGGCCGATGGTGGTCTTACCCGACCCACTTTCGCCGATCAGGGCCAGGGCCTCGCTGCGCCGCACATCCAGGTCGATGTGACGCACGGCCTGCACCACGCCCCGCCGGGCCTGGTATTCAATCGACAGGTCGCGGATCGAAAGTGTGACGGGCAAATGCGGCGGCTCAAACGACATGGATCACACTCCAGCGCGCAGGCGCGGGTTGAAGATTTCTTCTAACGAGCGAGAGAACATAATAAGCGAAAGCTGGAGCAGCACAATCCCACCCATCGGAACCAGCAGGCTGGCGCGGGCGTTGGCGTTGTAGATGGCATTCTTCGCATACGCCAGGCTGAACAGCACGCCCCAGTTGTTGCCAAACGGCACCAACCCCAGAAAGACCAGGTAGGTCTGCGAGTAGATTGCGCCGATCATGGCTTCGATCAGGGCGATCAGGATGTAGCTCATCATATTGGGCAGCATCTCGCGGAAGATGATGTGCGGCGTGCCAAGATCGAGCAGTTGAGCGGCCTCGACGTACTCGCGCTTCTTGAGCGACAGGAACTGCGAGCGCACCTGGCGGGCCAGCGAGGGCCAGCCAAAGACCGCCAGGAATAAGGCCAAAGCCCATACATCGCTCAGCGAGACAAAATAGGCCGTCACGATCAGCAAAATACCGCGCGGCAGGGCCAGCCACATATCAGTGACAGTCATGATGACCGAATCGACCCGCCCGCCAAAGAAGGCGCTTACCGCGCCCACCACGACGGCGATCAGGGTAGTCAACAGCCCTGCCAGGAAAGCTACTGTAATCACCTCTGCCCCGCCGTGAACCAGCATGATCCAGTTCTCGCGGCCCTGGAAATCGGTGCCCAGGGGGTGTTCCCAGGAAGGCGGGCGATAGATTTGGTTGACTTTGGCCGAAGCCTCCACTGGCACCACCAGCGGCCCCAGGTATGACATTCCAATCAGGGCCAGCAGCAGCATAAAACCCAGAAAGCCGATCTTATTGCGCGCAATCAGCCTGAGCGTCTTCCAGATTTCCAGCCCAAAGCCAGACAATTTACCGGTGAGTGTCGCCATAGGGGTTACTGCTCCTGGTCGCTGCCGGTGCGAATGCGCGGGTCGAGCCAACCGTACAGCAGGTCGGCGATCCCGGTCGAAATAATGGTGGTAAGGGTGGTCACCAGTAGAATGCCCTGCATCACCGGATAATCGCGCTTGGTGATGGCCTGGCTCATCAGCAGGCCCACGCCCTGATAGACGAAGATATATTCGATCACCGTCGAGCCGCCCAGCAGAAAGCCAATGGAGATCGCCAGGGCCGTGACCAGCGGCAGGCTGGCGTTGCGCCCCACGTAGGCGGTGATGATGCGCAGATCGGGCAGGCCACGCGCCCGCGCCACGGTGACGTAATCTTCGCCCAGCACGCTGACGGTGCTGCTGCGCATGGCAAGCATCCAGCTTCCCAGGGTGGTCAGCACATATACCAGCCCGGGGACGAACCAATGCTTGAACAGGTCGCTAAAAAAGGCCAGGCTCAGGCCGGGCTTGATACCAGGCGAAAGCGAGCCGCGCATAAAGTTGAGCGGCACGATCTTCCATATAACTCCCAACAGCAGCACCAGAATGATGGCCCACAGGGTATTTGGCACGGCCCCAATCATGGCGCCCAGATTGGTCAAAACCTGATCGAGCAGCGAGTTGCGCCGGTAGGCTGCGAGCATGCCCAGGAACATGCCCAGGGAAAAGCTGATGAGGAGCGATAGGCCCACGCTGAACAGCGTCCACGGCAGGCGTTGGGCCACGATCTCGGTAACGGCTTTACCGCGCGCCAGCACGTAGGAATCGCCCAGGTCGCCCTGCGCCAGGTTGCGCATAAAATCGTAATACTGCTCGTACAGCGGGGCGTCCAGGTCGAGGCGCAGCAGGCTGGCGGCCCTGGCCCTGGCTTCATCTTCCGACAATCCTTGTGTGTCCATCAGGTTGATCACCATGATGTCCACCGGGTTGCCGGGCAGGCCACGCACAATTAGAAAGGAGAGCGTTACCACTACCCAGACGATGAACAGCTTCTTGCCCAGGGTCTGCAAGAAGTAGTTTTTGCGGATGTGTTCGAACCAGGACTTGGCTTCGGGCTGTACGCTCACAAACGCCTCCAAGCTCAGGGGTACAGCAGGTATTTCTCTCGCTGCGCCAGCCACCCGGCGCGGCCCAGCTCCCAGTCGGCCACCAGCCTTTCCACCGGGCGAGCGCCATTCAGGGCGGAGCGGGCTTTGCCGCCGCCGGTCAGCAAGTCGAAGTGCAGGCTCCAGGTAAAGCGTTCGGGCCGCTGGCGGCGGGCGGCGGCGATGAGATGCAGCGTCATCGCCACCGGGCGCAGGGCTTCCCGATCGGTCACATGCACCTGAACACCCGAGCACTCATACCCGGCATGGGTAGAGCCAACCGGGGTAAAGGCGGTGGGCCGGAAGCGCACGCCCGGCAGATCAAGAGCGTTCATCTCCTGGGCCAGGGTATAGCCATCCAACCAGGGCGCGCCGCAGATTTCAAAGGGCAGGCTGGCGCCGCGCCCCATCGAAAGATTTGTGCCTTCCAACAGGCACATGCCCGGGTACAGCGTGGCGGTAGACAGGTGCGGCATGGCTGGGGAAGTGGGAACCCAGGGCAGGCCGGTCTGGTCGAACCACATCTGGCGCTGCCAGCCCTGCATGGCAACTACCTGCAGATCGGCCTCCAGGGAATATTCTTCATTCAGCAGGCGGGCCATCTCGCCCAGGGTCATACCATGCCGGATGGGCAAATTGACCACACCTACAAACGATTCGCTGCCCGGCTCAATCGGCCCGCCTTCCAGGATGGCGCCAGTAATGGGATTGGGCCGATCCAGCACAATCACAGGTTTCGCCGCCCTTCCGGCGGCGCGCAGCAGGTAATACAGCGTGCTGAGGAAGGTATAAAAGCGCACGCCCACATCTTGCATGTCAAACACCAGCGCGTCTATCTGAGCCAGGGCCTGGGCCGACGGCCCCTTGTTGGCGCCGTACAGGCTAAAAATGGGCAGGCCGGTACGTGGGTCGCTCGAGTCAGACACCCTGGCCCCATCAGCGGCCGCGCCGCGGAAGCCATGCTCTGGACCAAACAGGGCCGTCAACCGGTATCCGGCTGCCAGCAGAGCGTCCACCGAGCTGGTCAGATCGGGCAGCACGGCCGCCGGGTGAGAAACCAGTCCCAGGCGCATCCACTGCCAATCGGCCACCGGTTCGCGCACCCACACATCCAGACCTGTACGTACCACGCCGCGCCTCCTTCCCTACTGTAAGGTCAAATGGAACTTATACAGATCACCACGGTAAGCAGAGGTCACATATTCGAGCAGGACCTCCTGCTGGGTGTAGGTCAGGCGCTCGATGCGCAACACCGAAGCCGGAGAGGTCATTTGAAGCAACTCCAACTCGCGGGCGTTGGCCAGGCAGGCCTGCATGGTCTGCTCGGCTCGCGCC
The DNA here is from genome assembly GCA_964416275.1 of uncultured Anaerolinea sp. Lineage (GTDB taxonomy): Bacteria > Chloroflexota > Anaerolineae > Anaerolineales > UBA4823 > RBG-16-57-11. The sequence goes on along the minus strand of CAYQDU010000090.1, from coordinate 6,357 downwards.
AGGCGATAGCCATACTCGCGTTCAAACACCTGGTAGAGCGATTCGTGCGTAAAGTCAAACCGCAAGATGTTTGGACACAAATAATGGGGAATATGGGCGACTTCGATACACAGGGGCAGGTCGTTGGAAAACCGCAGGCGGGATAGCTCGACCACTTCGGCCCCCTGCACCACCTTGAACAGCCCGGCCAGGGTTGGGCCGGTCGGGATGATTCGGGCAGACAGCACCTGGCTGGAAGGCCGAGCGCCGCGCTTGGTCATCTCCTGGCTGAAGCCGGTCAGAACGCGCAACTGCTGATCGATCTTTGGCTCGCTGACAAAGGTGCCTTTGCCCACCCGGGAGAACACCAGCCCATCTCGTTCCAGTTCTTTGATGGCCTGGCGGGCGGTCATACGGCTGACGCCGAAACGCTCGCACAGTTCGCGCTCGGAAGGCAGGCGGGCAGCCGGGCCATAGCCGCCGCCGCGAATCTCGGACTCCAACACGCTCTTAACTTGTAAATACAAGGGAACCGGTGCGTTCTTGCTCAGGATATCCATTGGCAACCTGCCATAACTGGTATATACCAATTATGACAGGTTTAGCCAATCTGTCAAGAGGCAGATTCGGAAGACTTTTCAGCGCCTGGCGCCCCCCATTAAATCGTGCAGCGGGCATGGCGCTCTTCGAAGCCTAAAAAAAGATGCTACGGGGTGGCGCAGGCGGCTGCGCCATCTGCACACTCACCCGCAGCTGGAGAATTTTAAATCCCAGGCAGCTATCGAATGGCCCGGTTTTCTACGCAGCGCCAGAACACGCCCAAGGGGATGAAACAAATCAGGCTCATCCCCAGGACCACGCCGAAATCGAGCGCCGGGAAAGGCTGGCCGGCCAAGAAAGGCTGGAGGAGAAAGACCAGCAGCAGCCCAGCGAACAACAACCCGGCCTGGAACAGTAGCCCACCGCCCCAGGCGTAGCCCGACGCCCGCCGCCGCCACAGCAGCGCCCCACCCACCACCCAGGCCGGAGTAGTCAGCAGATCGGCGGCCAGCACGCCCAGCTCCGGTTGGCTGAGTGTCGCCTGCCCAGCCAGCCAGCCAAAGCCCTGCGCCAGTCCGCGCAGCAGGAAGAGAGCGCCCAACCCCAGCAGCGCGCCCCCGGCCAGTCGCTCCGGAGCGGCCCCCTGCAAACGCCCCGCTACGGCCGGCGCGTCCAACCCAGCCAGCAGGTCGCACAGCGCCCACAGGCTCAAGACCAACAGCCCCAGGTAGCCAGCAGTGGGCCAGCCTACCGGCACAGCCAGGGCGTAGGCGATGGCGTTATAGACAACATAAAACAGCGCCCCCGGCCAGAACAACAGCCCGCTCCACCGGCCGCACCGGGCCGATACCTGCGCACCGAGTAAGGCTGGAATACCCAGGAACAAATTCACCGCGTCGTTGGCAAGCAGCGCCCGGCGCAGCGCCTCGCTCGGATACAAGCTGTGCGGCGCGAACAACCCAGCCAGCGACATTCCCGCCAGGAGCAGGACGATCAACGGCGAAAGTATACTGGCTACACGCGGATAGCGCCGCAGCGGCAGCCTTGTCCATGCGCCAGCGAAGGGCTGTGCCATCATGCCAGCAGCTCCGGCGCAAGCAGGGCAATATTACCAATCACCTGCCCGCTTTCCAGCCGGGCGTTGCCCTGGGCCGCTTCCAGCAGAGGCAGCCGGGCAGCGATCACCGGCTTGATCTTACCCTCCGCCAGCAGGCCAAACAGCGTGGCCCAATCTTCACTGAACGGGCGGCGGTCGAAATGCATTAGCCCGGTGCCATAGACTCGCAGCGATTTGCCATTCGGCAGCAGGTTGCACGCCGCCATCTGCCCCAACAGGCGCAGCAGGCCGCCAAAGCTCAACGGATTGCCATATTCCACAAACATTCCGCCGCGCTTGAGCAGCGCCAGGCCACGCGAGACGTAATCGCCGCACATGCCGTCGAATACGACATCCAGACCGCCCGGCTCGGCCCGCCGGACGACGGAGACGAAATCCTGGGTATGGTAATCGATGGGTGTGACCCCATATTCGCGCAGGGTCGCGTGTTTGCCGGGCGAGGCCAGCCCATACATCTTCAGCCCGGCCAGCCGCCCCAACTGTAAATAGGCCGTGCCAATGCCGCCGCTGGCCCCAATGATGAGGGCGGTTTGACCGGCGCTCACCTTCGCCACCCGGTGCAGCGTCTGGTAAGCCATCAGGTAGTTCAAAACCAGCATCACCGCATCGGCCGGGTCAAGGCCAGGCGGGACGGGGATCAATTCTTGCGGTTTCAGATAGATATATTCAGCATAGCCGCGCGTCACAGTGTGCCCACCCACTCGCTCGCCCAACCCAACCTGGGCCACGCCTTCGCCCAGGGCATCCACGACGCCGATGATGGCATAGCCCGGCGTAAACGGTACTTCGGCTTGAACGGCGACTGGCCGTAGCGGGCCTGCACATCGGGGGCGCACACGCAACTTGCCAGGATTTTAACCCGCACTTCCCCGGCTGCGGGAGCGCGTAGATCGTTCTCGACCACCTGCATCACGTCCGGCCCACCCCGCCGGGTGACAATCACGCTTTTGTATTTCATAGCTGCCTCTTATTTTTATAGCTCTTCCGCCGAAGGCGGGGATTTTTCCATATTTTTGGGATGATGTGCGGCTACGCCGCATATTTTCCCAAAAATAGGACCTCTTTTCCAGCGCAGCCGGGAGAGCATTTTTATTTGATTCTTCCGCCGCGGGCGGCTGGCCGCCCGCCAACCCCCAGATATAGAAATTTTTCCGGCGAAACTCGCCAGTCAGGCCCACCACGGTTGCGGAGAGAGCTGCCGGTTATCACACATACCGTCGGTCATTTTAATCATAGACCCAAACGGCCCATTTGCCTATGATCTTTCCTGTCCAAAATATGCTTTTCGACGCACGATCCAAGACAAGTTTCTTTCCGCCAAGCCGGGAGGGCTGCACCCGGCTTAACCGTGGGGAGTCTGCGGCGATCTTCGAGCGCCCAATCTTATTTGATCTTTCCATCCTTAACATCAACCCGACCGGTAGATACCGCGGCGGCGCAAATCGACGGTAGGGCATTTTGCGTGGCCCACGCTCGTGCGACCTGCTTTTTGAAGGTCCTCGAAGAGCGCCACGCCTGCTCCACGATTTCATGGGGTGACATCCCTATCGCCGGAAGAGCCAGAAAATCTATAAAATCAAGCTTTCGGATGCAACGATTTAAGTTATCATTAACCAGCGCACAAGGAGGCAAGCACCCCAATGATCGAAATTTCAAGCGTCGCGGAATGGCGCTCCACTCACCCCGGAGCCATGATCGGATTGCTGGAACTGACCGGCGTAGAGAATTTTCGCCCCAGCCCAGAGTTGAATCAGCAGAAACGCGAGGTGGAGGCGCGCCTGCGTCAAGAGTATGCCGGTTTCAACCGGCAAGATTTTTTGGCCCTGCCGGTGATGGGAGCCTACGAGAAGTATTACAAGCGCTTCAGCAAGACCTATCACGTGCTGCTCCAGGTTGAATCGATTGCCCTGAAGTCTAAGAATCTGCCCGACGTCTCGCCCCTGGTAGACGCCAACTTCACCGCCGAGGTAGACACCCTGGCCCTGAGCGCCGGGCATGACGTGGCCCGGCTGGAAGCGCCGCTGTGGATCGACGTGACCCGCCCCGGCGACATGCTGACCGTGATGAGCGGCGAGGCCAAACCCATGCGCCCTGGCGATATGGCGATGCGCGACCAGAGCGGCCTGTGCTGCACGATCTTGTATGGGCAGGACAACCGCTCGCCCATTACAGCGGCCACCCGGCACGTCCTGTACGTAACCTATGCTCCGCCGGGCGTGCCGCCCGCCGCAGTGCAGACTCATCTGGAACGGATCGAGCAGAATGTGCGCCTGTTCGCCCCCCAGGCCTGCGTGGAACAAAATCGTCTGCTGGCGGCCTGAGCGAGGCGACCCGGATATGAGCGCCGCCCCAGAGTCGATCACCGTTTCCATCTCCGTTCTGGAGCAGATGTTCCTGTATCTCAAAGCCCGCCAGGTAGACATCGACGGCTTCCTGCGTTCGTTGGGCCTTGACCCGGCCGCCATGCGCTCGCCAGACACACGCCTGCCCATTGATGTGTACCTGCGCATCCAGGATCGGGCAGCCGAGCTGCTGCACGACCCTTGCTTCGGCCTGCACATGGGCGAGTACGCTGAACCCGGTAGTTGGTCAATCCTGGGCTACATGATGATGAACTGCAAGACCCTGGGCGAGGCGGTGGCAAAATCGGGGCGCTACGCCCGCATTATTGGCAACCTGATCGAAGGCCGGGTGGAGCTGCGACCCGACTGTGTGCGGATGATTTGCTTCACCCCGCCCCACGCGCCGGCCATGTCGCGCCACTGCTTCGAGTCGACCTTCTCCAGCCTCCTGCGCATCCTGCGCAGCCTGAGCGGCGCGCCGCTCTGCCCGTTGGAAGCGACATTCATCTATCCACAGCCGCCCGCAGCCGGCGAGTACGCACGCGTTTTTGGCTGCCCGGTGCGCTTTGCGCAGCCAGAAAACAGCATGACTTTTGATTGGGCCACGGTCAATACCCCGGTGCAGCTTCCCAACCCGGCGCTGCTGGCCTATTTCGAGCAGTACGCCCAGGAATTCCTGGCCCAGATGGAGCAGAAGGAGACGGTTACCCGCGCCGCCGCCAAGATCATCCTGGCCCACCTGGACGATGAAAATCTATCCATCGAAACGGTAGCGCAAGAGATGACCGTCAGCGTGCGCACACTGCAAAAACGCCTGGCCGCTGAGGGGGTAGTCTTTAGCGACCTGCTCAAAGACATCCGCCAGCGGTTGGCAAAAAAATATCTGTGCGAAAATTACACCGTCGAGCAGATCACCTATCTGCTCGGCTTTTCCGAGCCGAGCGTTTTTCGCAAGGCGTTCAAGAAATGGTCGGGGTTTACGCCCAAAGAATACCGGGAAAACACGTATGCTAACCGAGGAGAGGCCCATGTCTGAAAATAAGATTAATCTGGCCGGGCTGTTCGGCGCTGTGACTGAGGCGCTGCGCGGCCAGCAGGCCGCCCTGAACGAAGCCGACGCCGAAAACCACAATCACGGCGACCACATGGTGGACAGTTTCAAGATCATCACCGCTGCCCTGGAGCAAAAGCAAGACGCCCCGCCAGCCGAGCAACTGGCCTATGCCAGCGCGCAGCTCGAGCAAAACGCCGCTTCCGGCTCGGCCCAGCGCTATGTAGAGCGGCTGCGCCAGGCCGCCGGCCAGCTCGCAGGTCAACCCGATCTGACCGACGAAAACGCCCTGGGGTTGGTGCAGGCCCTCTTAGGCGAAAACCCCGCTCCCACCCGCAACGTGCTGCTGCGCGGCAGAGCCAAAAGCGGTTCGGGCATCGGATCGCTGATTGCGGCCGGTTCGGCCTACATGCAGGCCAAGAAAGAGGGCGACAGCTCGCTGGACGCGCTGATGAAAGCCGTAGGCGCCAGTGGGCAGAGCGGTAAGTCTTCCCCCAGCGCCAAATCCGGCGGCGTGGTAGGCCAGGTCTTGCTCGAAGCCCTCAGCCAGATGTTGGGCATTGATCGACCGGCAACGAAACCCAAACCGAAGCCTAAGAAACCAGCCGCCAAGCCGAAGCCAGAGAGCAAAAAACCAGCCCGTAAGCCGGCCGCCAAACCGAAACCCAAGCCGAAGCCGGAGGCCAAAAAACCGGCCCAGAAACCGGCAGCGAAACCCAAGCCCAAGCCGGGGGCGAAAAAGCCGGCCGCCAAGCCCAAGCCAAAACCCAAACCGCGCTCCAGCGCCGAAGGCGGGGTTTAATGATCGCTGGGATGGCGATTGAACCGATCAACCGCCATCCCAGCGATCATTGGTTCTTCTGCCTTCGGCGAGAGAACCATCCATTCTGAATTCAGGGGTTGCGGGCGGCTGCGCCGCCCGCAACCCCTGAATTCAGAATTTTAATGAATATAGGGCCGCAGCACGTCGCGGGCCAGGTAGAAGCCGCGCTTCACCAGGGCCTCATCGCCCTCGAAAGCCCGGTCTTCGTGTTCGATGCTGACTACGTAATCATAGCGGGCGGCGGTCAGGGCAGCGAAGAACTTGGGCCAGTCCATATCACCCAGGCCGGGCAGGCGTGGGGTCTGCCAGCCCATGCCCTGCGATAGCACGCCGTGGTTATACAGCCCTTCCCGGTCGATATGCAGGTCTTTGGCATGCACATGGAAGATCTTGCCGGCGAACTCGCGCACCACGCGCTCGTAATCGATCATCTGCAGCACCAGGTGTGAGGGGTCCAGGTTCAGGCCGAAGTTATCGTCGGGGATGATCTCCCACATCTTGCGCC
>CAYQDU010000089.1:0-16730 GCA_964416275.1 uncultured Anaerolinea sp. | reverse complement strand
CTTCCGCGGGCGCCACTCCACTTAACCGTGGGGTAGCCTATGGCGCTCTGCGAGCGAAGCTCGCCAGGCGAAGCTTGCCAGTCACCTGCCTCATGGTTGAATGGGGTGCTACCCTTCCGCTGAAGGCGGGAATTTTCTATATTTGGGGTTGTTGCGTGGCGTCGCCACGCAACAACCCCAAATATACCTTTGCGCAGACATCCCTTGAATAGGAACGGATGCCGCGGCATGGCTGTATAACCGGCATGGTATAATGGTGCGATTGATTCTGGGTGTTACAAGACCCGTAACAGGACATGCAAAAGTCTTATGTTGGAAAAACTGTCTGCAATCGAAGCTCGTTATGAAGAGATCAACCGCCTTTTGATGGAAGTCGGCTCTGATTATCAGCGCGCCGCTGAGCTGGGCATAGAACGCTCTGAGCTGGAGCCGGTGGTGCTGAAAGCGCGTGAATATCGCCAGGCCCTGAACCGGTTGGATGAGGCCCGCGCTCTCCAGGCCAGCGAGACGGACGAAGAAATGCGTCAACTGGCCCAAGCCGAGATCGACGATCTGCAGCCGTCCATCGAAAAGCTGGAGGCGGAAGTCAAGTCGCTGCTGCTGCCGAAAGACCCGCGCGACCAGCGCGATGTGATCGTCGAAATCCGGGCCGGGACGGGCGGCGACGAAGCGGCCCTGTTCGCGGCGGACCTGTTCCGCATGTATACTCGCTACGCCGAGCGCCAGCGTTGGGAGGTGGAAATCCTCTCGGCCAGCGATATCGGGATCGGCGGCTATAAAGAAATCATTTTCACGGTTAAGGGCCGTGGGGCCTACTCACGGCTGAAATACGAGTCGGGGGTACATCGGGTGCAGCGCGTCCCGGCCACCGAGGCCTCGGGCCGCATCCACACCTCCACCGCTACCGTTGCCGTGCTGGCCGAAGTTGATGAAGTGGAAGTCAGCGTACCTGAAAGCGATATCCGCATCGACGTGTATAAATCGGCCGGGGCCGGCGGGCAGAACGTGCAAAAGAACGCCACCGCCGTGCGCATTACCCATCTGCCCACCGGTATTGTGGTTGCCTGCCAGGACGAGCGCTCGCAGCTCCAGAACCGCATCCGCGCCATGAGCATTCTGCGCGCCAAACTGTACGAGATCGAGCATGAGCGCCAGCGCCAGGAGGTGGAGGAAACCCGCCGCTCGCAGGTGGGCATGGGCGAACGCTCGGAGAAGATTCGCACCTACAACTATCCCCAATCGCGCGTCACCGATCACCGCATCAACGTCTCGAACTATAACCTGGCCGGGTTTATGGAGGGCAACATCGACGAATTCATCGACGAGTTGATTCTGCGCGACGAATCCGATCGGCTGGCGGCGGTCGAAGAATAGCCTCGCGCCGCTTCCTTGCCCATGACCCTCGCTGCGTGGCTGGCGGAAGCGAAAACCCGCCTGGCGGGCCAGAGTGAAACTCCGGCCCTGGAGGCCCAGGTGCTGCTGGCCGAGGCGCTGGGCCGTCCACGGGCCTGGATCATGGCTCACGGCGAGGCCCACCTTTCGGACGATGATCTGGGCCGTTTGGAGATATGCCTGAGCCGCCGGGAAGCCGGCGAGCCGCTGCCGTACATCCTGGGCCATTGGGAATTTTACGGCCTGGATTTGATCGTTACCCCCGATGTCCTTATCCCCCGCCCTGAAACTGAGCTGTTGGTCGAGCAGGCCCTGGACTGGCTGGACGAGCGGAAGGCCGTCCAGCCCCAGCCGCAGGTGGTGGATGTCGGCGTGGGCAGCGGGTGCATCGCTATCGCTTTGGCGACCCATCGGCCCGACCTGCGCCTGGTCGCCAGTGATATCTCGCTGGCCGCTCTGGAGGTGGCCCAGCGCAACGCCCGGCGCTGCGGCGTGGCAGAGCGGATTGCCTTTGTCCAGGCCGACCTGCTGCCGCCTGGCGGCCCCTACGACCTGATCTGCGCCAACCTGCCCTATATCCCCCGCCCGGCCCTGGCGGGCCTGAGCGTTAGCCGCTGCGAGCCGCGCCTGGCCCTGGACGGCGGCCCGGATGGGTTGAAACTGGTGCGGCGCTTGTTGGATCAGGCTGCCCGCACCCCGGCTGCACCCGCCGCCCTGCTGTTGGAGATTGAAGCCTCGCAGGGGGCCGCCGCCCGCGCCCTGGCCCAGGCGCGTTTCCCGGCCGCGGCTCGCATCGAGGTGATCCCCGACCTGGCCGGGCGCGACCGGCTGTTATCCATCCGGGCCTGAACTGCCATGTTCGTCTTCTTTTCCAAGCTGCTGCCGCCGTTTGTTTACCCTCTCGGGCTGGCCTGCCTGCTGATCCTGCTGGCCCTGCTGATCGATTGGCGCGGCGCGCCGCGCGCCGCGCGCCGCGCCTTACCCGCTCTGGGCTGGAACCGGCTGCGCCGCGCGGCCCTGATCCTGGCCCTGCTGGTGTTGGGCGTGGGCGGCAACCGCTGGGTGGCGGCCGGGCTGGCCCGCTCGCTGGAATGGCGCTGCCTGCCGCCGGCCGAACTGCCCGTGGTCGATGCAATCGTCTTGCTGGGCGGCGGCACCAGCCCCCAAACCCCGCCCCGTCCAATGGTGGAGCTGGACAGCGCCGGCGACCGGGTGCTGTATGCCGCCGAGCTGTACCGCCAGGGCAAAGCCCCCTGGATCATTTCCAGCGGCGGCTCGCTGGATTGGTCGAGCAATCGCCGCCCCCCGGCTGAAGACATGGCCGATCTGTTGGTTTGGATGGGCGTGCCGCGCCCGGCCATCCTGATCCAACCTCGCTCGCGCAATACCCATGAAGACGCCCTCTACAGCGCCGAAATTCTGCGCCAGCGCGGGCTGAAGCGCATTCTGCTGGTCACTTCGGCCTGGCATATGCCGCGCTCGCTGGCCCTGTTCCAGGCCCAGGGGCTGGACGTGACCCCCGCCCCTACCGATTTCACCGTCACCTGGCAGGAGCAGAACGCCGCCCCCGCCGATTGGCGCAACTGGGCGCTCAACCTGTTCCCCAGCGTCGAGAACCTGTCGCTGACTACCAAAATGCTGCGCGAGTACATCGGCCTGTGGGTCTATCATTGGCGCGGCTGGGATTAAACCGCCGGGCGGAAAACGGTATAATATTACCAGGAGGTTAATTGTGAACCTATCTGAACCGGCCGCCTCCGAAACGGCCCTGATCGTACATATCTGCGCCCGCGCCGATTGGGAGCAAGCTCAAAAAGACGGCGCTTACCGGGCCGCCTCGCTGGAGCAGGAGGGGTTTATCCATGCCTCCCGGCCCGAACAGGTTTTGGGCGTGGCAAACCGTTTCTACCGTGGGCGTGACGACCTGTTGCTGCTGTGGATCGACCCCCGCCGGTTGAGCGCGCCGTTAAAAAACGAACTGGCCGATGGCGATACCTACCCGCATGTCTATGGACCGCTTAACCTGGAGGCCGTAGTGCGCGTTGTTCCCTTCCCCGCGGCCCCAGATGGGGGATATTACCGCCTTCAGCCTTAGGAGATTCCCACTTGTCGCCCAAAAGATTATCTGTTATCCTCGCCCAAATGGTAGAGTTACTGAAAGGGCGCGAGCCTTTAAAAAAGGAGAACAACATGGCGTTACGCGTTGGACAGTACGCCCCCGATTTCTGCCTGGAAGATCAGCAGGGGCGTAAAATTCGCCTGAGCGATTTCTTGGGCCGTAAGAACGTTGTCCTGGCGTTCTTCCCGCTGGCCTGGACGCCGATATGAACGGCGCAAATCCCCTCGTACCAGGTCGCCTTAGACCGGTTCGAGCGGGTAAATACCCAGGTTCTGGGTATCAGCGTCGACAGTAAATACACCTTAAACGCCTGGGCGGAAAGCCTGGGCGGCGTTACGTACCCGTTGCTGTCCGATTTCTGGCCCCATGGCGCGGTAGCCCAAAAATATGGCGTGATGCGCACCGAAGGCCACAGCGAGCGGGCAATCTTCATCATCGACCGGACGGGGATTATCCGGTATGTAGACGTCCACAACATCGACGAGCAGCCCGATAATGAAGTCTTGTTTGCTGAGCTGGCTGCTATCGAAGGCGTGGAAGTTCCACAAGAGATTGTGCCAGAAGTTTCCCCCGCTCCCACGGTTGTCCCGGCCGAGGCTGCCCCGTCTGATCCGGCCGACGACGCGCCGCGGCTGACGATGTACTGCACCGATTGGTGCCCGGCCTGCCGCCGGGCGCGGGCCTATCTGAAAATCAACAATATCCCTTATCAGGAAGTCAACATCGCTCGCGACCGGGCCGGCGCCGCCCGGGTGCGGGAATGGACCGGCGGCGTAGAGACCACCCCTACCTTCGATGTGAACGGTACGATCGTGGTGAATTTCGATGTGGACAAACTGAGCCGCCTGTTAGGAATTGACGCCTGAGCGGTTACAGACGAGCGTGCGGATGGCGGCGCTATCCGCACGCTCGTCTGTAACGAGGTCCCTATATGACCACAATCTTGTATATTCGCTCCCTGGCGCATGCCTCTGGAACATCTCTGGCCCGGCGGCAGAATCAAACCGTGGTGGCCTGCCTGTCGCGCGATACGTTCGTGTCTGAAAATGGCTCGGACGACCTGTTGTATGAGGCCGAAAGCGCCCGCCTGCTGGACGCGCTGAAATGTCTGCCAGAGACCCGGCGCAGCCAGGTGGAGGTGGTGGACGTAGGACGTTTTACCGGATGGGTAAAAGCCTGGGCGGCTGGGGTGCGTAATATTCCGGCCCTGCGGCAGGATGATCGTCTGTATGAAGGCCGCGAAGCGGCCGAAAAGGCCCTGGTCGGTGGCGCGGATTGACCTCCCGGCTTTAGAGAATGTTCGTCATTTCCCCCAACCTTGCAATTGACGAAAGCGAATTGACGTTTGACTTTGTGCGCGCTTCTGGCCCTGGCGGGCAGAACGTGAACAAGGTGGCGACCGGGGTTCAGCTTCGATTTGACGTAAAGCGCTCCCCTTCCCTGCCCGAAGATGTGCGCCAGCGCCTGATGCGCCTGGCCGGCAGCCGCCTGACGGAAGACGGCGTGCTGATGATCGACGCCCACCGCTTCCGCACACAGGAACAAAATCGCCAGGATGCCCTCGACCGGTTGGCGATTCTGGCCCGCCAGGCGGCCGAGAGGCCGCGCCCGCGCCGCAAAACCCGCCCTACCACCGCCTCGGTGGAAAGACGCCTGGAGGCCAAGCGCCGCCGCAGCCAGGATAAGCGCCTGCGCGGCCGCATTGACGAATAGCGGCTCTTCCGGCTGCGCCGGCAAAATTTCTATATTTGAGGGTTGGCGGGCGGCGCAGCCGCCCGCCAACCCTCAAATATAGATCAAATCCCGCCTCTGGCGGAAGCGCCTTCTTATTTGATTTTTCCATCCTTAACATTGGTAGGGGCGGTTTTCACGAACTTCAAAAATGAAAAAATCCCTGCTTTCGGCGGAAGAGCCAAAACGGTAGTGCGAGTAGCTTTTTCTATCAGGGCGTTCCGGTGAGGCCGGGGGCGGGTGTGCCCGCGCCGCGGGTGGGGATCGGCCCAGGGGTAGGCGAGGGCAGGCTGAGGGCGTACAGCGCTTCCAGCACGCTGCGCACCGTGCGAATGGCCTGGGAGTTGTTTGGCAGGCGCAGATCGACCGCCGACCAGGCCCCGTTCGCCGCCGCCCAATCTACCAGCCGCCCGGTGGCCGGGCATTGACGGCGTGGATCGAACGGCAGCCCGCTGGCCCGGCTGACGTTCTGCCCCAGGCGATACGATCCGACATGATCCAGGCCGCCTTCGCGCACCGCCGGATAGACCCCGCTCTGCCCCCCCTGGATGTTGACCAGCATTTCGATCTGCCGCGCGCGGATGAGCTGCATCAGCGCCTGGGTTTCCGGTTCTGAGCTGGCTCGGTCGCCGCCCGAGCCGGTGGGGGTAGGACAGTTGGTCGCATCCCAGGAGGAGGCCCAATTGACCGAAAAGTTGCGATCCAGGTCGATATTATGACCGTTCAACCGCCCGGCCGGATCGTCGCCCAAGACAAAGCCGTCGGGGTTCAGGACGGGCAGGATGTACAGGGTGATGTGCGCTGGAACCTGGTTCGGGTCTTGCTGCAAGCTTTGGATGAGCTGGTTTGCCAGGTCAACCGTGAAGCGTTCTTCGCCGCCGTGAATGCCCATCACCAGCAGGCGCGATTGTTTGCCAGTTCCAAAACGGTAGAGCTGCAGGATCTCGTTGTTGACTGAGCGCCCGATGGTATAGATCAGGCCGGGCGGCAGGGGGGTAAAGGAAGCCGCCGGGGTTGGGCTGGGCAAGATGATCTGGTTGCGCGGGGTGGGCGAAGGGGTAATGCTGGGTATCTGGGACGGGGTGAGCGTCCAGGTGGGCGGCAGCACGAATGGAGTTGGCGTATCGGCCACCACCGGCGGTTCAGGGGTAGCGGTAGGCTCCACCAGGCCAAAGCTGGGCAGACCGGGGATGTAGGGCAGCGCCCCGTTCATCTGCAGACCAATCACCGCTCCCAGGCTCAGCACAACAAACAGGGCAATCGCCAGCACGATCACCAGGCAGCTTCCCAGCCAGGCGCGGCGGCGCGCCGGCGCCTGCGATGGGCTTTTCCGCTTGGCCGGCGCGGCCGGCGCAGCCGGCCGTTTCCGCCCGGGGGCCCGCTGCTGGGCCTGTTCGGCGGCCTGGGCGTTTGCAACCCGCTGGCCCAGCGATTCGAACACGTAGCCGGTTGTTTCTTCTGCTTCAGCCTCGGTTTCGGGCCAGGCGGGCGCGGCGGCCGGCTCCTGATCCAGGAACTCGCCGCGCAGGCTGGCCGTCCAGTCGATGGGGGCGGCCGGGGCTTCCTCGGCTTCGTTGGGCAGCGACCCGCCAGGTGATTCTTGTCCGGCTGCTTCTGTCCATCCAGCCGCAGTTGACTCGTCCAGGCGGGCGCTCCAATCGCCCTCGCCTGTTTCGGCGTTTTCATCGGCCTCTGGCAAAACGTTCATCTCATCCGAGCTGCGCAGCGTGTCCAGCCAGTCGCCTCCGCCGGCCTGCGGGGCCGGGGCGGCCTTGTCTGGCTGGCTTAGCGGCGCATCCCACACCACGCCCCAATCGATCTCTTCGGGTTCTTCGGCTTCCGCCGGCTCTTCGGCCGCTGGTTCTTCAGGGCGCAGCGAAGTCAGCCAGTCGCTGCCGGGCGCGGCGGGGCTGGCGGCGGGCGGCAGGGCTGCGGCCAGGCGCTCCAGCAGTTGCTGTTCCACCGCTTCGGCCGGGCCGCCCTGGTTCAGGCGCTCCAGGGCCTGGCGGGCTGCGCTCAGGCCGGGGTCGGCGGCCAGCGCCCGTTCCAGGCAGTAACGCTTGCGTTCGATTTCGGGGTGCGCGGCGGCCATGGCTGCCCAGGCTTGCCCATCCTGCGGGTTAGCCTTCAGCGCCTCGCTCAACTGAGCCAGCGCCGCTTCGCGCTCTCCTTGCCGCAACGCCTCGAATGCTTTTTGTATTGGATCCATAGCTTTTGATTGACGATTGATGCCTACGAATGGATGATTGAAACCTGGCTGGGCCTTTTTCGACCCCGGCGGGAAGCTTCAATCTGTCATTTACTATTCTAAATCATAAATCAGAAATCCGAAATATCAATCAAAACTGGCTCTTTGCACCCCCCCCGAAACTGGGGAGTAAGTGTCGCGCCCTCCGAGCGCCCTAAAAAGCGGCTTGCACTACTATTTGGTCTCTTCCGCTGAAGGCGGGGATTTTTCTATTTTGGGGGAAATGGGCGGCGTAGCCGCCCATTTCCCCTAAAATAGTACCTCTGCCTCATTTTCGAAGTTCGTGAAACCCACCCCTACCGATGTTAAGGGTGGAAAGATCAAATAAGATGGAGCTACCCGAAACTCTTTCCTTGACATTAAAGGGTAAAAAAGGCAAAATGGATTGTATGAAAATCCTGACTGTGGACATCGGAACCGGTACGCAAGACATTTTCCTGTACGACTCGCGCCTGGATCTGGAAAACGGCTTTAAGCTGGTTGCGCCCTCGCCCACGCTGATCGTGCATCGCCGCTTGCAGGCAGCCACCCGCCAGGGCCGGGCGGCGCTGCTGCACGGAGTCATCATGGGCGGCGGGCCGAGCGCCTGGGCGGCCGAGGCTCATGTGCAAGCCGGGCTGGCCCTGTACGCCACCCCAGACGCCGCTCGTTCGTTCAACGACGACCTGGACGCTGTGCGCCAGACGGGCATCCAAATTATCTCGGAAGACGAGGCCGCCCGCCTGCCGGCCGATGTACTGCGCCTGGAACTGCGCGATTTCGACTTTGCCGCCATCGCCGCCGCGTTCGGCGCGTTTGGCGTTCGCCTGGACGACCTGGACGCAGCCGCCGTGGCTGTCTTCGACCACGGCAACGCCCCGTTAGATGTATCGGACCGCCAGTTCCGCTTCGATTACCTGGACGAGCGCATCCGCCGGGCCAATCGCCTGAGCGCCTTTGCCTACCGGGCCGAAGACATCCCTCCCGCGATGACCCGTTTGCAGGCTGTGGCCCGCTCGGCCCGCGCCCCCGGCGGGCTGCCGCCCGGCCTGCCCCTGGTGGTGATGGACACCGCCCCGGCGGCCGTATTGGGGGCCACTTTTGACCCGCGCGTGCGCGCTCGTCCGCGCTGCCTGATTGTCAACATTGGAAATTTCCATACCCTGGCCTTCCGCCTGGGGCCGCAGGGCATTGAGGGCGTGTTCGAGCATCACACCGGTCTGCTCGACCAGCCGGCGCTGGAGGCTCTGCTGCGCGGCCTGGCCTCCGGCAGCCTGACCCATGCCGACGTGTTCGACCATCACGGCCATGGGGCCTTGATCTATCACCCAGGGCCGCTGTCGCTCGATGGCCCCGAGGGTGGGGTGGTCGTCGCCGGGCCGCGCCGCAGCCTGCTGGCCGGCTCTGCGCTGCGGCCCTATTTCGCCGCCCCGTTTGGCGATATGATGATTGCCGGCTGTTTTGGCCTGCTGGCCGCGGTTGCCGACTTGCTTCCCGGCCTGGGTGGCGAAATTCGCCGCTCGCTGGCCGGGCAGTCCACCGGCGCGGCCCCCTGGGATTAAGCGCCGCAGAGATTCTCTTGGTTCAGCCGGGAGAACCACAACCGTTCGATAAGGCAGGCAACCAGTGCGCCGCAACCCTGGAATGAAGTACGTGAATATTGCGGCGGTCATTGCGACGAGTGTCGTAAACTGGCTGGCGAACGCCCGGCCCCTGAACGGGCAGCGCACCGGCGAAATTGCCGAACGCTTCAGCATCTATTTCTTGCCCGCCGGATAAGGTTCTCCATCTTTTGTCTCCTCAGCCAGCCAATGCTGCATCTATGCAGAGAGATTTCCTACGTGATTCTTACATTTATCCAGTAAACTATAGCCTCGAGGAGGTGACTATGGATTCTGAAACCCAAGCCGCGGCTGCGCCGATTGCTTTTAAGGCCGAAACCCGCCAGTTATTGGATATTTTGATTCACTCGCTGTATACCGAGCGCGAGATTTTTGTGCGCGAGCTGATCTCGAACGCATCCGACGCGTTAACCCGGATGAGCTTTGAGCTGCTCACCAACCGGGACGTGCTGGACCCCGACGCCCCGCTGCAAATTCGCCTGACCGCCGACCCAACCGCCAATACCCTGACGATCAGCGACACCGGCATTGGGATGACCGCCGATGAGCTGATCGCCAACCTCGGCACCATCGCCCGGTCGGGGGCGCGCGAGTTTCTCAAAACCGCCAAAGAAACCGGGCAGAACCTGTCGGACCTGATTGGACAGTTTGGGGTGGGCTTTTATTCCGTGTTTATGGCTGCCGAATGGGTGCGGGTGATCTCGCGCTCGTATCGCACAGACGCCCAGCCCGCCGCCTGGTATTGCACCGGGGCCGACACCTTCACCATCGAGCCAGCCGAAAAGGCCGAGCGCGGCACCACCATTATTATTCAGCTCAAAGAAGACGCCAAAGAATTTGCCCAGGAATACCGCCTGCGCGAGATCGTGCGCAAGCACTCCGACTTTGTGCCTTATCCGATCTACATTGGCGGCGCCGAGGAGCAGGCCAACCGCCAGACGGCCCTGTGGCGGCAGAACCCGCGCCAGGTGGAACAAAAAGACTACGACGAGTTCTATCAGCAGTTCACCCTGGATTTCGAGCCGCCCCTGGCCCACGCCCATATGAGCGTGGACGCCCCGGTGCAGATGTATGCCCTGTTGTACATCCCGGCCAGCCCGGAGCGCAACCTGTTCGCTCTGCGCAAAGAGGATGGGCTGAAGCTGTATGCCCGCAAGGTGCTGATCCAGGACTATAACCGCGACCTGCTGCCCGAATATTTTCAGTTTGTGCAGGGTGTGGTCGATTCTGAAGACCTGCCGCTCAACGTATCGCGCGAATCGGTTCAGGCCAACCGGCTGATGGTGAACCTCAAAAAGCTGGTGACCACCAAAGTGCTGGATACGCTCAAGAAAATAGCCAGGGATGACCCGGAGAAGTACGCCAGATTCTGGCAGGTCTACGCCCGCTATATCAAGCAGGGCGTCGCCATTGAGCAGAACGATGTCGAGCAGCTTTACCCGTTGCTGCGCTTTCACAGCACGGCTGAGCCCGAGCGCTGGGTTTCGCTGGACGAGTATGTGGCTGCTATGAAGCCCGACCAGAAAGCCATCTACTACATCCTGGGCGACGATGACCGCTCGGCCCGCCTCAGCCCGCACCTGGATGTGGCCCGCCATTACGATTACCCGGTGCTGCTGTTCACCGACCCGGTCGATGCCTTTGTACTGACCCGCCTGAAAGAATACCAGGGCCATTCGCTGACCAACATCGCCAACGCCGACCTGACCCTGCCGGAGGAGGCCCGTAAACCGGTCGAAGAGGGCCAGCCCGCCCTGGCCGAACAAGATTACGCGGCCCTGATCGAGCGCTTCAAGGCCCGCTTGGGCGACCGGGTGACCGACGTGCGCATGACTGAGCGCCTGTCTGGCTCGCCCGCCCGCCTGATCGACCCGGAAGGGGCGCTGAATCAAGAGATGCAGCGGGTCTACCGCATGCTGAACCGCGAGTTCGACGCGCCGAAGAAGGTGCTGGAGCTAAACCCACGCCATCCTATCCTGGCCCGGCTGGCCGCCCTGCCGGTTGATAGTCCCCTGGCGGCCCTGGTGATTGAGCAGGTGTACGAAGATACTCTGCTGATCGAAGGGCTGCACCCCGACCCGGCCAGCATGATCGAGCGAATCCAGAAGATCATCGAGGCGGCTCTAGTATAATAGACCTGAGACGAACCTAGACGACGAGGGACGAAATCGCCGCATCGTTCGCCCTCGTCGTTTGCTTTTTATGTGGGTCTTTCGCCGAAGGCGGGGTCTGACCTATCATTGGAGGAAGTTGGGCGGTTTCACCGCCCAACTTCCTCCAATGATAGAAATTTTCCCGGCAAAGCCGGAAGAACCAGAAAAACTTCCGCTTTCAGCGGAAGAGCCGCTTTATGTGGGAGGTCCCATATGGGCGCGGAGCCGGGTTTTCCCTGGGCGTTTTTGATCATCCCCATCGTGATCTTGATTACGGTGATAGGGCTGTTCTTGCTGGCCCGCCTGTACCAGGGGCGCAGCCAGGTCGCTCTGGCGCGCCTGCGCAGCGATTGGCGGCGCTTCGAGGCCGGCTATCAGCAGGTGGTGACGGTGGCGCATGATTATCTGGAAGACGCTCAAGAGCCGTTCCTCTCGCTGGCTCGCAAGCTGCGCGGCACGCTGGACGCGCTGGATCGCATCGCCTCGCCGCTGCGCCGTCAGCGGGTGGCCCTCAACCAGCGCGCCAACGACCTGAGCGCCAACCCCTGGAAGGCGGTGATGGGCGCGCCTTACCTGTGGTATCAACTGCACCGCGACCTGCGTAAGCTGGAGCGCGAGATGGACCGGGCCTGGAACGCTCTGGAGGCCTGTGGGCAGGTGGAGAACGAACTGGCCGAGGTGGGCTGGAAGCTGGCCCAGGAAGCCCGCCAGATGCGCCACTTGCAGCGCCGGGTGCAAGAGCTATTGGAGAATTTGCGCACGCGCCATCTGCAGGGCGACGCCCTCGACGCTGCCCTGCGCAAGGAGCAGCAGGCTGCCGGCGACCTGCGCCGCCTGCCGGCCTACTTCTACGACGGCGACGCCGAGAGCGTGCTGACCCAGGCCGACCGGGAGGCGATCATCGCCGCTCATCAGGCCCTGGAAACCGTCCGCCCAACCCTGGATACGCTGCATACCCAGGCCCAGGAATGGCAGCGCCAGGCCCAGGCCGCCGCCGACCAGGTGGGCCTGATGAACAAGGCCCTGGATGATTTGAGCCAGACCCTCGACACGCTGCCCAAGCCCATCGACGTGAGCGAGGCGCTCAAGCAGCGCGATCAGATGCAGCAGGTGGCCCACAACCTGCAGGCCACCCTCGCCCGCCTGGAGGTGGACAGCGCCGCCCTGGTGACCCAGGAAGCCGCCCACCTGACCCAAACCGCCCAGGAGACCAGCAGCCAGTTGAAGCGCGCCCGCCGCGAACTGGCCCAACTGGAAAGCGTGCTGGAAGAAGTCTCGCCGGGTTTCAAAGACCTGTCGCTGCGCCTGGCGACGTTAGGTAGCAAGACCGTCCGCCCGGTGCAGCTCACCCGCAGCCTGGAAGAACTGGCCGGGCTGAACCGACAGGTGAATCGGCTGGGTGGAGCGGGCCGCAAGCGTAGCCCCGAGCAGTTGAGCCAGGACCTATCTGCCCTGACTGGGGCGCGCTCGAAGCAGAAAGAAATGGCCGCCCATGTGAGCGAAGTCGAGCAGGCCCACGCCGCCCTGTTGGAGGCCCTGGAACAGCCCCCGTTGGCCGGGCTGAACGAGTGGCTGGCCCAGGCTCGCCGCTTGCTGGCTGAGGTGGCGGCCTATTCTGCCGAGAACTGGTCGCGGGCCGATAATGTGGCTGGGCTGCCAGACGAGGTGGATGCCCTGGCCCAGGCCGCCCAGGCCCTGGGGCTGGACGCCCCGGCTGCCTCCATCGCTGAAGATGCTGTGACCGCCCACCTGGAGCAGGCCCGCGCCCTGGCCGAAGCGGCGGCCCGGCTGCAGCGGCGGTTGGAAAACGGGCTGGCTCGCCTGACCGACCTGCAGCAGACCGAGCAGGCCGCCCGCGACCGGTTGGAAGCCGCCGCCCGCCAGGCCGGGCAGATCGAGTTCATCGTGCGCAGCAACCAGCTTCTTTCCAGCGTGGCCGCCCAAGACCTGGATCGCCTGAGCGCCGAGCTGCAAAGTGTGCGCGCCGATCTGGAGCAGCGCCAACGCGGCCCGCTGGAGCGCAAGGCCCGCCAGGCCGAGCAGCTGACCGGCAAGCTGGAACAGGCTGCCAATGACTGGTTAGGACAGCTTAACCAGGATACTCAGGAGACGCTGCAAGACCTTTCGGCCATGGTTCATGCGTTGGACGAGATCGCCCCGCTGGAAGAAGCCGCCCTCGACAAGGCCCGCGAGCTGCTGGAGGCCGCCCCGGCCCACCAGGTGGGCGGGCGGGCCAGTCGCATCCAGTACCCCCTGGAAGAGGTGGTAGGGCGGCTGCGCCAGGCCAGCCAGTATTGGGAAGCGTGTTCGGCGGCCCTGAAGGCCCTGGGCGATTTCCAACCCCTGATTGACACGTATGACGAGGCCAATTACCAGCGCGGCGAGGCCCGCCAGGCGGTGAGCGAGACCACCTCGTGGCTGCGGCGTAAGCGCGCCTGGCCGCCCACCACCGTCTCGCTCGACGCCGAGCGCCAGGAATTGGAGAAGACCGAGGCCCAGTGGAACGATCTGCGCCAGAAGCCCACCCGCGCCATCGCCCGCGTGGCCCAGTTGAGCGGGCTGGGGGCGCGCTATCAGGCCTTGATCGAGCGGGTGGGCCAGGCCGTGGAACGCATCGAGCGCGAAGAGACCGAGGTGAATGAAATCGAGTCTCAAATCGACGAGCGGGCCGGCGCCTGGGAAGCGCTTTATCGCCAATATCAGGACAACCCCATCGCCGCCGCTGAGATGGCCGACCTGCTCGAGTCGATCAGCCGCGAGCACGAGGCGATCAAGCGCAAATACATCCAGGGCAGCCTGGATTACCCGGCCGCCCTGCAAGAGTTGAAGAAACTGCACAAGCGGCTGGATTATTTCAAAGCCGCCCTTGACGAGCAAAGCTCGCTCGACGTGCGCGGCAACATCACCCGCCTGCGCGAATCGCGCCGGGTGCGCGATTAATCCTGGCGCTTCCCGGCGGGGCAGTACCATCCTATTAAACCGTGGAACAGACGCAGCGCTCTTCGAGCGCCTTCAAAAAGAGACATGTCGTGAATTTTATTGCACAAAGTGTGACAAAATCCACGATTAACCCTCTTTCAGTGAAGCCCGCCAGTCATTCCCCACGGTTACGTGGGGAATGACTGGCGGGCCGGATGAGCCATAAAATCGGCCCTTGCGCCAGGGTAAAATAATGGTAAAATAAGGGCCGTTCGTTGGAAGGATGCCCTCGTAGCTCAGTGGATTAGAGCATTTGCTTGCGGAGCAAAGGGTCGCGTGTTCGAGTCGCGCCGGGGGCGCCAGATAGAATCAAGAAGCGAGCCGGGCTGTCAAAGACAGCCCGGCTCGCTTCTTTTTGCACGCTTATGGCTGCTCGGTGGGCCTGGCCGCCAGCGGCAGATATTGATAGGACGTGCGGACAATGCTCTGGAAGACCGCAACCCGGTTTTCGCGCGGGAAGCCCACCACCAGGCGGGCGTTGGCCTCGTCGTAGTCGGCGATCAGGGTGGCGCCGGTATTGATATCTTTGGTCCCCACCTGGCCAAGCAGGCTGTTGGCGGCGTCGATGAAGCCGGTAGTGCGCCCGCCGAGGCCGTCGCTGGGGGTGACGGCCCCTTTACCCCAACCGGGATATAAGCCCCAGAAAGAACTGAACACCAGGTAGTTCCCGTTGTTCAGAAAGGCGACGCCGATATTGTACGGCAGCGGCTGCGAGCGGAAGCGCGAATCGCTGCTGGCCAGGCCGGGAGGGTATAGCATGCCCGGCGGCTGGGTCAGGCTGTTGCGCAGACCCAGCCTTGTCTTGTTGCATGGCTCCACCCCGCTGCACCAGCCCAGGCTGATGTAATCGCGCACCAGGTAGCTGCCGTTAGGTAGGGTCTGAAGCGCTCCAGAAGACGTATCCACCTTCAGGCTGTCATTGGGGTCGAATGGGCCGCTGCATCCGGTTTGGCCGTCGCACCAGTGGTAATAGCGATATCCTGAGGAAGAACCGACGCTGAAGTTAGCCCCAATAACGTAATTCCCGTTGGCGAGGGGGTAAAGGCCGAAATAGCCCTCGGCGTTGGCGGCTGTCCAGGTCATTCCGCCCAGATCGCGAAGAAAACCATGACAATCAGGCCCCGAGCGGCACAACAAAACCCTGGCGGTACGTTCTTTCGTTTCATAAAACAAGAAGGGTGTTACGATGACGTAATTGCCGTTAGCCAGGGGGAAAATGGAGCTGGCATCGGTATAGCTGTACTCGCCATAATCGTACCAGAAACTGGCCCCAACCACGCTGTTGTCTGGCGTAATTGTCCCCTGGCAGCCGCTGGCGCCGCTGCACCAGGTGATCGCCCCGGCGCCGTAAGACGGCCCTATGCGCCAACGCGGGCTGTGGATCACATAGCTCCCGTCTGCCAGCGGTACAATCCCGCCCTGGCCGGTGCCGTCGTTGCGGTTGCCGCCAGCCAGGCTGTTGGCGCGGGTCACCGGGCCAATGCAGCCGGTCTGCCCATCGCACCAGGTGATGGCTGCCAGGCCGCCGTTCCAGTTCAGGCTTGTCACCACGTAATTGCCGTTGGCGAGCGCGCTCACGCCGGGAACGGGGTAGCCCTGTGATGAGTAGTATGGAAGGCTGCTGACCCGATCCAGGGCGGCGCTGCCCACCAGGCTGTTGGTATCGGTGATGACGCCCCGGCAGCCCAGCCCCCCATCGCACCAGGCCACTGCCCCGGCGTCGAGGGCGTCGGGTCGATCCCACAGGGGAACACTGACCACGTAGTTGCCGTTGGTCAGGGTGAACACGCTGGCCGTGGTCAGGCTGCTCACCTGAGATGTGAACGAGGTCAGGTCTTCGGGCCGGGTCAGCAGGCTGCTGGCGGCGTCTACGGCTCCGGCGCAGCCGGTTTGCCCGGCGCACCAGGTCACGCCCTGGTGGTTGGCGATCACGTAATGGCCGTTGGACAGGCGGGTGAGAGACGGGTTGGCGCCCACCAGGCTGTTGGCCGCCGAGACGGCCCCCAGGCAGGGCTGTCCATCGGCGCACCAGGTGGCGGCGCCGGCGTCGATAGCGGCTCCATCATCCCAGGTAGGGTTGAGGGCCACATAATTGCCCTGGTTTAGCTCGCTGATCCCCAGCCCTCCAACCTGGTCGTAGGGCGAACTGCCCACCCGGCTGTTAGCGGGTGAGAGTTCGCCTATACACCCGGCCGCCCCGTCGCACCAGGTCAGCGCGCCGGTGTCGATCAGGTCGCCGTTGTTCCACCACGGGCTGAGGACGATGTAATTACCGCTCGAAAGGGCGGTCACGCCTTTTTCGCCTACCCAATCGTAGGCCCGGCTGCCTACCAGGCTGTTGGCCGGCGAAACCGGGCCGGCGCAGCCGGTTATCCCGCTGCACCAGGTGACGGCCCCGGCGTCGGCCAGGGCGTCCCGGTCCCAGAGCGGGCTGTAGACCACGAAGTTGCCGTTGGCAAGAGCCACCGGCGGATTCGCTCCCACCCGGTCGTTGGCATGGCTGCCGG
>CAYQDU010000088.1:0-16997 GCA_964416275.1 uncultured Anaerolinea sp. | reverse complement strand
GTACCCATCAACCAGACCAGACCCCGTAATCTCTGAAAAGAAATATAGAATATGGTATGATTTAATCATAAGGTATGAAGGATGAGCGCAGAACTGACTTGCCCAAACTGCGGGCTGCCGGTGAACCCCCAGGCCCGTTATTGTGATCATTGCGGCGTTGATCTGGCCATCGCGGCTGTGTTGGCCGAACAGCGCATGATGCTCCCCACCACCCTATCCAGCGGGCTGCCCCTGGCTCCTGAAATCCTAGTGCCGCGGATTGGCGATTATTTGATCGAGCGGGGTTTGCTGACCAGCGACGGCCTGCATCAGGCGCTGGCCTATCACGAAGCTCAGACCAGGGCGGGCAAGCCGCTGTTGTTAGGCCAGGCCCTACTAGAGTTGGGCCTGATCGACCGCGAAATTCTGGACCAGGTCGTGACGGCTCAAATCCTGGAGCTGCAAAATGCCCTCAACAACGCTAACCAGAATCTCAAACAGCGGGTTGATGAGCGCACGCAAGAGCTGCAGCACGCCCTGGAACGCCTGGCCGAACTGAACCAATTGAAATCGAACTTCATTGCCAATATCTCGCACGAGCTGCGCACACCGCTGACCCACATCAAGGGCTATCTCGATCTATTGGGCGAGCAGGGCCTGGGAGGGCTGACTTCAGCCCAGGCTGAAGCCATCACCGTGATGAAGCGCGCCGAAGGTCGCCTGGAACGGTTGATCGAAGACCTGATCCAGTTCTCGATGGCAGCCAAGGGCGAATTCAGCCTCAACCTGAAAGATGTGCCGGTCGAGCCGCTCTTCCGTTCGGTCATCGAGCGCATGCAGCCGCGCGCCAAACAGCAGGAGATCAAGCTGGGAATGCGCCCGCCGGGCGAGCCGCTTGCGATCCGAGCCGACGAAGATAAGCTGGCCTGGGTGATCCAACAACTGTTAGACAACGCCATCAAGTTCACCCCCAAAGGGGGCAAGGTGCTGCTCCAGGCCACCAGCGACAAAGGCCCGCTTACCATTGCCGTAATCGACACGGGCATCGGCATCCCGGCCGACCGGCTGGCCGAGATCTTCGAGCCGTTCCATCAACTGGATGGTTCAGCCACCCGGCGCTATGCCGGCACCGGCCTGGGTTTGGCGATGGTGCAGCAGATCATCGAGGCGCACGGCTCACACGTCAAAGTGCAGTCTGTCCAGGGACAGGGCTCGTGTTTCGAATTCAGCCTGCCCATTTCGAACAATCACCCAACAACCCCATGACGGCGAAACCGCCCGTGATCCCCATGACCGACAAGAGCAAAACTCCCGCCAGCCTGCAACTGAACGAACTGGAAATCGTCTATGCGATCAGTCGGGCGGTGTCTGGGGCCAGCGATACCGAGATCGCCCTGGATGAAATTGTGCGCCTGGGGCGGCAGGTTTTCATCTTTGACAATATGGTGCTGTACACGCGCGCCAGCGAAGGTGACCAGCTTGAGCCAACCTATGCCCGCGCCATTGGACGCGGCCGGGCGCGGGAGGCCGATCTGGCCTGGGGCGAAGTGACCGCCCAGCAGGTTCACCGCTCGCAATCGATTGTGATGCGGGTCGAAGAACATGCCTCCGCCGAAGCCGACCGCACCAACATCCGTCACTCGCTGGGATTGCCCCTGAACGTGAGCGGGCAGGTCTTGGGCGCGCTGGTATTCATCCGCTTTGGCGGGCCAGAGTTCTTACCCCCTCAGGTGCACCTGGCCGAATTTATCGCCCTGCATGTAGCCCAGTTATTGGAACATCGCAGCCTGGTGAACCGGGTGGCCGACCTGGAAGCTCACCGCCGGCTGGACAGCCTGCAGGATGATTTTATCTCCACCATTACCCACGAGCTGCTGACCCCCCTGGGCTTTATCAAAGGCTACGCCACAACCCTGCTGCGCGAAGATACCGAATGGGACCCCGAAACCCGGCGCGAGTTTCTGACGATCATCGACGAAGAGGCCGACCGCCTGCACGAATTGATCGACAACCTGCTTGATTCATCTCGCCTGCAGGCCGGCACGCTGCGGATGAGCTGGCAACCGATCCGCCTGGACACGCTGCTGCGCGATGTGTCGATGCGTTCGCGCTCGCACCACGAAAACTTGCAAATCGATCTGCAGATCGAAACGCCGGGGCTGCAAATCCAGGCCGACCCATCCCGCCTGGCCCAGGTCTTTGAAAATATTCTGCATAACGCTATCAAGTATGCGCCCGGCTCGCCGATCCAGATCAGCCTGAATAAAAAAGACGACCGGGCCCAGATTGCCTTTCGCGATTACGGCCCCGGCATCGCCCCCCAGCACCTGGAGCATCTATTCCAGCGCTTTTACCGCGCCCCCGAAAACAGCACCACGGTACGCGGCACCGGCCTGGGGCTATACATCTGCCGGAAGATCATTCAGGCCCACCAGGGTGAAATCCTGGCCGAGTCTCAGGTAGGTGAAGGGACAACCTTTCATATATATTTACCCCTAGAGCAGAAAAATCTCTAGCCATCCAAAACTAACCGGTGGGAGGCCGATATGACAACCATCCTGATCGTGGACGATGAACCCAGATACCTGCGCCTGATGGAAGCAAACCTGATTACCGAGGGGTTTCAGGTGATTAAGGGAACCAACGGCCAGGAAGCAGTCGATTCCGTGGTCGAGCGTCATCCCGACCTGGTATTGCTGGACGTGATGATGCCCGTCCTGGATGGCTTTGGAGCCTGCGAGCGCATCCGCGAATTCTCCAACGTGCCGGTTATCATGGTGACAGCCCGCGGCAGCGAAGGCGACCGCGTGCGCGGGCTGGACCTGGGAGCCGACGACTATATCGTCAAGCCGTTCTCGGCCACCGAATTGCTGGCCCGGGTGCGGGCGGTGCTGCGCCGGGCGCAGTCTTCCGGCGGGGCCTTCCAGCAAGCCGTGTTTACCCACGGCAACCTGCGGATCGACTTCGCCCGCGCCGAAGTGTTCAAAGATGATAAAATTATTTATCTTTCGGCCACCGAATACCGCCTGCTGCTGCAATTTGCCCATAACCTGGGCAGCGTATTGACCGCCGAACAACTTCTGGTCGATGTCTGGGGGCCGGAATATCGCGACGACAAAGAAATCCTGTGGGTCAGCATTTCCCGGCTGCGCCAAAAGCTGGAGAACGATGTCAAAAACCCGCAGCACATCCTCACCCGCTCTGGCCTCGGTTACACCATGCCTCCCATGTAAACGCCAGGGTTGGCGCGCCTGGCGTTCGGCTGCGATCCAAACCGCAGCCAAACCCAAACGACAAGCTAGCAAGTCTCCTCGATTAATGACCATAAAGACAGGAACCCGCGCATGAGCATTTATTTCGATGAAAAAGGGAAGTTTTTTACCGATGTGATATCCAAAGAAGCCGTCCCGGTTATTATTCAAACCCCCGCCGGGCGCATCGAGGGCAAGATCCACATCCGACCAGGCGAACGGCTGAAGGATGCGATCAACCAATCTGAGCCGTTCTTTGCGGTGACGGAAGCTACGCTGTACGACTTAAACCAAAATCGACTATACGAAACCAACTTCCTGGCGATCCATCGCGAGCAGATCATCTGGCTGCTGCCTGAAGATCAGATCGTGGAGAAGCAAGCGTGAATACCGGCCTCAACCCCTCCCCCGCCCCACACGGGCAAAGCGTCGATCTGGCAAAAGTAAAGACCTTTCTGATCACCACGCTGATGAAAGGCCTGGAAACGGGAAAAATCCCCCCCGATCAGCGCCGCCAGGTGGCTCAGCAAAGCCTGGGCCAGGTATATGCCCGCACTGGCCTGCAGCTTAGCGACGATGTACGCGAAAAGCTGTTCCGCCAGGTGCTGGATGAGCTGACCGGTTACGGCCCAATTCAGGTTTTGTTGGATGACCCCGACATCAGCGAAGTGATGGTCAACGGCCCGCGCATGATCTACGTAGAGCGCAAGGGCAAAGTGACCCTGGCCGATACCCGCTTTGAAGACAACGATCACGTCATGCGGGTTATCGAACGGATCATCGCCCCGCTGGGCCGCCGGGTAGATCCCGACCATCCCACCGTAGACGCCCGCCTGCCCGATGGCTCGCGGGTCAACGCGGTCATTCCACCCGTCGCCCTGGACGGCCCCACCATCACCATCCGCAAATTCAGCAAAGAAAAACTGACCGTCGAGCAACTGGTCAAGTTTGGCTCGATGACCGACACAATGGCCGAGTTTCTACGGGCCTGCGTGGTGGCCCGGCTGAATATCATCATCTCCGGCGGCACCGGGTCGGGCAAGACGACCTTGCTGAACATCATGTCGAGCTTCATCCCACACGACGAACGTATTGTCACCATCGAAGATGCGGCCGAGCTGCAGCTCCAGCAAGAGCATGTGGTACGCCTGGAAACCAAACCGCCCAACCCGGATGGCGGCGGCGGCTGCTCAATTCGCGACCTGGTGCGCAACTCGCTGCGTATGCGCCCCGAGCGCATTGTGGTGGGCGAATGCCGCGGCGGCGAGGCCCTGGACATGCTTCAAGCCATGAACACCGGTCATGATGGCTCGCTGACCACCCTGCACGCTAACACCCCCCGCGACGCCATCTCGCGCCTGGAAACTATGTGCCTGATGGCCGGGCTGGACCTGCCGGTAAAAGTAGTGCGCGAGCAGGTGGCCTCGGCCGTCGATCTGATCGTCCAGCAAACCCGCCTGCGCGATGGTTCGCGCAAGGTAACCCAGATCACCGAACTGGCCGGCATGGAAGGCGATACAGTCGTGCTGACCGACATCTTCAAGTTTGAGCAGACCAGCGTCAGCCCGGAAGGTAAAGTGATCGGCGAACTGAAGCCCACCGGGATCCGCCCGCTGTTCACTTCCAAACTGGAAGCCGCCGGGTTCAAGCTGCGCCCGGAGATCTTCGGCGTGAATGTGGCCGAGATGCTCAAACAAAACCAGCGCCAGGGCCGGCGTTGAGTGTTAGGATACAAAGGGACATCGCAATGGCGAACAATTCTTCTGTCCAGATGCTGCGAGCGAAAATTATCGGCGCGTTGATCCGTGAAGCGCGGCTGGCTGCCAAGCAATCTCCTGAGGAATGCGCCCAGGTGATCGGCGTAAAGCCGGAAACCTTCGATGCGCTGGAGCTGGGCGAGCAGGCCATCTCGCTGCCCGAACTGGAGACGCTGGCTTTTTTCCTCGATGTGCCGCTGGAGCATTTCTGGGAGCGCGATAGCCTGGCTGAAATCCGCCCGGAACGCTCGCTGACCAGCCCGGAACAACTGATGAAAATTCGCCATCGCATGATCGGCGCGCTGCTGCGCCAGGCCCGCCAGGAAGCCGGCTTTACCCTTGAGACCCTGGCCGAGCGGGCCCAACTCTCGACCGAGCAGTTGGAGGCCTACGAGTTGGGCCAGGAGGCTGTGCCGCTGCCAGTGCTGGAAATTCTGACCGGCCTGCTGCACCGCTCGATTCGCGAGTTTCAAGACCAGCACGGCCCGGTGGGGGTGTGGAACGCCCAACAAAAAGCCGTCAAAGATTTTCTGACCCTGCCGCTGGAATTGCAGTTGTTCGTTAGCAAGCCAGTCAACCGGCCCTACCTGGAATTAGCCATCCGCCTGAACGAAATGTCGGTCGATAAATTGCGGGCAGTGGCTGAAGGCTTATTGGAGATCACCTATTAATGACTGAAAATGTGCAAACGCCCAGGCAACTGGAAAAAGAAGCCAAAGCCGCCTATCAGCGCGGTGAATATCTGGCTGCCGCCAGCGCCTTTACCGCTGCCAGCCAGGGCTACCTGGCCGCCGGCGAGGCCCTGAGCGCGGCCGAAATGGCAAACAACGCCTGCGTCTCGTATCTACAGGCCGAAGACGGCCAGGCCGCCCTGGACAGCGTCGCCGGCACGGATGAGACGTTTGCCCAGGCCGGCGACCTGAAACGCCAAGGCATGGCGCTGGGCAACCAGGCTGCGGCCCTGGAAATGTTGGAACGCAACGACGAAGCCATCCAGACCTACCTGCGGGCGGGGGAAATTCTGCTCCAGGCCGGGGAAGACGAGCTGCGCCTGCAATTGATGCAATCGCTGTCGATGCTGCAACTGGAGCAAGGCCGCCGGCTGGAGGCCCTGGCCAGCATGCAGAGCGGGTTGGAAGAGGTGCGGCGACCCTCTCCCAAGCATAAGTTCCTCAAAAAACTGATCCAAATTCCCTTTGATATGTTGAATAAACCGAGGCCGTGAGAGGAACGAACACACGCGATGCTAATTGAGACGCGCCAGAAATTACGGGAAGCTACCTCGCAGGACCTGCAAAAACTCGCTAACCTGATCCACTTCGAAGCCTATGTCCACCGCCATCTGGATTACCGTCCACCGCTGGACTGGGTGGGTCAACATCCCTTTCTGATCCTGGAACAGGGCAACACCGCTGTGGCCGCCCTGGCCTGCCCGACCGACCCGCCTCCGGTGGCCTGGATCCGCCTGTTTGCCGCTACGTCGCGCCCGCATGTGGAGCGCGCCTGGAATCTGTGCTGGCCGCAAGCCCGGGCCCAACTGCGGGCCGCCGGCCTGGCGCGTTGGGCGGCGGCGATTCCGATGCAGCCCTGGTTCGAGCTTCTGTTGCAAAAGGCGGATTTTCAGCACACTCACAACATCGTGATGTTGGGCTGGGAGGCGCAAGCGCTGCGCAGCGCCCCTGAGCCGCCCGGCCTGACGATTCGCCCGATTTCGCCGGCCGACCTGCCGGCGGTGACAAACATCGACGAAGCGGCCTTTCCGCTCCTGTGGCAGAATTCGCTCGAATATTTGCAGTTGGCCTATCGCCAGGCGGCCATCGCCACCCTGGCCGAGCTGGATGGGCAGCCGGTGGGCTACCAGATCAGCACCGCCACCCCTATGGGCGGCCACCTGGCCCGGCTAGCGGTTTTGCCGAACCTGCAAAGCCACGGCATTGGCCGCAGCCTGCTGACCGATCTGCTGGGCCAGTTCGTCCGGCGCGGCGGGCGGACGGTTACGGTCAACACCCAGGGCGACAACCACGCCTCACTGCACCTATATGAAAGCCTGGGCTTTGAGCGCACCGGCGAAGAATATCCGATATACCAGTTCGCGCCCTGAGAGGATGGCATCCATGAATCACACTGAAACTACCTGGCAGTCGGCCGACGGCGCAGCCCTGTTTGCCCAAAGTTGGGAGCCGGAAGCGCCGCCCAAAGCCGTGGTCTGCCTGGTGCACGGCCTGGGCGAGCACAGCGGGCGCTATACCCACGTAGCCCAGGCCCTTGCCAACGCCGGCTACGCCCTGTTGACTTTCGATCTGCGCGGGCATGGCAAGACCCCAGGGCCGCGCGGCCATGTGCGGAACGAAACCGCCTTTCTAGACGACATCGACTGCCTGCTCCGGCAGGCCGCTGCACGCTACCCTGGTCGGCCTTTGTTCCTGTACGGCCACAGCCTGGGCGGGCTGCTGGTGCTGTTCTACAGCCTGCGGCGCAAACCGCGCTTGAATGGCGTCATCGCCACCAGCCCGGCGCTGCTCACGCCGCTGGGCGAGCAGAAGGCCAAGGTGGCCCTGTCGAAGGCGCTTGGCTCACTGCTGCCGGGCATGACCATTGCCACCGGGCTGGACGCCCACCAGATTTCGCGCGATCCTGAAGTGGTGCGGGCCTATCGGGCCGATCCGCTGGTGCATGGAAAAGCCAGCTTCGCCTTTGGGGCCAGCCTGATCCGCATGATCGACTATACCCGGGGCCATGCGGCCGGGTTCCCGCTGCCGCTGCTGCTGGTTCATGGCAGCGCCGACGAGATTACCTATGCGCAGGGCAGCCAGGAGTTTGCCGCCCAGGTTACGACTCCCGTCACGCTCAAAATCTGGCCAGGATTGAAACACGAGACCCACAACGAGCCAGAGCAGGCCCAGACCATTGCTTACCTGATCGAGTGGCTGGACGGCCACCTGGACTGAGCCCGCCGGCCGATTTTCCCCCTGTAAAGGTTAATCGATAATTTGAAACGCGCCCTGCCACTGGACAAACCACTCACAACGTGGGAAAATTTGGGCCGTATTTTCATCGTGCGCCAGGCGCGCCTAAAGGAGAAGATGAGCCATGAGTTCTGATACGGAAACCGCTGGGAGATCGCAAGCCCGCAAAGAGAAAGACAACCTGAGCAAGCGTCAGGCTCGCAAAGAGGAAATGCGCCGCAAGAGCCGCCAGCAGCGCATGTTGGTGATCGGCGGCGTTGGCCTGGTGGCGTTGATGGTGGTGGCCCTGTTTATCCTGCCGGCCATGCGCAAAGCCACCAATTCGGAAGTGCCGCCCTTCGTCAAGATTACCCCGGTGGCCTACCAGGACGCCGACAGCTTCCACCTGGGCGACCCGAACGCCAAAGTCAAGGTGGAAGTCTTCGAAGATTTTGACTGCTCGGCCTGCCGCA
Source organism: uncultured Anaerolinea sp. (assembly GCA_964416275.1). Taxonomy (GTDB): domain Bacteria; phylum Chloroflexota; class Anaerolineae; order Anaerolineales; family UBA4823; genus RBG-16-57-11. Next base: position 8,592 of record CAYQDU010000088.1, on the reverse strand, counting down.
CCTATGCGCTGTCCATTGAGCCAGACGTGATCAAAAACCTGGTCGAAACCGGCCAGGTTTATTACACCTTCTATCAGTTCCCCTTCCTGGATGACCGCTCGGCCGATAAGCCGTCTGACCGCTCGGCCAACGCCGCCCTATGCGCCGCCGAGCAGAACCGCTTCTGGGACTACAAGAACCTGCTCTTCACCAACCAGGGAATTGGCTTTAACGATCCGACCCTGATCGCCATGGCCGATTCGCTCAACCTGAATGCCTCGCAGTTCAAAGCCTGCTATAACGCCAAGAAGTTCCAAGGCACCGTGGACGAGCACACGAAGTTGGGCGTTCAATACAACGTACAGGGTACGCCCAGCGTGTTTGTGAACGGCCAGATCGTTTCCCCTGGTCACGTGCCGACGTTTGCCGAAATTCAGGCGGCCGTCCAGGCGGCCGCCAAGTAAGGCAGATTCGAAAGCCCACCAGGCGGGGCGGATGGTCCGGCCATCCGCCCCGCCTGGGCGTTTTCGGGTTCTCCCGGCTGGGCCGGAAAGTGGATTTTGTCGCACTGCGTGCGACAAAATCCACGATTAACCCTCATTCGGCCAAGCTTGCCACTCACCTCCACCCCGGTTGAGTGGGGAGCTGCCGTTGCACTGCGGGCGGCAAGCTCTCTGGTTCTATTATTCGCGGGCCAAAGTAGGGGCGACCTGCCCGGCGGCCTGGTTCTCAGCCAGTTCCAGCACAAAACACAGCGAAGATAGCCGGTTCAAATAGCGCAGCAGATGAGCGTTTTCCAGGCCCTGCTCGTGATCCAGGCGCGCCACCTGGCGCTCGGCCCGGCGCACGATGGTGCGCGCCAGGGCCAGGGCCGCCCCAGAGGCTGTATCGCCGGGAACGATAAACTCTTGCGGCAGATTCACCTGGCCGGTCAGGGCGTCGGTCTGGGCTTCCAGCCAGGCCACCCGCCCGGCGTCAATCTGGCGGAAGCGGGCTGCGTTTTCGGGCGTGGCGGCCACCTCAGCCATCAGGTGATACAGGTCGCGCTGCACGGTCAGCAGCAGGGCCGGCAGGCCCGTCGCCCGGCATTGGGCGCGCGCCAGCCCCAGGGCGGCGGTGGCTTCATCTAGCGCGCCGATCGCCTCAGCAATCGGGTGATATTTAGGGATACGCCCCTCGCCCAAGATACCGGTCGTGCCATCGTCGCCCGTGCGAGTATAAAAACGAGTCATCTCTCTCTCCGTTGAATTTTGTTCCCGGCCAGGCCGGGAAAGCCTTTCTGGCTCTTCCGCCGAAGGCGGGAATTTTCTATATTTTGGAAAAAATGTGGGGCTACCCCACACATTTCCCCCAAAATAGCATCTCTAGAACACCTCTTTCCCGGCAAGGCCAGGTCAGATTTTCTCTGACCGGGCAGGTGAGTAAATCCTTACCTCCTGCGCCGCGAATTATAACCTGTCTCTGTCCGAATTACGGGTATAATCACAGCTAAGGGGATTTCGAACATTGGTTCGCCCCGCGTTTGTTTAATAAGGACAGGAGATGAGCCATGCAAATCCGTTGCGTCAATTGTAATAAGCCTTTTGCGCTGAATAAGGATAGCGTCCACGCAGCGCTGGACCTGGTCCAGCGTGATGATCTCAGCCATTACGACGCGGCCTGCCCGCACTGCCGGCGGGTTAACCGCATCTCAAAGCAAGAATTGCAGCGCGCGGCTCCTGATTGGCAGCCCCAATCGGAAAGGAGCCCGAATGGATAATACTCTGCGTTTTCAATCCCCGCAGGAAATGAAGGCCGCCCTCAACGAACAGCAGTACATTGCCAATGACGAGATTTCGACCATTCTATACCTCAGCCAGGAACTGGGCAAACCGTTGTTGACCGAAGGCCCGGCCGGAGTGGGCAAGACCGAGCTGGCCAAAGCCATCGCCGGGGCCACCTGCCGGGAACTGATCCGCCTGCAATGCTACGAGGGCCTGGACGAGACGAAGGCCCTGTATGAATGGGAATACGCCAAGCAGCTTCTTTACACCCAACTGCTGCGCGACAAGCTGCAGGAAACGCTACAAGGCAGCGACACCCTGAGCAGCGCCGCCGACCGATTGGCGCAGGAAGAAGATGTGTTCTTCTCGATGCGCTTCCTGCTCCAACGGCCCCTGCTCAAGGCCATCCTGAGCGAACAACCCACCGTGCTGTTGATCGATGAGATCGACCGGGCCGATGCCGAGTTCGAAGCCTTCCTGCTGGAAGTGCTGAGCGATTTCCAGGTTAGCGTGCCAGAGCTTGGTACGCTCTCGGCCGTGCACAGGCCGCTGGTCATTCTAACCAGCAACAACACCCGCGAGCTGAGCGAAGCCCTTAAGCGCCGCTGCCTGTACCTGTTCATCGACTACCCCACCATCGAGCAAGAAATGGCCGTGGTGCGGCTGAAAGTGCCAGAGCTTTCCCCCAAGATGGCCCGCCAGGCGGTGGAGTTGGTCCACAGCCTGCGCTCAATGGATTTACGCAAGTCGCCCAGCATCAGTGAGACGCTCGACTGGGCCAAGGCCCTGGTTACGCTCAACGCCCGCAGCCTGGATATGTCCACGATGGAAAGCACTCTCAGCATCTTGCTCAAGCATGAAAGCGATTTGCAGCGCGCCAAACGCTGGCTGCAGCGCCCGCCAACCGGTTCGAGTGGGCGCGGCGCCGACGACCCCAGCGGGGGCAACAACCCCGCCCGCTGGCGCAACTGATTCTTATCCACCGGGCCCGGGCGGGCCGCGCCCGGCCCGGACCCGGTGCGCCCCTCTTTATTGGTGACGGAGAGTTCGATATGGAAGAGAGAATTGTCAAGTTTATTGCGGCGCTGCGGGGGGCGGGAGTGCGGATCAGCCTGGCCGAAAGCGAGGATGCCTTCCGGGCCATCGACAACCTGGGCATTAAAGACCGCGAGGTGTTCCGCCTGAGCCTGCAAACCACGCTGGTCAAAGATGCTAACAGCCTGCCCATCTTTGAGGAAATGTTCCCCATCTTCTTCGGCGCCAATGACGCGCCGCCCATGATGGATCCATCGCAAGACCTGACGCCGGAAGAGGCCCAGAAGGTAGCCGATGCGCTGCGCCGTTATAACGAGCAGCTACGGAAAATGATGGAGCGCCTGCTCAAGGGCGAGATGCTCAACCAGGACGAACTGGAAAAGCTGGCCCGCATGGTGGGCTTAAACCAGATGGACAACCTGAACTACCGTGAATGGATGGTGCAGCGCATGAAGAAGGCCCTCCAGTTCAAGGAAGTGCAGGATGCCTTGAAAGAACTGGCCGAAACCCTGGCCCAGATGGGCATGGATCGCCAGCGGGCCGAGCAGTTGAGTCAGTTGATGCAGGCCAACCAACAGGCGTTGGAAGACCAACTGCGCCAGTTCGCCGGGCAGCGTATCGCTGAAAACATGAGCGAACGCCCCCACGACGAGGGCATCGACTCGCTGATGAACCGGCCTTTCAACGCCCTCTCCGACAAAGACATGGAACGCTTGCGCAAAGAGGTGCAGCGCCTGGCCGTGGCCCTCAAGACCCGCATCGCCCTACGCCAGAAGCGGGCCAAATCGGGCCAGTTGGACGCCAAAGGCACCATTCGAGCCAACCTGAAACACGGCTCGGTTCCCATCGAGATCAAGCACCGTGAGAAGAACCTCAAGCCCAAGCTGGTAGTGGTATGCGACATCAGCACCTCCATGCGCTACTGCTCGGAACTGATGCTGAGCTTGCTGTATCACATGCAAGACCTGATCAGCAAGACCCACGCCTTTGCATTCATCAGCCGCCTGGAATTCATCTCGCCCGATTTCAGCGGGCGAGATGTGGCTGGGGCGGTCAGCCAGGTATTGGATCGGATTCCGGCCGGCTATTACAATACCGACCTGGGAAGCAGCCTGGTAGATTTTCAGAATGAATATCTTGCCACGGTAGACAGCCGCACCACGTTGATTATCGTCGGCGATGGGCGCAACAACTACAACGACCCGCGCATCGACATCTTCAACACCCTGGCCCGGCGCTGCCGCCGCACCATCTGGCTCAACCCTGAAGCCCCGGCCCTGTGGGGCAGCGGCGATAGCGACATGCTCAAGTACGCGCCAAGCTGCGACATCCTGCTCCAGGCCAACAACCTGGCTCAGCTCACCGCCGCCGTCGACCGGATGCTGCTGGCCTGATAGAATTTTGTGGTTCTTCCGGCTTCGCCGGGAAGACTTCTATAGGTGGGGATTTGCGGGTGGCTGCGCCATCCTCGGTAGCTATCCACTTAACCGGGGTGGAGGTAACTGGCGAGCTTCGCTTGGCGAGCAAAGCTCGCCGGGAAAGTGGATTAATCGTGGATTTTGTCGCACTTCGTGCGATAAAATCCACGTAATAACTCTTCTTGAAGGCGCTCACAGAGCGCCATGCCTGTTCCACGGTTTAATGGGGTGGTACCCCACCCGCAAATCTCCAAATATAGGCGAAAAAGAGATGTTGTGTGGGAAGCTGCCCCACGCAGCGTATGCAAGCCCCAGGTCGATTAAGCGCTGAATTTTACGATATACTCAAGCTATGGACGCCGGATACCGCGAGATTGCCCACACCGCCGATTGGGAGCTGGAAGCCTGGGCCGCCGACCTGACCCACCTGCTGGAACAGGCGGCGCGCGGCATGTACGCCCTGGCAGGAGCCAGGCTGGCCGCCGGGCCGCGCCAGGCCCGCCGCATCGAAATCCAGGCTGCCGACCCGGAGGGCCTGCTGGTGGACTTCCTCTCCGAACTGCTCTGGCTGGGCGAAAGCGCTGGCCTGGCCTTCGATGCCTTCAACCTGCACATAGAAGAGCGCCCTGCAGACGGCCTGCGTCTGCAGGCCTACCTGGACGGCGCGCCGCTGGCCGGGATCGATAAAGAGATCAAAGCCATCACCTGGCACGGCCTGGCAATTCGCCCTACGCCGGGCGGACTGGCAGTAAATGTAGTGTTGGATGTGTAGGTGAGACGATAGACGACAGATAACAAGATCATGCCGACGATTCAAGACCTGATTCCAATCAGCCCGTATGAATGGGAAATTCCACAGAGCTACCGCCACGACATGCGTGTGCCGGTGCGCTTGTTTGCTACCCACCGCCTGCTCGATAAGGTGATGGACGACCAGTCGCTAGAGCAGGCCGTGAACGCCGCCACCCTGCCGGGGCTGGTGGGCCACGTGCTGGTGATGCCCGATATGCACCAGGGCTATGGCTTTCCCATTGGCGGGGTGGCCGCCACACGCTACCCGGAGGGCGTCATTTCGCCGGGGGCGATTGGCTACGACATCAACTGCGGCGTGCGCCTGCTGGCCTCGGCCATCGAATACGCGGCGGTCGAAAGCTACCTGGGCTCGCTGGCAACAGCCCTGGATCACTTCTGCCCCAGCGGGGTGGGCGAGAAAGGCGCCTTACCCCTGAGCGAGTCCGAACTGGATCAGATCTGCCGGGAGGGGGCGCAGTGGGCTCACAAAAAGGGCTACGCCAGCCAGGCCGACCTGCGCCGCACCGAGGAGGGCGGCCGGTTAGAGGGGGCCGACCCAGGCAAGATCAGCCCGCGGGCCAAAGAGCGCGGGCGACCCCAGCTTGGCACGCTGGGCGCGGGCAACCATTTCATCGAAGTGGACGTGGTAGACCAGGTTTTCGACCCCGCCGCCGCCCAAACGATGGGCCTGCAACAAGGCTGCCTGGCGGTGCAGATCCACTGCGGCTCGCGCGGCTTCGGACACCAGATCTGCTCCGATTACGTCCAATCCTTTCAGGCCGCCGTGCAGCGCTACGGCATTCACCTGCCCGACCGCGAACTGGTGTGCGCCCCGCTCGATTCGCCCGAAGGCCAGGCGTACCTGGCCGCCATGCGCAGCGCGGCCAACTATGCCTTCGCCAACCGCCAGATATTGGCCCACAACGCCCGCCAGGCCTTCGAGCAGACCCTGGCGGGAAAGATCAAGAACTGGCAGCTGTACCAGGTTTACGACATCGCCCACAACATGGGCAAGATCGAAACCCACGTCATCGACGGACGCCAGATGAAAGTCTGCGTGCATCGCAAAGGAGCCACACGCGCCTTCGGCCCCGGCCACCCAGACCTGCCCTCTGAATACCACGACCTGGGCCAGCCGGTGCTGGTTCCGGGCAGCATGGGGACAGCCTCTTGGGTGCTGGCCGGGACCAGCGAGAGCATGGCGCGCTCGTTTGGCTCATCATGCCACGGAGCGGGACGAGTGATGAGCCGGGCCAAAGCCAAGCAGGCGGTGCGCGGCGAGCGCCTGCGCCAGGAACTAGAAAAAGAAGGCATCCGGGTGCGAGCCGGGTCGCTCTCCGGGCTGGCAGAAGAGGCCCCCCAGGCGTATAAAGACGTAGATGCGGTGGTGGAAACCGTGGTGGGCGCCGGGATCGCCCGCAAGGTGGCCCGCCTGCGCCCGGTGGCGGTGGTGAAAGGATAAAACTACCGGCCCTGGTCTAATAAACTATCAGGGACCCGCACCGCCACCACCTGGCCGCGAGCGGTGATCTGGCCGTTGACCGCCAGCGTGGCGGTCACGATCACCTTGCGCCCCCTGACTTCGGCCACCTGGCCGCGCACTTCCAGCGGCGGGCCAAGCGGGGTGGGCAGCAGATAATCGACATGCAGCGAGGCGGTCAGGAAGCGCAGCGGGGGCAGGCTGTCCATCGGGCGGCCTTCGGCCCGGTAGGCGGCCGCGGCGGCCGTGCCGGTGCTATGGCAGTCGATCAGCGAGGCGATCAGCCCGCCATATACATAGCCAGGGATAGCGATGTGTTCGGGGCGGGGCTGGTAGATGCACACGCTCTCCTCGCCATCCCAATAGCTCTTGATTTGCAGACCCTGTTCGTTCAGCCGTCCACAGCCATAGCAGTAGCTCAGTTGATCGGGATAATAATCTTGAAAAGCGCGCCCCACAGGTTCACCTCCGGCGGGGTAACAACCCTACTCGCTCATAGACCTGCGCCAGCTTGGGCGCAGCCACGGCTTCGGCCCGCCCGGCGCCATCGGCCAGGATGCGCTCTACCTCGTCGGGGTTGGCACTCAGGTCGAGGTAGCGCTGGCGCAGCGGGTGCAGAGCTTCGATAATCACTTCGGCCACTTCCGCCTTTAGATGGCCGTAGCCTTTCCCGGCGAAGTGAACTTCGATCTCCGGGCGCGCCTGGCCGGTGAGCAGCTCGTAGATTTCGAGCAAGTTGTTCACCCCAGCCTTCTCCGGGTCGGCGCTAAAGGCGATCTGGCGCCCCGAATCGGTCACCGCCCGCTGCAGCACGAAACGAATCTCGTCCGGCTCATCGATCAGGCGCACGGCATGGCCGCGCGTTCCGGCCTCGCTCTTGCTCATCTTACGCTGTGGGTCGTTGAAAGCCCGGATGCGCGCCCCGCTGGTTGGGATGACCGGCTGGGGTAAGACAAATGTTTCGCCATACAGGCGGTTGAAGCGCCCGGCAATGTTACGCGCCAACTCGACGTGCTGTTTCTGATCTTCGCCCACCGGCACTTCGTCGGCGTGGTAGAGCAGGATGTCGGCGGCTTGCAGCACAGGGTAATCCAGCAGCCCCACGCCCACGCTGGCCTGCTGGACGGCTTTGAACTTATATTGGGTCATGCGCTCCAGCCAGCCCAGCGGGGTGATACAGTTCAACGCCCAGCAGCATTCGGCGTGCGCGCTGACATGGCTCTGCACAAAGATCACGCTGGCCTGTGGGTCGATCCCAGCGGCCAGATAGAGGGCGGCCACATCCAGGGTCTTACGGCGCAGTGTTTGCGGGTCTTGCGGCGCGGTGATCGCGTGCAGATCGACAATGCAGAAGTAATTTTCCTTTTCTTGCTGGGCCGCCACCCATTGACGGATGGCCCCCAGGTAATTGCCGAGGTGCAGGACACCCGACGGCTGAATGCCAGAAAAGACGCGTTTCCGTACGGCGGCAGGCTTCATATTCAATTTTCCCGTTCAGGCAGTCAGGCCCGGCGGTTATTGCAGGCGCAGCAAAACCTTCCCCTTAGCCCACAATTCTTCCAGGCGGTAGTAATCGCGCCGGTCGGGCGAGAAAAGGTGCACCACCAGGTCGCCATAGTCGATCAACAACCAGCCGTCTTCGGGCTGGCCCTCGATGCGGCCTTTCAACTGGTAACTCTCGCGCACTTTTTCGATTACATCGTTCGCCAGGGCGCGCAGCATCCGGTCGCTGGTACCAGAACAGATGACGAAAAATTCGGCAAAGTCGGCCAGCTCACGGATGTCCAGCACCAGGATGTCTTCCCCCTTTTTGTCTTCCAGGTGATTCGCAATCGTGCGAGCAAGTTCTAACGTATCCAGAGTTCACCTCACATAGAAAAATGCGGCTCTTCCACCGCAGGCGGGAAAGGAGAGGATCAGGAGATTTTCTCGCACGCCGTGCGACAAAATCTCCTGTTAACTCTTATTTCAGGCGAGCAAAGCTCGCCAGTCATCCCACCACGGTTGAGTGGGGAGCTAACCCCACTGGCGAAGCCAGAAGAGCCAAAAATACATTCCACGAGCCAAAGCTAATTGGCCGGGCCGCCTTCCGGAGTGTCTGCCAGCGGCGCGCTGAACAACGAGG
>CAYQDU010000087.1:0-17344 GCA_964416275.1 uncultured Anaerolinea sp. | reverse complement strand
CTTCCCGCCTAAGGTAGAGGCGTTCGGCAGAATGGTGTTCGAACGCGCCGTCGCTACCGGCGAATTTGCCCAGGTGTCCATCGAAGGATACTACGGCACGTACGACGTCATCCTGAACCCGATTCGCGACGAACACGGCCAGGTGATCCAGGTAGCGGTAGCAGCACGCGATATTACCCAGATGGCGCAGATCGAACAGACCCTGGCCTACGCTCAGCGCGACCTGGAACGGCGCATCGCCGAACGCACCCTGGACCTGTGTCGTCTGAACCAGGAACTGCGCGATGAGATCGAACGGCGCAGCCAGGCCGAAGTCCGCTGGCGCGAGAGCGCGGCCCGGGCCGAGGCTCTGTCGCAGAAGCTGTTGTTGGCCCAGGAAAACGAGCGCCGCCGCCTGGGCCGCTCGCTGCACGATGAGATCGGCCAAATGCTCACCCTGCTGGGAATGACCCTGCAAAAGGCCGGCCAGGATGCAGAACTTCCGGCTCTGACCCTGGATGCACTGCAAGCGGCCCGCCAGATGGTCGGCGAACTGCTCCAGCAGGTGCGCGAAAAATCGCTCGAACTGCGCCCCAGCCTGTTAGACGACCTGGGCCTGATCCCAGCCCTACAGGCGCAGGTCAAACGTTTCAGCGACACCACTGGCATCCCGGTAGACCTGCGCTATATGCTCGACCCCACCCGGCGCTACCCAGATTTCGTGGAGATCGCGGTATTCCGCATGCTTCAAGAGGCGCTGACGAACATCATCCGTCACGCCAGAGCGCGGCAGGTGACCATTCGCCTGTGGGAAGACGGGCGCCGCCTCAGCCTGCAAATCGAAGACGACGGGGCCGGTTTCAACCCGCATGAAATCGACCCCAGCGACTCTACCGGCCTATCGGGAATGCGCGAGCGAGTAATCCTGATCGGCGGCAGCCTGGAGATCGATTCAGAAGCCGGATATGGAACCTGCCTGACGGCCGAATTCCCCTTATCTCGCCCCACGCCGCCAGGACAGACGGATAGCCTGGTGACCGGAGAATGGTATGCCAATCAACCTGCTGCTGGTTGATGACCACCCTTTGCTGCGCCAGGGCGTGCGGGCGCTGCTGGAAAATGAGCCGGATTTCAAGGTCGTCGGCGAGGCCAGCAGCGGGCTGGAGACCTTGAAGAAGGCACTTGCCCTGCACCCCAATATCGTCATCCTCGACCTGGGCATCGCAGAACTCAACGGGCTGGAGGTGATCCGGCAGCTTCATGAAGAGGCGCCCCAGGCGCGCGTCGTTGTGCTTTCAATGCACGACCGGGAAGCGTATGTAGCCGAAGCGTTCAAAAGCGGCGCGCTGGCCTACGTGCTGAAAGGCGCTGAGAATTGGGAATTGATCCTGGCCGTTCGCGAAGCCGCCCAGGGCCGGCGCTACCTGTGCACCCATTTTCAGCCGCCAGATATTGAAACCTGCCTGCAAGCGACTCTCCCGCCGCTTCTGGACCCGATTGAACTCTTGACTCAGCGCGAGCGCCAGATCATGCACCTGGCCGCCGAGGGCTGGAGCAACCAGGAAATCGCCGTCAAGCTGAGCATCAGCCCACGCACCGTCGAAGTCCATCGGCTGCGAATGATGCACAAGCTCAAGCTGAATAACCAGGCCGAACTGACGCGCTTTGTAATCGGGCGGGGGCTATTCCCAGACAGCACGGATGAATTTTAACCGGATCAGCCAAATTAACTGGACAACATACGTATTTATACGTATTGCCCTGCCTCTAAGTAGCCGTCATAATAGAGGTACCAGGGGTGAGATTAGTCCTGGAGCGGCTGCAACCAGCCGCTCGCAGGTTTTTAAGAGGACAAACGCCGCCAGATGATTTGAGTCATGTTCAGACGGGCGGCGTATGTTTATAATCCCCAGTATGATTAAAGACGACCTTCTGGTGCGACATATTGCCCTGCCGCAAGATCACGGCTCGTGGGTGTTTTTGCTCAGCCCGCTGCTGATCGGGCTGTTTGCAGGCCGGCGGCTGACAGCGGCCAGCGGCCTGCTGATCGTGGCGGCCCTGGCGGCGTTTCTGATCCGCCAACCGGTGACGATGGCGGTCAAAGCCTACAGCGGGCGGCGCTCGCGGCGCGATCTGGTCCCGGCCCGCTTCTGGATGGCAGTTTATGGCGTAATCGGCCTGGCGGCTGTAGCGGGGTTATGGGCGGCCGGGTTTGGCTATCTGCTGATTCTGGCTGCGCCGGGGCTGCCGGTGTTCGTCTGGCATCTCTATCTGGTCAGCCGCCGGCAAGAACGTCGCCAGATGTTTATCGAGATCGTAGGCAGCGGCGTGCTGGCTCTGGCTGCCCCGGCTGCTTATTGGGTGGGCCGCGGCGCGCCTCATCCACTGGGTTGGCTGCTGTTAGGATTGGCCTGGCTGCAATCGGGCGCGTCCATCGTATACGCCTATCTGCGGCTGGAGCAGCGCGTCTTGCCCCAGGCGCCGGCCCCGGCCGAAGCCTGGCGCATGGGTGCGCCGGCCCTGGCCTTTGCGGGCTTCAATTTGCTGGCAAGCCTGGGCCTGGCCCTGGCCGGGAGTGTTCCGGCGGCCCTGCCCCTGCCCTACGCTTTGCAGTTGTCCGAAACATTGTGGGGCGTGACCCACCCGGCGGTGGGCGTCAAACCCACCCGGATTGGCGTCCGCCAGTTGGTGGTCAGCACGTTGTTCACGATTCTGTTCATCGTCATCTGGAGTGGACAGCCTTAGCCGGTAAAAGCTGCTCGCACTGGCGTGGGCCACGCAAGCGGTAGCGGTCGGGTTGCAGGATTCATTTGTGGCTCTTCCGCCAAAAATAGTACCTCTGCCTCATTTTCGAAGTTCGTAAAACCCGCCCCTACCGATGTTAAGGATGGAAAGATCAAATAAAAGCCGCATTGCGCCGCTCAAGCCTGCGACTAAACGCCCGGCCCTGCGTATATAGAATATGCGCTTTGTGCAATGCCTGCGCCTGCGAGCTGCCGATAAAATCGGACAAAATAGGGTACAATCAAGGGCATTGAGCAACGGACCATTCAAACAGGAGGATGATTGTCATGAACGAACCAATCGGAGCACCCGATATCACCCAGGATGATAAGCTGTGGGCTGCCCTGGGCTATCCCATCTTCATCGTTGCGATCATTGTGTTGCTGATGGAGGAAAAGAAGAACCGGCCCTTCATCAAATTCCACGCCATCCAGGCCCTGGCCTTCAATATCGCCGTGTGGGTAATTTTCTTTATCCTCACCACCGTCACGTTTGGGTTCCTGGGGCTGTGCGCCCCACTCGTCTGGCTGGCCACGTTCTGGCCGGCCTACGAAGCCTACCAGGGTAAGTATCTGAACCTGCCCGTCATCACCGACTTCATCAAGAAACAGGGCTGGGTTTAATCAAGAGGTGTATGTAATTACAAAAGCTGCCCCATGCGGGGCAGCTTTTGTAATTACCCACCCCAGGCAAACCGCCCGCTTGAGAGCGATGTTTTCCGGCGCGGCTACGCTGCGCCGGAAAACATCGCCGACACCTTACATTCAACACTTGCGTTTTCACCCCAACGCGCATACAATCGTATACTGATCCCAAATTCGGCAACAGAGGAGAGACCCGCCCATCCCGGCGGGCGCCGAAGGGGCAAGTCCGGCGTGGAAACCCGGGCGAAACTCTCAGGCAAAAGGACTCTGTTTCTGTAGACCTCTGGAAAGTCTGCCGTCCTGGCCCAACCAGGCGACAGCGCCGACGGTGCAAGCGCCCGGCGGGGCGCGAATCTCTCAGGTTCCAGACAGAGGCGCGCGCTTCCGCAAGGTGAGCGTGCGCCTTTTCCATTTCACATCTATCCGGTTTGTGTTCTGAAATCTAAAATCTGAAGGAGACTGAATCATGAACATCCCCAGCAACCTGAAATATACGCCCAATGATGAGTGGATTAAGGTCGAGGGCAACGTCGGCACGGTGGGCATCACCGACTTTGCCCAGAACCAGCTTTCCGACATCGTATTCGTTGAGATCGTGGTGGGCGTGGGCGACCAGGTCAAAAAAGGCGACTCGGCTGCCACGCTCGAATCGGTCAAAGCAGCCGCCGATGTCTACATGCCGGTCGGCGGCAAGGTCATCGCCATCAACGAGGCCCTGCCCGACACCCCGGAAAAGGTCAACAGCGACGCCTTCGGCGAAGCCTGGATGGTCAAGATCGAGATCAGCGACCCGGCCGAGCTGAACGCCCTGCTGGACGCCGCCGCCTACGAGAAAGTTTGCGCTGAAAAGAGCTAAGGAGCCGCGCATGTTCATTCCTCATACCGATGAAGATCGGGAGGCCATGCTGCATACCATTGGCGTGGCGCGCCTGGAAGACCTGTTCCAGGTGATCCCCGCCCAGCATCGCTTCCCCGATTTAAACCTGCCCCCGGCCCTGACCGAAATGGAAGTCATGGCCGAGATGCGCCAGATCAGCAACGTCAATGAAACGACCCAAGATCTGGTCAGTTTCCTGGGCGCGGGCGCCTACAACCACTACATCCCCCCGGCGGTCGACTCGATCCTGCGCCGCAGCGAATTCTATACCGCCTATACCCCCTACCAGCCGGAAATTTCGCAAGGCACCTTGCAGGCCATCTTCGATTACCAGAGCCTGATCACCGCCCTGACCGACATGGACGTGTCGAACGCCTCGCACTACGATGGCGCCACTGCCGTGGCCGAGGCTGTCAGCCTGGCAATTGCCCAGTTCCGCGGCAAACGCTGCAAGGTCGTGGTCTCTCCGGGGCTGCACCCTCACTATCGCGGCGTGGTGCGCACCTACAACCACGGCTCGTCGGTGAGCGTGGTGGGCGATGAAGATACCGATCCGGCCGCCGGGCCGGAGGCGATCCTGAAACACGTAGACGCCAACACCGCCCTGGTAATCGTCCAATACCCCGATTTCTTTGGGCGGGTCTACGACCTGACGAACCTGGCCAAAGAAATTCACGCGGTGGGCGCGCTGCTGGCAGTCGCTATCAACCCCATCGCCCTGGGTCTGCTGACCCCGCCAGGACAATTTGGGGCCGACATTGTGGTGGGCGAAGGCCAGCCCCTGGGCATCCCGCTGTCGTTCGGTGGGCCATACCTGGGCATCTTCGCCACCAAGCAGGAATATGTGCGCAAGATGGCCGGCCGGCTGGTGGGCGAGACGATGGATAACCGCGGCCAGCGCGCTTATGTGCTGACCCTGACCGCCCGCGAACAGCACATCCGCCGTGAGAAAGCCACTTCCAACATCTGCACCAACCAGGGCCTGAAGGCCCTGGCCGCTACCACCTATATGAGCCTGTTGGGCAAGCAGGGCCTGCGCGAAGTAGCCGAGCTGTGCTACCACAGGGCCCACTACGCCGCCAGCCAGATCGCCGCGCTGAACGGTTATCGCCTGTGGTCGGCCGCACCCTTCTTCAATGAGTTCGTGATCGAGACCCCCGGCCCGGTGGCTGAGATCAACGAACACCTGTTGGAGCATGACATCCTGGGCGGCTATGATCTGAGCCAGGATTACCCGGCCCTGAAGAACCACATGCTGCTGGCCGTGACCGAGATGAACTCGCGCGACGAAATCGATTTACTGGTAGATGTTCTGTCGGAGGTGAGCCATGAGTGAGCCTTTGCTGTGCGAAATGTCGGTTCCCGGCCGCCACGGCATCCGCTTCCCCCAGCCGGATGTGCCGCTGGCCGAGCTGCCCGCCGGCCTGACCCGCGAGCACCTGCCCATGCCGGAATTGTCAGAAGTGGACGTTGTGCGCCACTTCACCCGCCTGTCGAAGCTGAACTACTGCATCGACCAGGGCATCTATCCGCTCGGCTCCTGCACCATGAAGTACAACCCCAAGATCAACGAAGAAACCGCCCGGATGCCCGGTTTCGCCGCTCTGCACCCGCTGCAGCCGGTCGAGACGGTGCAGGGAGCGCTGTTGATGATGTACGAGCTGCAGGAGTTCATCAAGGAAATCGGCGGCTTTGCCGGCGTCACCCTCCAGCCGGCGGCCGGCGCCCAGGGCGAGCTGACCGGCGTGCTGATTATGCGCGCCTATCATGAAGCCCGCAACGACGTCAAGCGAGTCAAAATCCTGATCCCCGATTCGGCCCACGGCACCAACCCGGCCACCTCGGCCATGAGCGGCCTGGAAGTGGTGCAGCTCCCGTCGGACGCCCGCGGGAATGTCGATCTAGATGCCCTCAAATCTCACTGCGACGACACCCTGGCCGGGCTGATGCTGACCAACCCCAACACCCTGGGCCTGTTCGACGAGAACGTGCTGGAAGTCACCCGCCTGGTGCATGAGGCCGGCGGCCTGGTGTACGGCGACGGCGCCAACATGAACGCCCTGTTGGGCATCGTGCGCCCCGGCGACCTGGGCATCGACGTGATGCACTTCAACCTGCACAAGACCTTCTCCACCCCGCACGGCGGCGGCGGCCCCGGCTCTGGCCCGGTGGGCGTAGCCAAGCACCTGGTCGATTTCCTGCCCGCCCCCATCGTGGGTGTGATCGAAGAAGGCGACGACGAAACCCCGCCGCTGTACGGCTATCTGACCCCCGCCAAGACCATCGGACGGGTCAAGTCGTTCCACGGCCAGTTCGGGATCATGGTGCGGGCTTACACCTATATGCGCATGCACGGCGCCGAGGGCCTGCGGGCCGTCTCGGAATACGCCGTGCTGAACGCCAACTATCTGCTGGCCCTGCTGCGCAACGTATACCCCGTACCGTATGACCGTATCTGCATGCACGAGTTTGTCATGGAAGGCCAATGGGACGACGCCCCCGGCGTTCACGCCCTGGACATCGCCAAACGGATGATGGACTATGGCCTGCACCCACCGACAAACTACTTCCCGCTGATCGTTCATGAGGCCCTGATGATCGAGCCGACCGAGACGGAAAGCAAGCAGACTCTGGACGACTTCGCCGCGATCCTCAAGAAAATCGCCGAAGAAGCCCATACGAGTCCCGATCTACTGCACGAAGCTCCCCACAACACCCCGGTTGGCCGGCTGGATGAAGTGAAAGCCGCCAAAGAGCTGGTGCTGTGCTGCGGCGTGGAAGCGCTGGAATCCGAATCGGCCTGAGCCATCCTACATACCACCCGTAGGGGGCGGGCTTTGAAACCCGTCCCCTACCCACCGGTGCGGCGCATCTGTTCTGGATGCGCCGCACTGGTATCCCCCCATTAAACCATCTTTCGGCCAAGCTCGCCAGTCACCTCCACCAGGGCTGAGGGGGGAGCTACTGCCCTACCCAGAACCGCCGCCCCCCACAGCCTGCGCTCGGCCATCATTTTTGGAATCCAGCAATCCCGCGCCCGCGTGATACAATATTTATCCGATTTCTCACAAACAAAGGATGGGAATTTTGAGATGATTCCGGTTCGTGACCCTGAGATTCAATTGGTTCAACCCCACACGCGCGTGGAAGTCTACCTGCCCGATGGGCGGGTGCTTTCGGGGCCGCGCAATGCCCCGGTGGAACACTTCCTGCGCACCCTGCCAGAGGCCGACGATCCGCCTATCGTAGGCGCGATCATCAACGGTGAGCTGCGCGAACTGACCTATCCCATCAGGATGGACGCTTCGGTGCGCCCGGTGACGATGGGCCAGGCCGATGGCATGCTGATCTACCGCCGCTCGCTGGTGTTCCTGATGGAAGCCGCTTTCGATATCTGCTTTCCGCAGGCTATCTTACAGGTAGATCATTCGGTTTCGTCGGGCGGATATTTCTGCCAGGTGTCGGGCCGGATGCCGTTGAGCGAGGCCGAGCTGGAAACCCTGGCGCAGGAAATGCGCCGCCTGGTGGACGAAAACCTGCCCTTCATGCGCGAAGAAGTGCCGTTGGCCGAGGCGATTGAATACTTCAAAAAGACCGAAAAAAGCGAAAAGGTGAGCTTGCTGGCCCACCGCAAAAAACCCTACCTGACGCTCTACCAACTGCTGGACTACCGCGACTACCATCACGGCTACATGGTTCCCACCACCGGCTACCTGCGCTGGTTCGGGCTGGTCAAGACCGGCAGCGGCTTCACCCTGCGCTTTCCGCGCCGCCACGCCCCCACCCGCCTGCTGCCGATGCCCGACTATCCGCACCTGCTGGCGGCCTTCCGGCGCTACGGCGATTGGCTGGACCGGCTGGGCATCTCTAACGTGGGCGCGCTGAACGACGCTATCCTGGCCGGGCGGGCCAGCGAGATTATCCTGGTCTCGGAAGCCCTGCACGAGCAGCACGTCACCGAGATCGCCCGCCAGATCGCCAACCGGGCCGCCGAGACCCGCCTGGTGCTGATCGCCGGGCCGTCGTCTTCGGGCAAGACGACCTTCTCGAAACGTCTGGCGGTGCAGCTCCTGGCGATGGGCATCTCGCCTTTCCCGCTGGCGATGGACGATTACTTCGTCGACCGCAGCCTGACGCCCCTGGGCGAAGACGGCAAGCCCGATTTCGAGTCGATCACCGCCCTCAACCGCCAGCGCCTCGACGCCGACCTGCGCGGCCTGATCGCCGGCGAGCTGGTGCAGCTCCCCAGCTACGACTTCGTGACCGGCAAGAGCGGCCAGGGCGAGCAGATCCAGCTCCGCTCCGGCGAGCTAATCATTATGGAAGGCATTCACGGGCTGAACCCTGAGCTGCTCTCGCACGTCCCGGCCGCCCAGACCTTCCGCATCTACGTCTCGGCCCTGACCCAGCTCAACCTGGATCGCCACAACCGGATCTCAACCACCGATACCCGCCTGCTGCGGCGCATCGTGCGCGACGCCCGCGAGCGCGGCTATCCCGCCCAGGAAACGATCCAGCGGTGGGAATCGGTGCGGCGGGGCGAGAAGCGCTACATCCTGCCCCACCAGGAAAACGCCGATGTGATGTTCAACTCGGCCTTGGCCTATGAGCTTTCGGCCCTCAAACCGCTGGCCGAGCCGCTGCTGCGCCAGGTGCCATTCGGCGCGCCCGAACACGTCGAAGCCAAGCGCCTGCTGGCCCTGCTCGAATGGTTCCTGCCCCTGGAAAGCGACTGGGTTCCCGACAACTCCATCCTGCGCGAATTCATCGGCGGCTCGATCCTGCGCAATTTCACGCTGTGGCATAATCGCGGGATGTAGAGATACCGTCCACAAAGCTTTGGAGCCGGTATAGCGCTCTCCGAGCGCCTTCAAGAAGAGATGTTGCGTGGATTTTGGCGCTCGATGAGCGCCCCGCTTACTCCACGGTTAATTGTGGAGGTTTATTGATGCAGCGCTTCTTGCTCGTCGCTTTGCTGATCCTGACCCAGGCGGGGGCGAACGTCCCGGCTGGGTGGAGCGCGGCTTGCCCGCCGGCCCGTTATGTGATCCTGATGGTCGGAGACGGCATGGGCTACAATCACATCCTGGCGGCGCAGCAGTACCAGGGCTTGCGGCCAGTCTATGCAGACTGGCCGCAGACCTGGGTCAGCACCTACCCGGCTGGCGGCGGCTATGACCCAGACAAAACCTGGAGCAGCTTCGATCAGGCGCTGCAATCTCCGACCGACAGCGCCGCCGCGGCCACCGCTCTATCCACCGGGATCAAGACCGAGAACCAGCGCATCGGCACAGCCGCCGATGGGACCCGCCTGACCAGCCTGGCCGATCTGGCCCGGGCCGCCGGAAAAGCCGTTGGCGCGGTGACCAGCGTCCCGATCTCGCATGCCACCCCCGGCGGCTGGCTGGCCCACAACGACTCGCGCGCCAACGGCTTCGCCATTGCCGATGAGAGCCTGTGGGGCGATCCCAACACCACCGGCGCGCCGGCTGACAACCCCGCCTACGGCGGTGGGCACGGCCCCAGCCTGCCCCCGGCCGACGTGCTGATCGGCGGCGGCCACCCGGCCTGGAGCAGCGGCAGCTATGTCAACGCCGCCATCCGCGACCGGCTGGCCGCCCAGGCGGCCGAGCAATCTGGCCTGGCTTTTGTCGAGCGCCAGGCCGGATCGCCCAACGGCGGCCAGCGCCTGCTGCAAGCCGCCGCCAACCCGGCCACCCGGCGCCTGGTGGGCCTGTTTGGCGGGTCGAGCGGCAACCTGGACAATCGCCTGGCCGATGGATCGGGGGCAAACCCCGAAAATCCCAGCCTGGCCCAGATGACCCAGGCCGCCTTACAGGTGTTGAGCCGCGACCCAGATGGCTTTGTGCTGTTAATCGAAGGCGGGGCCGTCGACTGGGGGGCGCATGCCAACCGGATGGATATCGTTGTAGGGGAAGTCATCGGCTTTAACCAGGCCGTGCAGGCGGTCAGCGATTGGGTGGACGACCCGGCCAGCCCGGCCACCTGGAGCAACACCCTGGTGATCGTCACCGCCGATCACGAAACCGGCTATCTGACCCTGGCCCCCGGCCAGTTTCCAGACCAGATCATTGGCCCGGTGACCCCAACTACCCTGACCCTGGAGAAAAGCGTATCGGGAACCGGCCTGCGCGCCAGTTGGGACGACACAGACGGCGATGAGCGCATCGACACCAGCGAAAACGTCTACTGGGCCTGGAATACCAGCGGTCACTCCAACAGCCTGGTGAGGCTCTACGCCCGCGGGCCTGGCGCGCCGGGCCTGGTTGCAGCCGCCGCCCAGGTAGACCCTCGCCGCGGCCGGTATCTGGATAACACTCAAATCTTTCCAGCTATGCAAACGGCCGCTTTCACCGCCTCGTGTAAGGTAAATTTCTTGCCCGTGACTGTATACCACGGGCCGTAGACCCCGGTTTATCGCCTGCGCTTCCTTCCCAGCAGCGCCAGGACGCCTGCCAGCCACAAGCCCAGGGCCAGCCAGGCTGCGCCCAACGCCAGCAGCAGCCCCCAGCGGCGCAGGAAGATCAGCGCCGGGGCAGAGCGATCTTTAGGCGGCGATGCCCCGCCGCCGGGGCGCTCTAACGCCAGCAGCGCCGGGGTAGGCGCGCCTGGCGTGGGCCGGAACGTGACCGCCGGCAGAGGCAGGAAGGTGGGCGTGGGGGTAATGGTGGGCGGTAGGGTAGGCAGCGTGGCGGTGAGGGTTCCCGCAGCTACAGCTCCGGGCGGCGTGGGGGTGAGCGCCCCCTGCTGCGGCGCCTGGGCCTGCGCCGGCTGCGCCTCCGCCAGCCGGGCAATTCCCAAAAATAAGGCCAGCATCAGGCCGTTGATGGCAACAATCTTGCAACTAGCTATCCAGGCCCTGGAAAATTGCAGCGCCCCCGGACTGACGGAAGAAGCCCTTCGATCTGGCCTCTGAAGGAAGCGCCAAAATTGTTTCCGGCTGAGGAACAGTGTTCCAGGCTTCATTGCATCCATTATAATCAACCAGGGCAGCGTGTTATAATTTTCTTTTGCCCATATTTTAACCCGCGATCAGATTGAGTATTGATTGTATGGACTTTCCAACGATCCCGATTACCAATAAGCGCATCCTGGTCGTCGATGGCGACCAAAAAGTAACGCGCAACATCGTAAAAACCCTCAAAATCGAGGGCTACGATGTGCGCGATGCCTGTGACGGCGTTTCGGCCCTGCGGTACATAGAACACGTCGTCCCAGACCTGATTATTTCCGATATCGACGCCCCTGGTCAAAATGGAATCAATTTCTATCAGTTGGTGCGGAACAACTCGACCTGGGCGGCGATCCCCTTCATTTTTCTGATTGCCCGCAACCGGCAGCAAGAGATACAACGCGCCCGTGAATCGGGGGTCGAAGATTATCTGGTTCGCCCACCCGACGCCGAAATGCTGATCCGCACCGTGCATGCCCGCCTGCTGCGCTCGGCCGAGCTGCGCCTGGCCCTGATCGACCAGAACTTTTTGGAAACCATCGAACTGTTGGCCACCACCGTCGAAGAACGCGACCCCTACACGCATGGACACATTGGGCGCGTCTCTACCTACGCTCAATGGCTGGCCGAGGCCCTGGAATGGCCGGCCGACCAGATGCGCATCCTGGCTTTTGGCGCTCGCCTGCACGACATCGGCAAGGTCGCCATCCCCGATTCTATTCTGCGCAAACCGGGCGACCTGACCCCCGAAGAATGGGAATTGATGAAACAGCACCCGGTGGCTGGGGCTAAAATCGTCAGCAAGTCCAACTCGCTTAAGGCTACGGTCAATTTTGTCCTGTATCACCACGAGCGCTGGGACGGCAGCGGCTATCCACACGGGCTGGCCGGGCGCGACATCCCCATCGAAGGCCGTCTGATGGCCCTGGCCGACGTATTCGACGCTCTCACCACCGACCGGCCCTATCACCCGGCCCGACCCCGCTCGGAAGTGCTGCAATTCCTCTCCATGCGGGCCGGGACCCAATTCGACCCCGACCTGACCCCCATTTTCATCCAAGTCATCGAGGCGCGGATGAGGGGCTGAGATTGAAACGCGCAATGACTCTTCGAATGGCCTTATTATCCCTGCTGCTGGGAGCGATTCTGCTCGGCGGGCTGTGGGCGCCTGGCCTGCTGGCCGCCCCCCGGCTGTCTTCCCCGGCCTCAAATGCCAGCTCGCTCCAAACCGGCGGCCCGGCAGAACAGGCCGCTCAACAGGCCATCGCCAACGCCATCCACGCCCAGCGCGCCGAAGACCCGGCCCTGGCCCTGTTCGAGACCCGCGTCGAGGCTGTGCGCATCTCGGCGGATCAGACCTGGGCCGTGGCCTGGATGACCCCCCTCGACCCCGACACGCGCCAGCCCATCCCCACCGAACCCGGCCTGGCGCTGGCCCACCTGGTGGACGGAAACTGGCAGGTCGTCCTGCCCTCGGCTCTGGATTGGATTGAAACCCTGCGCCAGGTTCCGGTCGAGCTGGTGCCGCAAGAACGCAAAGATAACTGGCTGAGCCTGGCCCAGGCCCGCCCCCTGGCGGCCGGGCCGTCTGCCCCGCTTGGCGGCTATCGCCTGCCGTATGCTGGCGGCGAAACCATGCGCCTAACCCAAAGCGTGGGCCATGACCGCTATACCCCCAGCGGCAGCGCTCACTTCTCGTTCGACTTTGCTACCCCCGGCTACCCCAGCAAGATGTTCAACGTTCACGCCGCCCGCAGCGGGGTGGTCCGGCGCGTCCGCTGGACGCAGGAAAACGGCTCGGAGGCCGACCCCGGCAATTATATTGTGCTGGAAGATACCAGCACCACCCCCACCACCTACCAGCTCTACCTGCACCTGGCCCAAGACAGCATTCCCGAAAACCTGCGCGTCATCGGAACTGCGGTGCAGCGCGGCCAGTTCTTGGGCATGGCCGACGACACGGGCATGTCTTCGGGCAACCACCTGCATTTCATGGTACACACCAACCCCAGTTCCTATTGGGGAACAGGGGTCGACATCGTCTTTGAAGACGTGCCGATCAACGGCGGGCGGCCGCGCATCGCCTCCGACCGTTCGTACTGTAAAAACAGCGACGTGTGCGACACGTTCCAGAGCGATTACATCTCGAACAACTACTTTTCGAGCGACAGCGTGGCCCCCATCGGCAACCTGACCAGCCCTCTGGCCGGGGAAACGCTGCCCGGAACCACCGCCAGCCTGAATGCCTGGGTGCTGGACGAGGGCAGCGGCATCGCCAGCGCCCAATTCATTGCCCGCCTCAATGGAAACTGGCAGCCGATTGGCTCGCCCACCAGCAGCAACCTGCTCTCAATGACCTGGGATCTGTGCGCCGCCGGCGCGCCCGCCGGCCCG
Source organism: uncultured Anaerolinea sp. (assembly GCA_964416275.1). Classification (GTDB taxonomy): domain Bacteria; phylum Chloroflexota; class Anaerolineae; order Anaerolineales; family UBA4823; genus RBG-16-57-11. Next base: position 3,693 of record CAYQDU010000087.1, on the reverse strand, counting down.
TTGGATGTGGCGTTGAGCATCCGCGACCGGGCGGGCAACAACGCCCCCGGCCTGCCGGGGCTGACCCATTTTGCGTGGCAGGGGAGCTGTCCCACGCCCACCCCGGCCTGCGCCCCCAGCGCCAACCAGGTTGCCCTGTTTGCCGAGAAAGACTACCAGGGCGCCTGCGTGACGTTAGGCGTGGGCAGCTACCCGGCGGCCAGCAGCCTGGGCGCGGTAGGCGATAACGCCGCCAGTTCCATTCTGCTGGGCGCAGCCGTGCAGGCTGCCCTGTTCAACGACCCCAACCTGCAAGGCCGGGGCGAAACATTCACCCACAGCGACGCCAACCTGGCCGATAACCGCATCGGCAAAAATGCGGTTTCTTCGCTGCTCGTCCAGGCCAGCGGAACAGCCCCCGCTACGCCGCTGCCGGTCTGGCCGCCGGATGGCGCAGCCTTCGACGCGGACGCGACCCTGGGCCTGAGCTGGCAGGATCGCGGCGGAGCGGCCCAGTTCCAGGCTCGCCTGCTGCAAAACAACGCCCCCGTGCAGACCAGCCCGTGGCTGAACGAAGCCGCCTGGCGCACCGGCGGCCTGCCGGCCGGAAGCTACACCTGGCAGGTCAAAGCCCGCAATGGGACGACCGAAAGCGACTGGAGCGCCGCTCGTAGCCTGCAAATCAGCGCCGCCCCGGCCCCCGTCGCGGCGGTCGATGCGCCCTACAGCGCCAGCTTTGAGAGCGCCGCCCCCGGCTGGGCAGCCGGCCCTGGCTGGCGCCTGACCAACGCCTTCAACCACACCCCCGATGGCGGCCAGAGCTGGGTTTACGCGCCCGGCGACGATACCTACAATACCAGCGCAGCCAATGCCGGCTGGCTCACCAGCCCGCCCATCCGCCTGCCCGCCGGGGCCAGTTTCCTGCGCTTCTGGTATCAGTACGAGACGGAAAGCAGCGAGGCCAATTGGGATCAACGTTGGGTGCAGATTTCCGTCAATGGCGGCCCGTTCATTGACCTGGCCCAGCTTTCCGGCGATCCGCCCAACCACTGGCTGCAATCCCCGGCCTATTCGCTGGCCGCCTATGCCGGGAAGACCATTCGGGCGCGGTTCTTCTTCGCCAGCCTCGACCCACTCTATAACGGCTACCGCGGCTGGTTCATCGACGATGTAACGGTGACCAGCGAAGCGCCCCCGGCGTGCAGCGACGCCGATGACCAGCCCAACCTGGCGATCCCGATCCAGTACGGGGCAGCCATCCCGGCCGCCATCTGCCCGGCCGGCGACGTGGATTATTACGCCTTCCAGGGCAGCGCCGGAGATGTCATCGGGGCCTGGCTGCAGGCTGAGGTCAACGGCTCGCTGCTGGACGGCTATCTCAGCCTGCTGGATAGCGACGGCCGCTCGGTGCTGGAAAAGAACGACGATCAGGTGCAATATCAGCGCCCCGATCCCTGGGTGACCTATCGCCTGGCCCGCAGCGGGACGTATTACCTGAAAGTGACCGCCTGGGATTACCCTTCGGTGGGCAGCCCCGCTCATACCTACACCCTGCGGCTGGTCAAAGACGCCCAGCGCCCCACCGGCAGCTTCATCAACCCCGGCCCAAACCGCAGCCTGGGCAGCGCGCCGGCTGCAATCCAGGTGAACGCCAGCGACGCCCAAAGCGGGGTGAGCCATGTGGTCTTTCTATGGCATGCTTCCAACTGGCTGGACAGCGATTGGGTGACCCTGGGCGAAGATTGGGATGGCCGCGACGGTTGGAGCCTGAGCATCCCGGCTGAGCTGCCCCGCTCGCTGCCGGGCAGCTCGGTATACGTTAAAATCTACGATTGGGCCGGCAACTGGAGCGGCCTGGGTGTGTGGACGCTGAACGCCCCCAGCCTGTATCTGCCGGCGGTCTTCAAGCCCCGCTAGAATAGGGGCGGCGCAGCCGCCCGCCGGCAGCTCCCCACGCAACCGGGGTGGAGGTGACTGGCGCGCTTCGCCGAAAGAGGGTTAATCGTGGATTTTGTCGCCCTTCGGGCGACAAAATCCACGAGACAGGTCTTTTTGAAGGCGCTCGAAGAACGCCATACGTACCCCACAGTTTTCTGGGGAGTTACCTGCCTGGCTACGCCGCCCGACCATAAAAAATAAAGGTGATTGCCTTTCGTGAAACTCGTCATTCAAATACCGTGTTATAACGAGGCCCAGACGCTTCCGGCGACCCTGGAGGCTTTGCCGCGCCAGTTGGCCGGGGTAGACCAGATCGAATACCTGGTGATCGACGACGGAAGCTGCGACGGCACGGCCCAGGTGGCCGAACAAGCCGGGGTGCCGCACATCGTGCGCCTGCACCCGCATCGCGGCCTGGCCTACGGCTTTGCCGCCGGGCTGGAAGCCAGCCTCAAAGCCGGGGCCGACGTGATCGTCAACACCGACGCCGACAACCAGTACAACGCAGCCGACATCCAGCGCCTGGTTGATCCGATCTTGCGCGGCGAGGCCGACCTGGTGGTGGGCGACCGGGGGGTCGCCAATCACGCCGCATTCTCGCCCCTCAAGCGGCGGCTGCAATCGTTGGGCAGTTGGGTTATCAGCCAGGCTTCCGGCCTGCCCACCCCCGACGCCACCAGCGGCTTCCGCGCCCTCAGCCGGGAGGCCGCCCTGCGCACCCTGGTGCTGAGCGAATACTCCTACACCCTCGAAACCCTGATCCAGGCTGGCAACCGGGGCCTGGCGGTAGCCTACGTGTCGGTGCGCACCAACCCCCAGGTGCGCCCCTCGCGCCTGATGCGCAGCATCCCCCACTACCTGACCCATTCCGGCTCGACCATCGTGCGGGCCTATACCATGTATCGCCCGCTGCGGGTGTTTTTCAGCGCCGGGATCGTGATGCTGCTGGCCGGGCTGCTCCCGCTGCTGCGCTATCTGTACCTCATCCTCATCCGCCAGGACGGCGGCCATCTGCAATCGCTGTTGGTGGGCGCCATTCTGATTATTGTCGGCTTCCAGGTGATGCTGATCGGGCTGCTGTCCGACCTGGTAGGCGCAAACCGCAAGATTTTAGAAGAAATCCTGTATCGCGTCCGCCGCACCGACATCGAAGCCGCCTCGCACCCGGCCCGTCCGGCCGACGACCCCGCCCCCCAAGCACATGAGTAACCCCCGTCATACCCGCTTGCGCAGCAGCCTTATCCTGCTGCTGGCGCTGCTGCTGACCGGATGCAACGCCTCAAAACTGGAAGCCGGCCAGCCAGCCCACACCGGCGATCTGCTCCTAGCCCCAGAAAACGCCATCGGCCAGACCTTCAGCGCCCGCTTCGATGGCCTGGAGGGGCTGGTGGTACTGTTGAAACCCCTGGATGAAGCCGCCCCATCCGCCACAGGCAAGGTGATCTTTCAGCTTCACACCTCGCCGGACGATCCGGCGGTGCTGCGCCAGGTCGAACTGCCCGTCAGCGCGGTCGATCACCCCGGCGCATACCGCTTCGATTTTGCGCCCCTGCCCCGCTCCAGCGGGCAGGACTACTACGCCCTGCTGCGGCTGCCTGGCGAAGGACAAATCGAGGTTGGAACAGCCGGGCCGGAGGCCTATACCCGGGGCGGCCTGTACCAGGCCGGGCTGGCAATCCCGCTGCAAATGACGTTCGGCGTACACTACAATGCGGCCACCCTGGCCGTAGGGCTGCTGCGCGAGGGCCTGGGCTGGCTGGGCCGGCTGCTGGCGGG
>CAYQDU010000086.1:0-17348 GCA_964416275.1 uncultured Anaerolinea sp. | reverse complement strand
TGGTATGTTCGATTTCGTCCATCGCGACCCGCAGACCTACAACCTGAACGTCTCGCTGCTGCCCACCGGCAAGACCCTGGGCGGGGTCCAGTTCGTGCGCCCACACAGCGCCCGCACCATCTTCGATATGGCTGCCGAACAGGGCTACCCGGCCACATCGCTGTGGTGGCCGGCCACCTTCCCCGCCCGGCCCGAGTCGCCGGTGCGCACCCTGCCCGGCTTAGGCACGCCCGACATCCAGGGCCGCATGGGCGTGGGCGCATTCTACTCAACCAACCCCGACCTGCCCGAAAAGCAGGGCAAGACCCCGGTCTTCCGGCTGAAATCGAACGGCGGCGGGCGCTATACGGCCATCCTGCAGGGGCCAACCCATAAGACCCGCGACGGCCTGCGCAGCGCCGAGCTGCCAGTGGAGATCGCGGTCAAAGACGAGCAGGGCGCCGAGCTGCGCATCGAGCGCCGGGCCTACCCTCTCCGCCTGGGCCAGTGGAGTCCGGTTATCGAGATCAAGTTCAAAATGGGGCTGCTAGTGTCGGTGCATGCCATCACCCGCCTGATTGTGACCCAGCTCCATCCACATGTGCAGATGTATGCCCTGCCGCTGCAAATCCATCCGCTGCACGACGTCTGGCGCTACGGTACGCCGGCCGGGTTCGTCAAAGACGCCTGGCAGGCCGCCGGGCCGTTCCTGACCCTGGGCTGGCCGCAGGACACCACCGGCCTGGAAGACGGCTGCATCAGCGACGAGCAGTTCCTGACCCTGTGCGAGGAGATCGAGGCCGCCCGGCTGAAGCTGCTGCTGCACCTGTTGGGCGGCTTCGACGAGGGCCTGCTGGCCTCGGTGTTCGACACGCTCGACCGCATCCAGCACATGTTCTGGCGGCAGCGGCCCGACCTGATCGAGCAGTGGTACTGCCGGATGGACGACTATGTGGGCCAGGCGCTGGCCCGCGCCGCCCGGTCCGATAAGCCCCTGCGCCTGCTAGTGGTGTCGGATCACGGCTTCAACACCTGGGATTACAAGGTGCATCTCAACCGCCGCCTGATCGACCAGGGCTTTCTGCAGCCAGTGCAGCCGGGCGAGGCGGGCGACCTGAAATCGGTTAACTGGAGCCAGACCCGGGCCTACGGCATCGGCCTGAACAGCCTGTATTTGAACCTGCAAGGTCGGGAAGGCCAGGGCAGCCTGCCCCCGGCAGAAGCCCTGGCAACCCGCGAGCAACTGCGCCAGAATTTGCTGGCCTGGCAAGCCCCCGATGGGCGCAAAGTGGTCAACCGGGTGATGTTCAAAGAAGAAATCTTCCACGGCAACCTGAGCCTGTACAGCCCGGATATTCTGATCGGCTACAACCCCGGCTTTCGCGGCTCGCCCGATGGCGGGCTGGGCGGCTGGAAGGCCGAAGGGCTGGAGCCGAACCGGGATCACTGGGCTTCGGACCACTGCTTCGACGCCGAGCGGGTTCCGGGCAGCCTGTTCTATTCCGGCGATCTTTCGGGCTATGCGCAGCCATCCTTCCGCAACATCCCTGCCCTGGCAATCGACGCCGCCCCGGATGAGTCCGGCGGCGCTCACACCCCCACCTCCGGCGGCGAAGATCAGGCCCAGGTGGAGGAACGGCTCAAGAGCCTCGGCTACTTATAAAGCGAAGGCGGGTCTTGATTTCTATTTTGGCGTAAGTTGAGGGCGCGCCCCGAGACTTACATCAAAACGGGCGATAGATGGTATCGGCGGGCGGCTTCCAGCCCACCCGCCATAAGGAGCGTCAAATGTTGATCCTGTTTTTGATTGGGATTCCCGCCGCGCCAGCGGCGTATATCGACCCATCCACGGGTGGAATGCTGTTTCAGTTGCTGGCCGTGCTGCTGGCGGCGGCTTCTGGCATCCTGTTCTTTTTCTCGCGCCAGATCAAGACCGGCCTGGCTCGCCTGCGCCGCGCGCTGCGCAAAGAAGATACATCCCAAGACCCGCCCGCTGAATAAGTTTGGGGCTTCTGGCTTCGGCGGAAGAACCCTAAGTTTTCCCACCGCGTTTTCGTGGGCGAAGCCCACGAAAACGCGGCCAGTTCTTATCCGCGCTGCCGGTATAGCTTGGGGTCGATCACTGCCAGCATTTTGGCCTCGTCCAAGCGGCCGGCGAGGAATTGGTTGATCTCGGCCAGCGGACCGGCAGGGTCGTTCACCAGAGCGTTGTAATTCACGTACAGCACATCCATGTGCGGCTGCTCCTTGAGCCAGCCGGTCACCTGGGCCAGGTGCTGCTCGAAATACTGGGCCATCTCGGCGTCATTGACCTTATCCGGATCCTCGCCGCGGTTGATCAGCATCTTGCGCTGCGAAGCCAGAATCTCCGGCAGGGCGCGCAGCAGGAACAGCACTTTATACCGCCGGTCTTTGGGCAGATAGGAGAGCAGAGCCGAGATAACCTTCACCGCCTTGCCTTCGGCCTGGGGCAGCCAGGCGGTTGCTCCCTGGCGCAGTTGTTTGACTGGTTCGTATTCATAATAGCCGCGCGGATTGTCATCGTCGGGCGTGCGCAGACCATCGGTAAGCAGCGGCAGTCCGCCGGCCTCCAGCATTCGCATCAGCATCGAGGTGCCAGAGCGCGGCAGGCCGGAGACGATCACAATCTCCGGCCGACTTTTTTTGACGAAAAGTTTATTCAGCCAGTTCATGGCTCCTATTGTAACGTAGAACTGCTGATTTCATGGATTTCTGGCTCTCCCGGGTAGCCGGGTAAGGCTCCATGAAACCGTGGTCGGGCGACTGGCGAGCTTCGCCGAAAGAGGGTTAATGGTGGGGGTGGTCGTACAAAGTGCGACGACACCCACCCAGCATCTCTTTTTTGAAGACGATCTTCGAGCGCCATGCCTGATCTTCGGCATTCTTCGGCAATCCAAAACCCCGCTTTCAGCAAAAGAGCCTGATTCCCTTGCGGTAACCCGGAACGCGCCCTCGTGCGGGCGCGTTCCGGGTTACATCGAACTACCAGAAAAGCTCTAAGCCTGCACGCAGTAAGAGCAAGTGGGCTGGAACAATTGGCTGCCGGTCACTTTACCCTGGCAATCCGAACAGCGCCAGGCCCCGGCGCGCAGGTCGGAGCGGATGCGCAGCCCGGAGGCTGGAGGCGGGGTTTGCGGCGTGGAAGGTTGGCTGAGGGTATTCATATCGTTCATCTCCAATCAGGTATAGCACACTTCGCACGAGGCGTTGGCAAGCCGTCCTGCCCCCACCTGCGAGCCGGTGCATTGCTGGCAGTTCAGCCACTGCACGCCGGGCGTCGGGTCAACCACCGGCCCAACCGGGTCGGGCATCACCGGCGGATAGACGACCTGCCCGGTGCTACACGGGGTAATCACCGGAATCAGGTAGCCGCTCGAATTATCGTAACACACGATTGCCCCAGCTCGCAAACCAGAGCGCACGTGCAGCCGCGGGGTCGAATTGAGCATCGGTTGCGCCTCCTCGCTTTTCTCACGAATCGTTTACATCGTCTATTGTATCGGCCCAGCCGCTTCCACGCAATACGTCTTTTGACGGCATACAAGAAGCATTTATCTGAGATTCATGATTTTCTCAGGCTGGAAGGATATACTCACTAACTGACATAACCGAGGAATTCTGTCCGGCGGGGTGAAGCCTGCCAGACATTAACGCTACTTTGAGGAATTGCCGAATGAAGATGAACACTTCTCACAAACGAACCCTATGGCTTGCCATCCTGCCGCTGTTTGCAATGGCTTGCAACCTGCTTTCACCGGTCAGCGCTGCGCCGGTGCGCCCGGTGAAAAATACGCCGGCGTCTGTGCAGCAGCCGGCCGCCGTGGCAACCCGCCAGCCGGCGGCCCAGGGTCAGCAGCCGGCGGTTGAACCAGTCTCCGGCCAGCCGGCGGTCGAGCCGATCAACCTGCCCACCGTTAGCAGCAACGAAGACCAGGTGCTGGAGGCGCTCTACCAGCGGGCCAACCCGGCCGTGGTGAGCATCGTTACCTACGCCAGCCAGGGTAATTTCCTGGCCGCGGCCGGCCAGGGATCTGGCTTCGTCTACGATACCGAAGGGCACATCGTCACCAATTCGCACGTCGTGCATGGGGCCGACTCGCTGGATGTCGTCTTCTCAGACGGCACCACCCTGAACGGTGAAATTGTGGGCCAGGATTTACACTCCGACCTGGCCGTAGTAAAGGTCGATCAGCTCCCCGAAGGCGTACAGCCCCTGCCTCTAGCCGATATGGGCACGGTCATCGTCGGTGAGACGGTGGTCGCGATCGGCAACCCGTTTGGGCTGGGCGGCACGCTCACCCGCGGCATCGTCAGCGCGATGGGCCGCACCATCCCCGCCCTGACTTCCTTCTCGATCCCGCAGGCCATCCAGACCGATGCGCCGATCAACCCCGGCAACTCCGGCGGGCCGCTGATGAACCTGCGCGGCGAAGTAATTGGCGTGAACGCCCAGATCGAGACCGGCGGAACCAGCCGGGCCAACAGCGGCGTAGGCTTTGCCATCCCGGTCAGCATCGTGGCCCGGGTAATCCCCGGCCTGATCCAAAATGGGGAATTCAAGTGGGGCTGGTTGGGCGTGGTGGGCGGCAGCCTGAACCAAACCCTGGTTAAGGCCATGGATCTGCCGTCCAATAAAGGCGCCTATATCTCGCAGCTGGTAGAAGGCGGCCCGGCCGCCAAAGCCGGCCTGCGCGGCGCTTCCAATCAAAAGACCGTCGATGGGCGGCGGGTGGAAGTCGGCGGCGATGTGATCGTCGCCATCGACGGGAACCCCGTGGCGAACTTCGAGGACATCTTGATGTATATCGCCCTCAACACCCAGCCCGGCCAGACCGTCACCCTGACGATCATCCGCGGCGGCAAGACCCAGGATGTTAAGCTGACCCTGGAAGAACGCCCGCAGGAAGATCTCCAACAGCAACAGCCAATCCCGACCTTCCCGTAAGCCAGGAATCAAGTTGCAGGATGAGGGATTGGGGGCTTGGGTCCCCCAATTCCTCACCGCTCATTCGATGGGGTCGTTTGCAGATGGCTCAGCCATCGGTAAACGACCCCATAAAATTTTTCCGGCTCTTCCGCCCAAGGCGGAAGAGCCGGTATTTTCAGGCTGGCCGGGGCTGGGCCTGCAGCCGGCGCAGGCACAGCCAGCCGATCCACAGGAACAGAACCGTGCGAGCTGCGATGGTGAACGCCAATAGAAAGCGCGATTCAAACGCCGCCGCCAGCGGCCATTCCAGAAACAGCAGCCCACTGAGCCACAAAACCAGCTTCAGGCCGCGCCCATCGGGAAACGCCAGCAGAATGAACGGGATAATCAGCCCGGCCCAGGCCGGACTCCAACCCTTCGACCACAAGTGGAAAATGATAATCGCCGCCAGCGTCAGCCAGATCACGTGCCGCCGCCCCGGCTGTGCCTGGATGGGCAGGAAAAAGACCCAGGCGCTCAGCCCCAGAAGCAGCGCCAGCGGAATGAGCGGCGAGACAGCGGCCGGGTTGGCGTGCGTAACGGAAGCCTGGGCCAGGTCGAGGCGGTTGGTCAGCTCGCCATACGAGCCGGACCCCCAGTTGCCGTCGATCAGCGCCCAGGGCGTAGCCCACGACCCCACTTTGAAGATGGCTGCCATCGAGGCCTGCACCCACCGACCGCTGCCGATCAGAACAAAAGGAACGTAGAAGGCCGCGAACGTCGCCCCCAGGGTTAACCCGTAGCCCACGATGCGCTTTAGATCGGGCCACAACAGCTTGACCACGGGCAGCAGCAGTAGGACCGGGGTCAGCTTGGCAGCCATGCCCACCCCCACCGCCACGGCGCTCCACGCATAACGCTCTTGCAACAGCAGATAAACCGCCAGCAGGGTGAAAAAGACCACGATGCAATCTTGCGAGGTGTTCCAGAAGAACAGCGGCATACTCAGGGCGGCGTAAATCCAGGCCAGCCAGTTTGCCAGCCGGGCGTTCCATACCTGCACGGCAATGCGGTGCAGCAGAATCAGTACCCCGGTTTCAAAGAACAGAAATACGATCCCCAGGATGCGGAAATAGAACTGAAAGGTCAGGCTGTGCAGATCGCCCGGCGGCATAAAGGTGCGGGTAAAATAATAGACCCCCTGGGTAATATAGGCCGACAGGGGCGGGTACTCGTACCACATATTAATGTATGGATAATGCCCGCCTTCGGAAAGCTGGCCGATCAGATAGTAATAATGCGCGTTGGTGTACGCATTTAAAAGGCCCTGCGGGGTGTACATCAAGACAATCGTCAGGCGCAGAAGGATGAACAGAACGACGATAGTGCGCAACTGCAGCGGGTGGCCGTCTTGGGTAAATTCAGACGTGGTTTGCATGTTCCAGAAACTCCGGCAGCTCACTCAGGGTTGCCAGTTGGGCGTCGGGGTGGATCGTATCGGCGTGGGCGCGGTTGGCGGGGGTATCGGCCCGCCGGGTGAGCCAGATGGCGTAGATGCCGGCGTTGCGCGCCCCCAATACGTCGGCCCCCAGGGTATCGCCGACCATCACCGCCTGGCTGGCTGGAACTCCACCCATGCGCTCCAGAGCAGCGCGGAAGATCTTGGGGTTGGGCTTGCGGATACCTTCGGCAGCCGAGGAGATAATCACATCGAAGTAGGGCCGGAAACCGCCCTTATCCACCAGCACCTGGGTATTTGGATCGTCGGCCGCGTTGGAGATCAGGCCCATACGGTAGCCCAGGGCATGCAGACGCTGGAGGGTAGGCAGGGCGTCTTCTTCTGGGAGCCAATGGGCCTGGGTGATCTGGTGCATGGCAACCAGCGCCTGCTCCATCAGCGTTTCCGGCGGATCGAGGTAGCCCCAATTTTCCAGCGTTGTCTGCAAAACATAGCGCGTGGTGTATTCGACAAACTCGATCTCGCGCTCGCGATAATACGCCTGCATGCGAGCGTAGAAATCATCCACAAAAGCCTGCTCCAGAGGCAGCCCGGCAGCCTGCAAGCTGTTCAGCAGGCCGGCGCGGGCCTGGGCAAACACCTCCGGCCAATGGCCGTCGAAATACAGCAGGGTATCCCCCAGGTCGAACAGAACGGTTTGAAAGCGGCGCGCCATCAGTATCCCACCTCGGCGTCATAGCGGTTGAGCAGCGGCTCGCCGATCAGGTAGCGGCGTAGATTCTCGGCCAGCAGATCGACCGCCCGCTCATCGTAATGGGGCGAATTGCCGGAGATGTGCGGCGAGAGGATCACGTTGGGCATCTTCCACAGCGGGCTGTCGGCGGGCAGCGGTTCCTCCGGGTATACATCCAGAGCCGCGCCGGCAATCTTGCGCTCGCGCAGGGCGGAGATCAGGGCGGCATGATCCACCACCCCGCCGCGCGACACGTCCACCAGGAACGCGGTGGGTTTCATCGCCTCCAGCACTTCAGCGTTTACCAGCCCACGGGTCTGCGGGGTGAGCGGGGTGGCCGTCACCACAAAGTCGCACTCCCGCGCCATCGAGCGCAGCGCTTCGGGCGGGTACAGGCGCTGGACATAATCCCCGTCGGGGTCGCCCTGGCCTTCCACCCAGTACCCCAGGTCTTCGGGGTGGCGCAGGTTGCGCTTGGTCGCCAGCACAGTAGCCCCAAAGCCATATAACAGGCGAGCGACCTGGCGGCCAATGCTGCCGTAGCCGATAATGCCCACGGTGCTGCCGCGCAGCTCTTGCGGGCTGAAGCGCTCCCAGCGATCTTTGGGCCAGCTGGCGCGCTTTTGCTGCTCCAGCATATCGGGCAGGCGGTGGCCCAGGCTGAGCAGCATCATCAGAATGTATTCGCTCACCTGGGAGGCCGAAGCGCCGCTCATAGTGGTCACAGCCAGGCCGGGCTTGCTCAGGATCGGCAGCTCGCGGGCGTGGTCGATGCCGGCATAGTGAAATTGGATCCATTGCAGGTTGGGGGCCAGATCGGGCGTAGGGGCCACCCGCGCCGTATACAGTACTTCGGCCGTGGCCCAGACCTCTGGTGAGATGTCCTCGGCCCTGGCGGCCTTGACCGGGTGGATATTCAGGCGCAGCGAAACCGATTGCAGCCGCGCCAGCAGGCTTTCCGCAATCGGCACTGTGATGAGGATGTCAACCGGTTCGTTCATACCAGAGATTGTACCGCATTAAGCGTGCAGACGTGGTATAGCGGCGTCACCCCATTAAACCGTGGAGCAGGCCTGGCGCTCTGCAAGCGCCTTCAAAAAGCTGCTCGCACGAGCGTGGGCCACGCAAAATGTCCGACCGTCGCTTCGCTCAGCCGCGGCAGCGGCGCAGCGCCCTACCGGTCGGGTTGCGGTATTCATTTCTGGCTCTTCCCCCAAAATAGGACCTCTGCCTGTACGCTTAATGAGAACTGGGGTAGGGTGAGAAAGGGAGACTAGCGAAAAATCACCGGCAGCCAGGTCTGGCTGAACGCTTCGATCAGCGTCAGGCGGGCGGCCAGGGGATCGTGGTCGCTCAGGCGGCGCGGAGCGGCAAAATCGGCGTTGAGATGCACAATGTCGGCCGCCGCGCCGCTGGTCAGGGCCGGGCTGACCAGGATGTGATCCAACGCCTGGGCGTTGCCGCGCTCGATATAGGTGTAGCGGTCGGCCTCCGGCAGGCCGTCCAGCAGGTTGGTCAACCCGGGCGCGCCGCCCGCCAGGGTTTGCAGCGCCGGGGAATAGGTTTCGTCATTCAGATCGCCCAACACCGCCAGAGCGGCCTGCGGGTCGAGGGCCAGCAGCCGCCCGGCAAACGCCTGCACCGCCGCGGCCTGCTCGACGCGGCGGGCCTGGCTGGGCCGGGCAGGAGGCTGGTACAGGCCAAACAGCGGTTGATGATCCGTCTGGGCGGTGAAATGGACCACGATGACAAACAGGCGGCGCCCATAGAAGCTAAACTCAGCCGCCAGGGGTTTGCGGCTTCCTGTAAAAGCCGGGTTCGCTGGGTCGATCCGGCCAGGGTTGAAGCCCAGATATGGGCCGTCCGGCCCGGCCTGCGCCTGGGTGGGGCTGAGCGCGTCCCCGCCGTAGCGAGGGGTAAACCCCAGGCCGCGGTCGGCCCGGTAGAGCAGCGCCTGGCGGATGTTGCCGCCCGGCGCTCCTCCATCGGCGTTATCCAGCGGGTCGATCTGGATTGCCTGGTAGACCGGGCCGCCGGCCGATTGAATCGACCGGGTCAACGCATCGAGCGTGCGCCAGGCAAAGACAACCCCGTTATCCAGGCCGCCCGAATCGTCCTGAACCTCTTGCAGGGCCAGAATATCCGGCGCATCCAGGCGGGCGACCACCAGGCGGCCAAAACCGGCAATGCGCGCCGCGTCGTCGTCGCCATCGGCCGGGTTGATATCCAGGTTGTTCAAATTCAGGCTGGCAAGCGTGATTTGCCCGGCCCGGCGCGGCAGGCTCAGCGTCTCGCTCACCAGCCCACCGGGCTGGGGCGTCAGCGGCCGGGTCGCCTCCAGGCGATATTCGCCGGCCTCATAATGGATGACCCCCTCCAGCATAGCACCAAAGCGGTCGCCCACGTTCAGATCGTCGGGTAGTTTCTGGAGGGCCTCCCCCAGCGGAAGGCGCTCCGGGTTAGCGTCTGCACTCGTCTGGCGCAGACCGCCGGTGGCGGTACGCGGCCCAGCGCCGGGGATTTGATCGGGTAAAACCACAATCCCGGCCGCGTCTTTTGGCCCCACCACAGTGGCGTTGGGCGCGGCTACCCGCATCCCCTCCAGGCTTTCGTAAAAGTCAATCCCGTCCTGGGCAGGATCGAACACCCCCTGGCTCTCCACGTTCCCGGCGTCGTCTTCGATGATTTCCACCGGCGGCAGCCGCCCGCCCGGCCAGATCAACACAGCGGCGGGCAGTTGGTTGGCATGCGAAAGGGTCTGCACCGCCAGATCAGGCCCGGTCATCTCGGTAACCGAAAGCTCGTCAGGCGCGGCGCGGTATTCCTGCACTATCCCGGTCACATCCACCAGGTCGCCCACGGTTACGGTCAGCGGCTGGCCGGCGTGAACATACAGTCCTTCAGAGGTCGCCGGGTTCGCATCATGCGTCTGGCCCTGGATCCAGAACCCGCCGGCGCGGCAGGCCGTCACCACGCCCTGGGTCGTCACCCGCTGACCCTCCCACGGCGAGCGGTGGCCTGCTCCCTGGATAGCGGAAATGGGGAGGTTGGGTACGGCCGAGCGCACGGCCACCAGCCAGGCCAGGCCGCCCAACCCAATTACCCGGCGGATAAAGGCTTTCATGGGATCGCTTCGCTCCAAAGGATCGTTCAGACTGGCGCTTTTGAAAATATTGTACCATTTCCAGGGCGGCGGCGAGCGCGGATACACCACGCCCGATTTTCCACCCCGAATACGTTATAATCGCAGGCAGGAGGAATCAGCCAATGATAACCCTATACGACTGCGCCACCAATAACCAGATTGGCTCGATTAGCGAGCAAGAGCTGCAATTCCTGACCGACAACCTGGAAGAGGAATTCCTGGAAGATACCGACTACTCCATCACCCCGCTGGAGCTGACTTACTTCGAGCAGCACAACGGCCCGGCCGGCCTGCTGAACCTGCTGCGCCAGGCGCTCGGCCAGCGCGAAGAAGTCATCATCCGCTGGGCGCGGGAAGCGTAGATTTACGGCCGGCATAACAGCGGCGGCCAGCCTGGCTGGCCGCCGCTGTTATGCTTTGGCGCGGTAATGCACACCGCTCGTCTCGCGCAGGCGAGCGGCGGCCGTTTCGGGGGTTAGATCGCGCTGGGGCATTGCCAACAGTTCATAGCCCACCATGAACTTGCGCACAGTGGCCGAACGCAGCAGGGGTGGATCGAAATGGGCGTGCAGATGGCATTCCGGGTGCGGCCCATCGCTGGGTGTCTGGTGAAAGCCCATCGAATAGGGAAACGAGACCTGGAACAAATTATCATAGCGGATGGTCACCTGGCGCAGCACGTCGGCCAGGCCATCCGCCTCGGCTGGCGATAAATCGGCCAACGCCCCCACGTGGCGGCGAGAAACCACCAACGTCTCGAACGGCCAGATGGCCCAATAAGGGCACACAGCCACGAAATGCTCGTTGGCCGCCACAACCCGCTCACCCCGGCGCAGTTCATCGGCCACGTAATCGCACAGCAAACAACCTCCATGCCCACGCTGATAACTCTGCAGCCCGGCCAGCTCTTTGGCCGGTTCGTTGGGGATATAGCTGGTCGACCAGATCTGGCTGTGCGGGTGCGGGTTCGAGCAGCCCATCATCTCGCCCTTGTTTTCGAACACCTGCACATAGGCGATCTGAGGCGTGGCGCTCAGCTGGATGGTCTGCTCGGTCCAGGTCTGCACCACCGCCGCCACCTGAGCCGGCGACAGCTCCGGCAGGGTCAGGTCGTGGCGCGGCGAAAAGCACACCACCCGGCAGATGCCCGCCACAGCCTCAGCCCGGAACAGGCCGGGGCCGTCGTTTTGCAGCGTCTCACCCGGCGCGCCGGTTTCGGGTGATCCGGACGGCAGCAGGGCGGCAAAGTCGTTATCAAAAACGAACGTTGCTCTATAAACGGGGTTCTGCACCCCGCCCACCCGCGCGTTGCCGGGGCATAAATAGCAGGTCGGGTCGTAGGCCGGGCGGTTTTGCTCTGAGGGGCGCTCCACCTGGCCCAGCCAGGGACGGCGGGCGCGGTGGGGCGAAACCAATACCCATTCCTGGGTCAGCGGGTTATACCGGCGGTGAGGAAATTCAAGGCTGGTTGTCACAGGCGCTATCCACCTTCGTCACGGGCCAGGCAACCTGACTCGATAAAGATATTTCGTCTCGGTAGGCTCTACCTGCAGGCCGGCCGCGCGCATCCGGTCGGCCAGGGGCCACAGAGCATAGACCGGCAGACCGGGCGGCGCCTCCAGGCGCAGCGGCGGGATGAACATAGGCTGGTTGTCTTCCAGATAGGCGACAATCCCCTTGCCGCCCACAAACGCAACCGGCAAACTGTACAGCCGGCTGCGCCCATAGCCCTCCCCCAATAAATAATACCAGAAATAGCAGGCGTAATCGTAATCGTCGGCGATAAAAATGGCCTCGCGGGGAACAGTTTGCAGGATTTTCTCAACGATGCGGGCGTGCAGGGTATGCTGGCTTTGATCCACTGCCCGGTAATTCCAGCTTAACAGCAGGGCCGGGACAAGCAGCCCAGCCGCAGCCATCCCCACCTGAACCCGCCGCGCCGGCCAGGCCGGGCGCCAGGCCAGCGCCCGGTCGGTCAGGTCGTTCAAACCCCGGCCGATGTAGACTGCCAGGATCAAATAGGTCGGCAGAAAATAGACGTACCACTCATGCAGATCGAACTGCAAAGCGAACAGGGTGTTGCCCAGGGCGCATAAAACCAGGAACGTATCCGCGGCCGGATCGTCTCCCAGGCTCTGGGCATTGCCCAGACGCACCGCCCGGCCCCTGCGCCAGCGCGGAACTGCCAGCCCCACCGCCGCCAACAGCAGCCAGACCCGATACTCGCGCCATAGGTAACCGAAATAGAGCGGCAGGCGTTGGGTCAATAACTCAAGCGGGGTATGGGTGAAGTTCTGCCCACCCACCGGGTGAAACAGAAAATCAAAAAACCGCCTGGTATCGGTTTCCAGAAAGGGCGTGGCGGGGTCGTTGGTGCGCCAGACGATATAGCCGTACTGAGCGAACCCCAACAGCACAATCAACAGCACTAGGATAATCCGGCGCGGGTTCCAATAGGAGCGGCGCTCGGTTTGCCAGACCAGCACGGCGATGGCCGGCAGCAGGGCGATCATCGTCAGGTGGTTGCCAAACGAGAAGGCATAGACGGCGCAAGCCAGGTACAGGTCGCCCGCCCGGCGGGTAAGCCGCCAGCGCAGAAAGGCATCGATCGTCGCAGCAATAAACAGGGCGTTGAGGGTATAGACCTCGGCCACCAGGGAGAAGGTCCACAACGAGTAGGTGAAACCAAAAGCCAGCCCGGCGGCGAAGGCCGCCGCCCGCCGCGCTCCCAGCAGGCGCAGGATAGCGTAGACCAGCAGCGCCGCCAGGATCGAAAAGACGGCCGAGAGCAGGTTGGCCCGCTGGGCCAGACTGCCCCATGGAAACAGGCGCACAAACAGCCCGTTGAGGATGGTATAGGTGGGGTAGCCGCTCAGGTGCGACGTTCCCCATACCTGGCCCAGGAAATCGAACTTCGCCATATCACCCCAATAGCCCACTACTGGCAGCAGTGTACGGCGATAGACCAGCCCCAGGAGCAGCGCTAACAATGCTGGAGGGGCCAACCGGAGCAGGGCCAGCCAACCCCAAACAGGGCGCGGTTGCGCCGCGCCCGGCTGTGAAGTGGCCATTGCAGGGAGAATGTCAGACAATGCGCTTTGCGCTCCGGCCTTCAATTGTACTCGAATTATCAGGCGTCGGGACAGCCGGCCTCATTTTCGGCTTCAAAAAAGTCCAGGCTGCCGGCCCCACGCAAGCCCACAATCACCGGGACGACCGCCCGGCCCTCGGCCAGAAAGCAGAACGTGCTGGCGTCCTGCCCGTCAAAATCCAGGTCAATCACCCGGTGGCCTTCTTCGTCCATGATGAACTCTACGCTGCCGAGGAACGCCCCGCCCTCCCAGGGTCGGGCCGGGTCAAAGGTATACACGTTGAGGCGAAACGGCCTTTCGGGCAAGAACCCATACACCAGCAGGTGATCGGGATCCAGGCGCACCACGTCGGGGCCTTCGCGGGTCGGCTTCTCGCCCGGCTCGACGGGCTGATCGACGACCTCCAGGGTAAGGCGCAGCGCGCTGGTCCCGTCTGAGCGCAGACCATTCATTTCGAGCGTATAGCGCCCCGGCGGGGTTTCCCCGCCGGCCAGGGGCAGGTCGAAATCCAACCGGCCGTTGGGCGTGGCGATCAACTCCTGCGACCAGGAAATCTCGCCGCCAGACAGGCGGATCTGCACCGGAGCGCCTGCCTGCCAGCCCTCGGTAACAAGAATGGCCGGCTGGCCCGCCCGGAATGGCAAAACCATCTGTGGGTCTGCCAGGTAGGGCCGAAGCTGCGCCCACAAAACCAGTTGCGGAATCCCACCGGCGCACGGAGCGGGATAATACGGGCCGCCGGCGGTGGCCCCAGAACTAGTATTGATAATCTTCCCCTTGCAGGGTGGGCGCAGGCAGCCTTTCAGCTTTTTACCGCCCTTTCCGCCGCCCCCGCCCGGAGGCCCTTCCGATTGCTTAGCGCACACCAGTCTTGATTCTTCCGGGTCTTTAGTATCCTTTTCTTCATGGATCTTCTCCCTGTCCTGATCGTCATCTTTGTGCCATCCCATGAGCTTGCTCCTTCTTAATTGATCTTTCCATCCTTAACATCAACCCGACCGCGAATCGACGGTAGGACATTTTGCGTGGCCCACGCCAGTGCGAGCAGCTTTTAGTTTTAGCTATTCCGCCGAAGGCGTGGGTTGCTCTTCAAGCGCATTCAAGAAGAGATGTACCGTGGATTTTGTCGCACTTCGTGCGACAAAATCCACGGTTAATCCTCTTTCCTGGCCAAGCCGAAAGAACTTTAGTTTTCTAACCTGCCAGCAAAGCGATCGATCCGAGAGAAATACATATCTCCTAAGGAGCGGGAAGCGGGGTCGGAACATACGCCCGAACCGCTGCGAGCATTTTGGCCCGCTCTGGGTTGAGGTCTTTGAGCAGATCAATGGCCTGGTCGAACTGAGCCAATGCCTGCGGGTAATCTTCCAACGTCCAGGCAATGATCGCCAGGTCGGCGTGGGAGTTGGCTGCCATGTCTTGCAGGCGGCGCTTTTCCGGCCCGGTTGGGCGGCGCTCATATTCCTGGATGATCCAGGCATACTCGGCCTGGGCGGCGGAATAATCCAATCCACCGGCTGCGTCAGCCTGCCAGAACAAGAGCTTGGCCCGGTTGAAGCGAACCCGGGCCTCGATCTCCGCCCAGGGAGATCGGTTTTGGGCCTGCAGGGCGCGCTGCTGCGTCTCCAGGCCCAGGTTCAACCAGGCCTGATCAACCAGCGCCGAGTCGTCGCTATCGCCCATGGGCAGCACGGCGCGCTGCAAATCCAGGCTGCCCAGGCTGACCCAGGCGCGGGCATATTCCGGGTCTATCGCCAGAGCTTTGTCGATCCAGGCCTGGGCCTGATCTAATGTGTGGGGGTCGCGGGACTGCGCCTGTTCGACAGCCAGTTCGTAGCGGCGCAGCAGGGTGTTGGCTGCCAGCACGTACAGCACTTCCTTGCCCTGGTCGGCCTGCCAATCGGGGACCTGGTCGGCGGCAAGAAAAGACTGTCCGGCCAGGTCGTAATCCCGGTCGACGTAACGCGCCACGCCGTTGACCACGTGGGCCAGCGCCAGACAGCGGGCCAGCACCTGCTGATCCATCTGGCCCAGCTCGTCGAACTCGCTCCAACTGGTCAGGGTGATGGGCGTCCCCAGGTCAAACTGGCCGGTAATCTCCTGGAACTGCTGGAAGCGTTCGTAATTGACGTAGAATTCGGGAGCCAGCCAACCGACTGGCTGCGAATCGTCCACCACGCCGTACACCACCAGGTCGGCCCCCACCCGCGCCGCCAGGTCCCGCGCCGCGGCGGCCCGGGCCTGGCGCGTGCGCCCGCGGATGCTGCCCACCTTGCGCCAGCTGCCGTCGTATGGACCCCAGACGTAAAACTGCTTCTTCAGCGAACTGCCAGTGAGCTGAACGTCTTCCAGGTTATCGCTCAAGACCACCTTGATGTTTTCGGCTACTTCCTGGCCCAGGCCGGCGGGCATCAGGCGGCCATTCTCGGCAAACCCGGCGACGGCGATACGGAACCCGGCCGGCATCCTGGGGGCGCGCTGAAACTGGATCGCCAGCATGGCGATCACGCCTGCCGTCAGTAAGATCAATACCCCAAAACCAAAAAGCTGCGTCCGGTGAATGCGGCGCAGCAGCTTTTGGTCAATCAAATGGATGATGTTACGGGCGTTATCGCCAATCGCGGCAATCACCCGGTCGCCAATCAGGCGAACCGAATAGCCCCCGGCTTCCCGCTCCGGCGGGCCAGAGGCCGGGCCTGGCGGCGGAGATGAAGGCTCCTGATCGTCTGACATGATCAAGCCAAGGGGAGGTTACTTTTTCTTAGTCTCCCCAAAAGTCATATTGACATGGGCGTTATCGCCGCTGACCATGCCTTCAACGTTGCCGGTGATCTGGACATTATATTTGCCCATCCCGGCCTGCTGCGGTTGGAGCAGCTTCAAGAGCTTCTCGGCCGCGGCCACTACTTCGGGGTCTTGGGCGGCTTTGGCCTCTTCGATCTGCTTCGCCATGGGCTTTTCGTAGGTGTCCGGGTCTTTCTCGTAGTCTGCCAGCGTGTCGATGGCTTTCGGGTCGTCCTGGAATTTGCGCTGGATCAGGGTTTTCAGCCCGTTGTAAGCGTCTTTAATCGCTTCGCTGGCGGTATCCTTCAACGCCGCGGCGGCCCCAGTTGCCAGTGCGCTGACAATCATTGCAACAGTAGGATCCATCAAAGCATCTCCTTCATGCTATACGAATTGCGGCGGATGATCAAGGCTATACCTTTATGATTATACAAACGATCTGGGGGAAAATCAACAACCAGTCGAAGCTGCGCTGAATGAATACCGCAACCCGACCGGTAGGGGCGCTGCGCCGCTACCGCGGCTGAGCGAATCGACGGTCGGACATTTTGCGTGGCCCACGCTCGTACAAGCAGCTTTTTGAAGACGGTCAAAGAACGCCGGGCCTGTTGCCACGGTTTCATGAGATAGTGTACATCTTAAAAGCAAGAGGGTGTGCGACCGCAGCGCACACCCTCTTGCTTTATGGCCTGGGCTTTATCAGCCCTGGGCCTTCTTATACACGATCTGGCAGTTTTCGTAATAAAATTCGAAGGTCTTGTTGCCGATCTGAACGGTGTAATTAACCTTCTGATCCAGGTAGAACACAGTGTTCATATCTTTGAGGCGGTAGATGGTGCCGTTGATCTTTACCTCTACCTGGCGGTTGGGGTTTTGCATCGAGCGGGTGATGACCAACGCCCATTTGCCGGCCGGAATATTGTTCGGGCAGGACCCATAAGCTGTAGGCGTGGGCGTGAAGCGCAAGGTGGGCTGCGGAATGGGCGTGTTCACCACCGGGGCGGCGGTCGGCGCGCCGGGTTGGGCGGCGGTCGGGGCCATTTCTGGCGGAGCAGCAAAGGTGGCCTGGGCCGCCGGAGGCTGCCCCGGTTGAGCGGTGGGGTGCGTACCCGGCGGCTCAGGGGTCACATCCATCAGGTTGAAAACTTTAACCTGGTTAGACAGCAGGCGTACGCCGTCTTGCTGGACGTAAAAGCCCACCCGCCCGGAGGTATAAGCGGTATTCTTTT
>CAYQDU010000085.1:0-17827 GCA_964416275.1 uncultured Anaerolinea sp. | reverse complement strand
GCTCGCTATCTTTGGTAATCAGGCTGAGCGAGGCGCTGATATTGGTGCTGACCGCAAAGCGCGCCAGCTCGCTCAACTGCGGGCGCAGCGGGGCCAATGGGGCGCGCCACCAATCTCGGCCCCAGCGCCGCCGGGCCTCGACCAGCGCCCCCAGCGAAAGCCCCAGCGCCCCCAGACATTTGCCGCCCAGATAGGCCAGCAGCACCGCCGCCAGCCCGCCCCGCGTCACGTATACCACGCTCACCAGCGCCAGGGTGAGAACGTTGCCCAGCGTGGTCAGCACAGCAATGCGCCGAAAACGGTCGCAGATTTGCAGCAGACCGGTGGAGCTTTCAGCAATCAGGTTTGCCACCAGCACCAGCCCGTAGACGATGAACAGACCGCTCAGGCCGGCGTCTTTTGCCAGATACTGCGCTCCCAGCGGGGCCAACAGCGCCAGCAGCCCAAACGCGACCAGCGAAGTTACCATTTCGGTCAGGGCGGCCAGCTTGAACACCGCCGCCGCCCGGCGCTCGTCGCCCTGCTCCATATAGCGGCCCACGTACTTGACCACGATCTCGTTCATGCGGAAGGAGGCGAAATTATTCACCACGCTGGTAAACAGGATGATCGCCCCCAACACACCGTAATCGCTGACCCCCAACCGGCGCGCCACCAGGATGCCCTGGATCATGCCTAAGGCGGCCGTCAGACCCGTGGCGCTGAACAAATAGCCTGAATTTTTTACCATCCGCCGGAGGAGCGGGTTTTTCATCACTTTTTACTTTTCGTGTGAATACTTCGGGGATGGCTGCGCCATCCCCGAAGTATTCACACCTCTCTAATTGGTATCGATGTCTTTGGCCCAGGCGCGTTCGGCCAGATACCAATCTACCAGGCGCTGCACGCCTTCGTCCAGCCCTACCTGCGGGGCCCAACCGAGCAGCGTGCGAGCTTTGGTCACATCGGCCTGGTTCGCCAGCATATCGGCCGGGACGGCCGCCGAGCGCTGGATAGCCGCCGCACGGCCCAGCTTCTCCTCGATGATGTGAATCAGGTTGTTCATCGAGATGACTTCATGCCCGCCCAGGTTGATGATCTCGTAGCCCAGCGGCTTGAGGGCCAGGATGGTGCCGCGGGCGATGTCGTCCACATACGTGAAACCGCGCGTCTGCTCGCCGTCGCCAAACAGGCGCAGCGGGCGGCCTTCGTTGATCCATTGGACGAAGCGGAACATCGACATGTCCGGCCGCCCGGCCGGGCCATAGACCGTGAAATAGCGCACCACGGTCACATCCACACCGTTCAGGTAGTGATAGGCGTGGGCCATGGCCTCGGCGCCCTTCTTGCTGGCGGCGTAGGGCTGAAGCGGATGGTCGCTGTTGGCCGTTTCGGGGGTGGGCAGCGGGGCGTTGGCGCCGTAGATGCTGGAGGTGGAAGCCAGGATGAACTTGGGAATATGCAGGCGGCGGCACATCTCCAGCAGGTTGAGCGTGCCGGTGGTATTGGTATCCACGTATACCCACGGGTTCTCCACCGATTGGCGCACCCCGGCCCGGGCCGCCAGGTTGATGATCGCATCGACCTGCAGCGGTTGGCCGTTCAGCGCCAGGGGCGCGTTTTCCACCGCCTGCCGCTCGCCAATATCCAGCTTCTGAAACACGAAGTTCGGGCGAGGCAGCAGGCGCTTGAGGCGCCAATCTTTGACCCGCACGTCGTAGGCATCGTTCAGGTTGTCCCACCCGATGACGGTATGCCCGGCATCAAGCAGCAGGTCAGCCACGCGCGAGCCAATAAACCCGGCCGCGCCAGTCACCAGATACGTAGCCATGTTGTTTCTCCTTTGAAGAAAATGGCCCTTTCCCACGCAGATCGCGTTCTACAGCCGGAAAACCTTCGGGTTATGCTTACCGGCCGCCCCCAGGGCGTTGCGGGTATCGACGATGAGCCTGGAGGCTTCCAGGATGGCCGGGTAATCGTAGCTCTTGTGATTGGTGACAATCACCACACAGTCGGCTTCCCGAACGGCTTTCATCAAGTCTTTGACGCTGTACATCGAGTGGCCGTCGTGATGAAATTCGGGGATATAGGGGTCGTGGTATTCGACGTGAGCGCCTTTCTGTTCCAGCAGGCCGATCACATCCAGGGCCGGCGATTCGCGCAGGTCGTCGATGTCGGGCTTATAGGCCACGCCCAGCACCAGCGCCCGGCTGCCCTTGATGGCTTTGCCCGCCTCGTTCAGCGCGTCTTGCACTTTGCCCACCACAAAGCGCGGCATTCCAGTGTTGATCTCGGAGGCCAGTTCGATGAAGCGGGCGGTGTAGTTCAGGGCGCGCAGCTTCCACGACAGGTATAGCGGGTCAATCGGGATGCAGTGACCGCCCAGGCCGGGGCCAGGGGTGAACTTCATAAAGCCGAACGGCTTGGTGGCGGCGGCGTCGATCACTTCCCACACGTCCACGCCCAGCCGCTCGCACATGATCGCCAGTTCGTTTACCAGGCCAATGTTAATCATGCGGAAGGTGTTTTCCAGCAGCTTCGCCATCTCGGCCACTTCGGCCGAGGACACCGGCACCACCGTCTTGAGGGCTTTGGCGTACCAGGCGGCCGCGACGTCGCTGCATACTTCGGTGATACCGCCAATGACCTTCGGGGTGTTGATGGTGGTCCAGTCCTCCCGGCCAGGGTCCACCCGTTCAGGCGAGAAGGCCAGGAAGAAATTCTCGCCAACCTTCAGGCTCTTCTCCTCGCACAGCTTGGGCAGCAGAATTTCGCGGGTCGTACCGGGGTAGGTGGTCGACTCAAGCACCACCACCATATACGGGTGGACATACTTCGCCAGCTCGTCGGTGGCGCTCAGGATGTACGAGAGGTCGGGGTCGCCGGTTTTGCGCAGCGGGGTCGGCACGCAAATGCTGACCGCGTCCACGTTTTGCAGCGCCGAAAAATCGGTGGTAGCGTTGAGCTTGCCGCTCTTTACCAGGCGGGCCACCTGCTCGCCCGGCACATCCTGGATGTGGCTCTCGCCCCGGCAGATGGTATCCACCTTACGCCGGTCGGGGTCGATGCCGATCACGTTATACCCGGCTTCTGCAAACACCACCGCCAGGGGCAGGCCCACGTAGCCCAGGCCCAGAATACCAACCTGTGCGGTGCGGTCATTCAGCTTTTCTACCAGTTGAGTTCGGTTCGAAATAGGGTTCATCGTTTTCTTCCTGTCTTGTCTGAGGATGAGCATGAGTCCGCGATGGATAGCCGCCAGGGCCGCCAGGCACGCTAAAAAAGCCGTGGCTGGGCAGCGCCTCGCCCTACCCAGCCACGGCTAATCTTCTTCTACCAGGTAACCAAAATAGCGATCCAGGGTATCCCTCGTCTTGCGGTTCAACGCCAGGACCTCTTCCTGGCTCAAATAGTCGACAAACCCGTGTACTTTCCCCTTACGGGTCTTGTACGTTTCCTGGTTTGACTGGTCTGCGGGTCGCAGCATTCCGCTCTTAAATTGCCCCGCAGTCTCCATTTTACGCATATTTTCAAAAGATGTATAGTCCAGCGCTTCTTGTATTTCTGCGTCAGTGATCTCTGACAAATTCAGAAAAGATAAAATCCGGCGCAGTTGGTTGAATGGATCGGCCCGCAGGTCTTCATAACGCGCCAGCAGAAAGCCCTGGGGAATATCACGGTTGGCGGCCCAGATGTTGTAGTAGGCCAGTAAGGTATCATAGCCGCCGCGCCGGGCGTTGATAAACTCGGGCAGCGAGCCATCAAAGACCGCCTGGCGGCTTTCATAAGGGTTTTCACCAAACAGGCGGCCCCGATTTTTCATCTCGAAGTAGCTGGATACGATCACATCGCGCGGGTCGCGGGCCAGAAAAATAATCTTCTTATTATGGAAGCGGCGCTTATCGGTTTCCAGCTCTTCAGGGGTCTTGAGCATCGGCCGGTCCTGATGCACTACCGTGATGCGCGGCACAGCCGGGTGGAAGCGGCGGTTGCTGCGCAGGAACAACACCTCCTCGCCCTCGCCCAGGCGGTAATGCCGGGCAATGGCCCGGCCAATCATCAGGCGCAGCCAGGTGCGCCCACATTTAGGATATGAGATGAGATACACATCCGTGTTGCGGTGGGCGCGCCAGCGCAGCAGCCCATCCGGGACCAGGGCGCGGGCCTGAACGCGCAGGCCCGGCGGCAGGCGGTCGTAAAAAGCGCGCAGCGATTTCATGCCTTAGAATAACGACAATTGCTTGGGCGATTTTTTGTCTAGCGAAGCTTCTTCTTGGATCGCCGGAGCGCCTTTGGCGGCCTGAGCAATCAGTTCCGGCAGACGCAGGAAGTCCTGCTCGATGGTGGGGCGCAGCGATTGCTGGTGCAGGGCCGCCGCCGGATGATACATCGCTACCACCTGGCGCCCGTTTACCAGGCGGGCCTGCCCGTGGATCTGGCCGATCTTGGCGTTGGGCAAGAAGTGGCCCATCGAGAAGCGTCCCAGGGTGACAATCACCTGGGGGTTGATGGCTGCAATCTGGCGCTCCAGATAACCCCGGCAGGCTTCCAGTTCTTCGGGCTGTGGGTCGCGGTTGCCCGGCGGGCGGCACTTGACCACGTTGGTGATGAAGACTTTGGAACGATCCAGGCCGATCTTCGCCAGCAGCTCGTCCAGAAATTTACCGGCTGCGCCCACAAACGGGCGGCCCTGCTCATTTTCGTAAAACCCCGGCCCCTCGCCAATAAACATAATCTCGGCCGTGGCCGGGCCATCTCCTGGCACGGCGTGCTTGCGCGAGCGGTGCAGCTCGCAGCGGGTGCAGATCGATACCTCTTTGGCAACTTCGTCCAGTTCTTCTTGCGGTTTCATCCATTCTCTCCAGGGCGCGGCGTGGGCAGGCTGCGCCAGCCGCCAGTTTCTAACCAGGCCAGGTAGCGCTCGTCCAGGCCGCTGGCGGTCATAATCAGAGCGTCTTCATGGTTGTCGTGATAATAGCGCGGCCGCCGCCCAACCTCATCGAAACGAAAGCGGCGGTACAGGCGTTGGGCGTGAAAATTATGCTGGCGCACTTCCAACGTGGCGCTTACCGCCCCCTTGCGGATCGCTTCGACCAGGGCGGCGGCCATTAATTCCTGGGCAATTCCCCGCCCACGCCAGGCCGGTTCGACGGCAATCGTGGCAATATGCGCTTCGTCGATAATCACCCATACCACGATCATGCCCACAATCCGCTCATCGCCCGCCTCGGCCACATAAAGCAGCGAACTGGGGTTCTCATACAACTCAAAACGATACGAGTTAGCCGGCCAGGGCAGAGTGAACGAGGCCCGGTCGATGGCTGAGACGGCCGGCAAATCCGGGCCGGCCATGGGGCGGATGCGCACCGCCGGCCATTCGACCGGTCCGCCTTCCAGCGAATGAGAGGCCTGTTCCGAGGAAGGCAGATCGCTCATACCGGGATCGGGTCATTATAGTGCAAATAAATGGGGGCCAGCCCGGCCGGCTCATCCACCTGCCCGGCTTTCCAGCGCTTCCAGCCCAGTTCGGCCAGGTAGCCGGGGCGGCGCAGCGAGGCGGCCGGCGAAGCCAAAATGACCTGCGGAGCGGCCCGCTGCAAGCCCTGGCGCTCTTCGTCGCTCAGCTCGCCGCACACCAGGGTAGGCAACTGAATCTTCTTAACCAGATCGGGCAGGGTCAGCACCTCCACAGGCTGGTCCGACTGCCAGCCGGCCGCGCCGCGGCGGTACCAGCCTACGGCCAGCCTTCCGCGCCCGGCGCGCAGCGTCGCCGCCAGCGGCAGGTCGAGCAGCGGCTGGGCCGCGGCCAGGATGTCGAGCGTCGGCACGCCCACGATGGGCAAACGACGGGCCAGGGCCAGGCCTTTTGCCAGAGCCAGGCCCACCCGCAGCCCGGTGAACGATCCCGGGCCCAGGGCCACCGCCAGCGCGCCCAGCCCGCCCGGCTCCAGCCCGGTCTTGTGAAAGGCTTCGGCAATCGCCGGGGCCAGCTCTACAGTATGGTAATCCTGGCTGGTCCAGGCGGCCTCGCTCAACACAGACGCGCCATCATACAGCGCCAGGCCCACCGTGCGGGTGGAGGTATCTAAAGCCAGGATCAGGCCGCCGCTTGCGCCCATTCTACATCTCCTGCCGTCTGGCGGCGCAGTTCCGCCAGCATGGCCTCATAGCGCGAACCCGCGGCGCGCAAGCGCACGGCCCGCTGATCTTCGTCCACATATTCCAGAGTCACCCACAGCCGCTCGGCAGGCAGAACACTCTGCACCCGGTCGGCCCACTCCACCAGCAGCGGGCCGCTTTCCAGCAGAGCGTCCAGGTCCAGGTCTTCGGCCTCGGCCGGGCCGCTCAGGCGGTAGGTATCCAGATGGTATAGTTTTGCGCCGCCGGGCCGCCGGTAGACGTTGACCAACACGAAGGTGGGGCTGTTGGCCGTATCGGGCGAACCCCAGCCGGCCGAGATGCCCTGCACCAGGGTGGTTTTCCCGGCGCCCAGGTCGCCGATCAGGCACACCAGGTCGCCGGGCTGCAGCAGCCCGCCCAGGCTGCGCCCTATCCGGCGGGTCTGCTCCGGGCTGCGGCTGGTAAAAGCAAATAGCGGGGCGGTTTCGGCAGCCATCGCTCAGGCCTTGATCTCCAGGCGGGCCAGCGAAGCCATCACCCGCTTCAGGCCCACACTGGCAAAGTGAATGTCCAGGATTTCGTCGTCGTTATCCACCCGGCTGTTCAATACCATGCCTTCGCCCCAATCGGGGTGGATCACGCGCATCCCCGGTCGGTACTGGGCCTGGTAAGCCGGGCGGGCCGGGCTTTTGGAGGGGGGCGCCAGCGTCCAGCGCTCGGCCCGCTCGATACGCTCGCTGGAGCGGCCGCCGTTCGCCCGCTCGCGCCCGCGCCCGCCGCGCGACCGGGAGCGTTCCGGCTGGCTGTCTTCCAGCATCTCGGCCGGAATGTCATCCAGGTAGCGGGAGGGAATGGCCGACTCGGAGTATCCATAGGCCGAGCGGTTCTGCGAATAGGTCAGAAACAGGTGGTCGCCGGCGCGGGTGATGCCCACGTAGAACAGGCGGCGCTCCTCCAGCATGGCCTCCGGGTCATCAAACGAGCGGGAGTGCGGCAGGTTGCCGTCGTTCAGCCCAACGATAAACACATCGGGAAATTCCAGCCCTTTGGCGGCGTGCAGAGTCAGCAGGGTTGGCACATTGCCGGCTGCGTCCAGGGTATCTTGATCGGACACCAGGGCCACGCGCTCCAAAAAGGCTTCCAGCCCTTCGTTCTGATAGTCGGCCGCCAGGCGGCGCAGTTCCATCACGTTGTCCCAGCGGTCGCGGCCCTCTTCGCTGCCGTCGTTGATGTAGGTCTGGTAATCCACGTCTTCCAACACCCGATCCATCAAAGCCAGCGGGGGCAGGCTGTCTTTCAGGCCGATCCAGCTTGCCAGCAGCTCGCCGAAATTGACCAGCGCGCTACGCACCCGCCCGCCCAGGGCCTCGGCCGAGGCCAGGCTGGGGTCTTTCGCCATCTCCAGCAGAAACGGCCCGGCCGCCAGCCCGGCCTTCTGGGCTTGCATCCGCAAGGCCAGGAAGGTCTTTTGACCGATGCCGCGCGGTGGGACGTTGATCACCCGCGTCAGGCTTACTTCGTCGCTGGGGTTATGCGCCAGGCGCAGATAGGCGATGATGTCCTTGACCTCTCGCCGCCCGTAGAAGCGCTGCGCCCCCACCAGGCGATAAGGCAGCCCGGCAGACAAAAAGGCTTCTTCCAGCAGACGGGATTGGGCGTTGGTGCGGTACATCACGGCAAAATCGCCCGGCTTGGCCCGCTTATGGGCCACCATCCCGCTGATCGTATCGACCACAAAGGAGGCTTCCTGCCGGTCGTCGTAGGCTTCATACAGGCTGACTTTAGCGCCCACGCCGCGCTCGGTGAACAGATGTTTACGAGTGCGCTGCGGGTTGCGGTCGATCACCGCCATGGCGACATCCAGGATAGCCTGGGTGGAGCGGTAATTCTGCTCCAACAGGATTTCCTGATGATCGGGAAAGTCTTCTTTGAAGCGGGAGACGTTGCGATAATCGGCCCCCCGCCAGCGATAAATCGACTGGTCGGCGTCGCCCACGGCAAACAGGTTGCGATGCACCGAAGCCAGGTGATTGACCAGCTTATATTGGGCCAGGTTGGTATCCTGGAATTCATCCACCAGGATATGCTCGAAGCGGCGGGCGTACTTCTCGCGCACCGCCAGGTTTTGATCGAGCAAAAAGGCCATCCACAGCAGCAGGTCGTCAAAATCGACGGCGTTGTTGGTCAGCAGCAGTTCCTGATAGCGCCGGTAGACCTTTTTCACCACTTCGTCGCGGTAGTTCTGGGTGGGGTAATCATCCGGCAGGATCAATTCGTTCTTGGCCGCCGAGATCGAGCCATGCACGCCGCTGGCCTTGTAGCGCTTCTCGTCCAGGTTCAGGTCTTCGATGGCCCGCTTGACCAACTGGAGCTGATCGTCCTGATCGAAGATGACGAAGTTGGCCTGGAAAGGCAGGTGTTCGGCCTCCCTGCGCAGCAGGCGGGCGCAGATCGAGTGAAAGGTGCCGAGGGTCATGCCGCGCGTCTCGCCACCAATGGCGTTTGCCACCCGGCTTTCCATCTCGCGGGCGGCTTTATTGGTAAACGTCACCGCCAGGATATGATAGGGCTGCACGCCCATGGCTTCAATCAGGTAGGCGATGCGGCGGGTAAGGACGCGCGTCTTGCCCGAACCCGGCCCGGCCATAACCAGAATCGGCCCCAGCCCGGCGGTAACGGCCTGTTGTTGCTGTATGTTTAAGTCTTGCAGTAAATCCATGCTTTTATCCAACGATACGATGTCATGCCAGCCCATGATTATAGCATCTTTTGATTGATGAATTCGGCTCTTCCGGCGAAGGCCCAGAATTCTGGTACCACCCAATTAAGCTGTGGAGCAGGCATGACGCTCTTCGACGCCATCAAAAAGCGCCTCGCACTACCGTGGGCCACGCAAAATGCCCTACCGTTAATTCGCGCCGCCGCGGTAGCGGTTGGGTTGATGTCAAGGATGGAAAGATCAAATAAGAGATGGTTCTGCCGGCTTCGCCGGGAAAATTTCTATATTGGGGGGATGCGGGTGGCTACGCCACCTGCATCCCCCCCAATATAGGTCAAACCCCGCCTTCGGCGGAAGAACCAAAGAGAAGGTAGCTGCCCACCTGCAAGCCCCTACCTATGCTACAATCGAGGCTATGGAATGGAATTTGATCGGACACGACTGGGCGGTGGGCCTGCTGCGCGAGCATCTGGCCCACCGCCAGGTGCGCCACGCTTACCTGTTCACCGGGCCGCAGGGGGTGGGGCGGCGCAGCCTGGCCCTGCGCCTGGCCCAGGCCATCAACTGCCCCAACGCCCAGGATGGCAACCCCTGCCAGACCTGCCGGGTCTGCACGCAGATCGAAGCCATGCAGTACGCCGACCTGAACCTGGTGGCGCGCCCAGAAGACCGCACCCAGATTCTGGTGGAGCAGGTGCGCGAACTGCAGCACAGCCTGGCGCTGGCGGCCTACGAGCAGGGCTGGCGGGTGGCGCTGCTGCTGCGCTTCGAGGAGGCTTCGCTGGGAGCGCAGAACGCCCTGCTCAAGACCCTAGAGGAGCCAAACGAACGGGTGGTGCTGCTGCTGACCGCCGAAGCCAGCGAGATGCTGCTGCCCACCATCGTATCGCGCTGCGAGGCGCTGCGCCTGCGCCCGGCGCCGCTGGAAGGGCTGGCCCAGGCGCTTTGCGAGCGCTGGGGAGCCGGGCCAGACCAGGCCCGTCTGCTGGCGCACATCAGCGGCGGGCGGCCGGGCGCGGCGATCCAGATGCTGCAAGACCCGCAGCGCCTGCAAGACCGCAAGATGCTGCTCGACCGCCACCTGGAACTGATCCGCGGCACACGGGCCGAGCGCTTTGCCTACGCCGATCTGCTGACCAAAGATAAGAACCGCGAGCTGCAGCGCCAGGCGCTGCTGGCCTGGCTTTCGTTCTGGCGAGATGTGATGTTGTGCGCGGCCGGGGCCGCCGCCCCCCTGGCAAACCTGGATTACCAACCGCAGATCGAGGCCCTGGCGAGCCGCCTGGGGCCGCAGCCTGCCCACCGGGTGCTTGCCGCCATTCAGCGCACCCAGGATTTGCTGAAAGGCAATATCAACGCCCGCCTGGCGCTGGAAACGCTGATGCTGGATCTGCCCCAGGCCCGCGGCTGAGCTTCCCGGCTGACGCCCCAGGCACAGGAATAAACCCGGTTATAGGCGGAAACGCCATAAATACCTGGCCGAATAACCATTTTGAAAAGCCAACCGGATTGAGCTTATGCTATACTCAACGATAAGCCCCTGATCTTTGGGGATGCGTTCAGCCTGGTTTGCACCGGTTGCCTGATGAATGACCTTTCCTCCTCCCATCCTTCAACCCCGCCCGACCGCCGCGAAGTGAATCAGGCCTCGCTGGACCTGCTCTACGAGATCGGGCGCGAGGTGACCGGCGAGCTAGATTTGCATACCCTGCTGCACCGGGTATTATTCCTGGCAATGAAAAATGTAGGCGCCACCAGCGGCAGCCTGATCGTGATCGACGAGGACGGCCAGCCGGGGGAATCGGCTTTCCTGATGCAAGGCCAGTCTCAAAGCCAGACCGCCCTGCAGTTGCGCGTCACGTATGAGCAAGGGATGGCCGGATGGGTAGCCCGCCATCGCCAGGCTGTGCTGGCCCCGGATACCAGCCAGGATGAGCGCTGGCTGCGCCGCCCCGACGACGCCGCCGACCGCACCGGGGCTAAATCGGCGGTCAGCGCGCCGATTCTATCGGGCGAGCAGTTGGTGGGGGTTATCACCCTGGTGCATCCGCACCCCGGTTTCTTTACTATCGAGCATCTACACCTCACCGAAACCATCGCCGACTGGGCCGGGGCGGCCATCCTGCGGGCCCGCCTGGTAGACCGGCTGCAAGCCGCCAATCAGCGCTACCGCGAGCTGTTTGAAGACAGCATCGACCCAATCTTGATTACCAACTGGCAGGGCGAAATCCTGGAATGCAACCGCCGGGCGCAGTGCCTGATTGGGTTGAACCTGGACGAGTTGTATTCGCTCAAAATCCACACCCTGCACTCGCCCGACGAACGCAAGCTGGGGCCAGAGTTTCAGCATCTGCGAGACGGGGCAATGCTGGAATATGAATCGATGCTGCATACCTTCACCGCGCAGGATATTCCCGTGCAGGTATACGTACGCAGTATTCATTACGACGGCGCGTCTCATCTGCAATGGATATTGCGAGACATAACCGAGCGCAAAGACCTGGACCGGCTGCGCGAAGATTTGATCGCAATGGTCTATCACGATCTGCGCTCGCCGCTGGCAAATATCAGCTCCAGCCTGGAGGTATTGGCCGGGTTGAGCGAGAGCGCGGCCAGCGATACCATCACCACCCTGCTTCAGATCGCCCTGCGCTCGACCGAACGCATTCAACGCCTGACCGATTCGCTGCTCGACCTGAATCGGCTGGAAGCCGGGCAAGTGGTCGGCCAGCGCCAGCCCGCCGCCCTGCCCGACCTGATGACCGAGGCGCTGGACACGGTGGCCCTGCTGGTGAAAGACAAGAAAATGCAGGTCGAACTGAACAGCGCGCCGGGGCTGCCCGAAGTGATGATCGACTGTGACATGATCCGGCGGGTTATCATCAATCTGCTGGAAAATGCGCTCAAATATTCGCCGGCCGGGGGACAAATTTGGATCAAGCTGACGCCGGCAGGCGAGTTTGTCCAGGCCAGCATCCGCGACCAGGGGCCGGGCATCCCGGTGAGCGACCAAGAGCGGGTGTTCGAGAAGTTCACCCGGCTGCGCGGCAAAGAAGGGCCGCGCGGGCTGGGGTTGGGGTTAGCCTTCTGCCGCCTGGCCGTCACCAGTCACAGCGGGCGGATCTGGGTCGAAAGCCAGCCGGGGCAGGGGTCGGCGTTCAAATTCACGCTGCCGGTAGCCCCGGCTGCGCCGCCCGACCAGAGCAAGGATTGAAACACACTGATATAATCTGCATTAACAAACGTCTGGCGCGCATCCGGCGCTCAAAGCGCGCCGCGCGATGCAAATGAGGCTTTATGCAGCAAATCGAAAACGGAATCTTCTATGAAGACGCTTTCCTGGGAGCCACCCTGGGAGGCCTGGTCTACCCGCAGGGCAGCATTATGATCGACGCGCCGCTGCGCCCTGAAGACACCCGCACCTGGCGCTCGGCGCTGAGCAACCAGCGCGGCGGGGTGGGGCGCATGCTGGTCAGCCTGGACGCTCACCCCGACCGCACCCTGGGAACGCGGGCTTTGGAATGCCCGATCATCGCCCACCAGAAAACCGCCCTGGTCTTTCGTAACCGGCCGACGATCTTCAAGGGCCAGAACACCGAAACCGGGGCCGCCTGGGAAACCTACACCGACGCCATCGGCATGCGCTGGGCCGCGCCCGATATTACCTTCAGCGAGCGCATGTCCTTGCACTGGGGCGGCCCGGAAGTGGTGTTGGATTATCACCCCGGGGCCACGCCCGGCTCGATCTGGGTTATCATCCCGGCGGTCAAAGTCGTCTTTGTGGGCGATACGGTGGTCTTACACCAGCCGCCGTTCCTGTCTCAGGCCGATTTGGGCCAATGGATCGAGGCGCTCGATCTGCTCGAGCAAGCGTTTGGCGAGTACAAGATCGTCAGCGGGCGGGGTGGCCTGGCCGAGCCAGACGATCTGCGCGAACTGCGCACCTTGCTGGCCGAAATCTCGCACCTGCTAGACCAGTTGGGCGCCAAAAACGCCGCTCCCGAAGCCACCCTGGAGCTGGTTCCCGGCCTGCTAAAACATTTCAATATTCCGGGCAAGCTGCACGAGTTTTATACCGCCCGCCTGCGTTACGGCCTGTTTCAATGCTATTCTCGCCGCTTCCGGCCCAATAACACCATCAGCCCGGTCGAGGTCGAGGAAGAAGAACCCTAAAAAATCATTCAACCTCATCCAACATGACCCATTCACCCTACCAACCCATCTTCGAACTTACCCGGGGGCAAACTGTCGAATGCATCCACGACGGAGCGATTGCCGTGGTAGACGCCCAGGGCAAACTGGTGGCCTCGTTTGGCAACCCCTACGGGACCACCTTTCTACGCTCGTCGTCCAAACCCTTCCAGGCTATGCCGTTTATTACCCGTGGCGGACACGAATACTATCACCTGACACCCAAAGAAATCGCCCTGATCTGCGCCTCCCATTCTGGCACCGACGACCACGCCGCTACGGTCCGCGCCATCCAGGCCAAGGCCGGGGTGAGCGAGAGCGAGCTGCTGTGCGGCATGCACGAGCCGATGGACGCGCCCACCGCCGCCCGGATGCGCGAGACGAAAGAGCCGCTCACCTCCAACCGGCACAACTGTTCTGGCAAACACAGCGGGATGCTGGCCTACGCGCATATGAAGCGCGCCCTGGGCGAAGCCCTACCAGACGGACTGGACTACATCGACTTCGACCACCCGATCCAGAAAGAGATCGTGCAGACCTTTGCCGAGATGTGCGGCCTGCCGTCCGAACAGGTGGCGCTGGGAGTAGACGGCTGCTCGGCGCCCAATTTTGCCGTTCCGCTTTATAACGCCGCCCTGGGCTTTGCCCGCCTGAGCGACCCGGAAACCGGCGGCGTGCAGCCGGAAGCCCGGCGCAGCGCCTGCCATACCATCGTGCAGGCTATGATGAGCCACCCCGACATGGTGGGCGGCCCCGGCCGGTTCGATACCCGCCTGATGCAGACCACCAGCGGAAAGATCGTGTGCAAAGGCGGGGCCGAGGCCTTCCAGGGCATTGGCCTGCTGCCGGGAGCGCTGGGGCCGGGTTTGCCAGCCCTGGGCATCGCCATGAAGATCGGCGACGGCGACGCTCGCCAGATGGCCCTGCACGCCGTGGCGCTGGAAACCCTGCGCCAGTTGGGCGCCCTGACCGCCGAGCAGATGGCCGCCCTGAGCGATTTTGGGCCTCAGATCATGCGCTATAACTGGCGCAAGATCGAAGTCGGCCGGGCCTACCCGACCTTCGAGCTGCGTCGGGGCTGAGCCGGGTTGGAGCTGCCGTGAACCTGGTCGAGCGCGCCCTGTCCGTCCATAACCGTTTGATCGCCTTCTACGGCTACCCGGAGTGGCGCAACCCGCTGCCCCCGCTGGACGAGTTGGTTTCGACCATCCTCTCGCAGAACACCAACGACTCCAACCGCGATCGGGCCTTCCAGGCGCTGCGCGCCGCCTTCCCGACCTGGGAAGCGGTGCGCGACGCCGAACCGGAGGCGGTGATTGCAGCCATTCGCCCGGCCGGGCTGGCGAACCAGAAGGGGCCGCGCATCCAGGCTGTGCTGCGCCAGATCAGCGCCGAACGGGGCGAGTTGAACCTGGATTTCCTGGCCGACCTGCCCGTAGATCAGGCCCGCGCCTGGCTGACGCGCTTCCACGGCGTTGGCCCCAAGACGGCCGCCATCGTGCTGCTGTTTTCGTTGGGCAAGCCCGACTTCCCGGTGGATACGCACATCTACCGGGTCAGCGGGCGGCTGGGCCTGCGCCCCGAGCGCCTGACTGCCGACCAGGCCCACCCACACCTGGCCGGACTGTTCCCGCCCAACGCCTATTACCCCGCCCACCTCAACCTGATCCGCCTGGGGCGGGAGATCTGCCAGGCCCGGCGGCCCAACTGCCCGGCCTGCCCCCTGCAAGCCGATTGTGCTTATTTCTTGTCTCACCGCGGAGGCGAATCGGATGGCGAAACCAACCACTCAAACCCGATTGAATGATCTGAGCCAGGCCCTGCGCCAGTTGGAAGCCCAACGCCTGGATAAGGCCGGGCAGGCGGCCCTGCACGCCGCCGATCAAAAGCTGGCCGAGCTGTCTGAAGACCTGCAGGACAGCCAGGAGCAGAGCCGCCTGGCGGCCCTGTACCGGGTTTCCAACGCCCTGGGCGCTTCGCTCGAATTGGACGCGGTGCTGACCCAGGTGATGGACGCGGTGATTGGCCTGACCAAAGCCGAGCGCGGCTTTCTGGTGCTGCTGGAACCCGACAGCCGCGAGTGGCGGCTGCGGGCGGCCCGCAATTACAGCCAGGAAACCTTGCAGCCCAAGGATATGGAGGTCAGCCGCACGGCCATCAACACTGTTCTGGACAGCGGGCAGGGGTTGATTACCACGGACGCCCAAACCGACCCGCGCTTTTCGGCCCGCGACTCGATCATCTTCTACGCCATCCGCTCGATCCTGTGCGCGCCCTTGCTGGCGCGGGGCAAGACCATCGGCGCGATCTACGTCGATAACCGGGCCCACTCGGGCCTGTTCACCACCGCCGACCTGGACCTGCTCAACGCATTTGCCTCGCAGGCCGCCATCGCCATCGAAAACGCCACCTTATACACCAATACCGACCAGGCCCTCTCGCTGCGCGTGGCCGAGCTAGAAAACCTGGCCCGGATCGACTTCGAGCTGAACGCCGACCTGGACCTGAACCGGGCCATGGAAATCACCCGCACCTGGGCGCTGCAAACCATCCAGGCCGGGCGGGCCTGGGTCTGGCTATGCCCGGCGGAAGCGCAGGGCGAAGAACTGCCGATTATCTACCCGCCAGATGGGCTGGAGAACGAGGACCATCTGGCGCTGCGCGCCCTGGCGCAAATGGAAACGACTCAGGAAAGCCGACCTGGTCCACAGGACGCGGCGACCTATCGCCTGGCGGCGCCCATCCTGCGCGGCAACCGCCCGCTGGGTGTGATCCTGGTCGAGCGCGCCGCGCCCTTCTCGGAAACCGACCGCCAGTTCCTGGGCCACCTGGCCGGGCGGGCCGCATCGGCCTTTGCCAACGCCCGCCTGTACCAGGCCGTGCAGCAGGCCAACACGGCTAAGTCGAAATTCGTCTCGGTAGTCACGCACGAGCTGCGCATCCCCATGACTTCGATCAAGGGCTACGCCGACCTGCTCAAAGCCGGGGTGGTTGGCCCGCTGAACGAACAGCAGATGAATTTCATCGGTGTGATCCGCAGCAACGTGGAGCGCATGTCGGCCCTGGTATCCGACCTGGCCGACATCTCGCGCATCGAAACCGGGCGGCTGCGGCTGGAATGCAGCCTGATCCCGGTGCGAAACCACATTGAAGAAACCCTGCGTAACTTAGGCCCCCGCATGCAGGAAAAGAATCAGACCCTCAACGCCGATATTCCGGCCGACCTGCCGGCCGTATTTGCCGACCCGAACCGGGTGGTGCAAATCCTGAACAATCTGCTCAGCAACGCCTGGAAATACACTCCTTCCGGCGGCAAGGTGCAGGTGCGGGCCGAAGCGGTGGGCGAAATGGTGCGCATCTCGGTGACCGACAGCGGCATCGGCATCAGCCCGGAAGACCAGACCCAACTGTTCACCCAGTTCTTCCGCTCGGAAGACCAGGCGGTGCGCGATGAGCAGGGCTGGGGCCTGGGCCTGAGCGTAGCCAAGCGAATTGCCGAGGTAATGGGCGGCGAGATGGGCTTCAACAGCATCCTGGGCCAGGGCAGCACGTTCTGGTTCACCCTGCCAACGCGTGAAGGCGGATGCAAATCTACCTAAGGAGACGCCGATGAAATCACCCAAAGCCGGAACGCGCCAGCCCCTGCTGTTCTACCGCCGCACAATGGATCGGGTGTGGGTCTATACCTTCGTGCTGGGCCTGTTCCTGGGGGCAGCCGGTTATTTTGCCCTCATCCAGCCCATTAGCATCTTGGGGTTCCACAGCGACATCTGGTTGGTGCTGGCGGCGACCCTGGCGTTTCTGATCAGCGGGTTTGCCTTCCTGGCTCGCTTTATGGCCTCGGTGCAGCCGCACGATCATTACCTGGCTCTGAGTACGCCTTTTCTGCGCCTGCGGATTTCGTACCATCGCATTCTGTCTGCCCGGCCGGCATTGGTGCAGCAGGCTTTTCCACCCCAAAAGGCAGCCTGGGCCCAGCGGGTCTACCTGGAGCCGTTCTATGGAAAGACGGTGCTGGTGCTGGAGCTAACAGGATTCCCCATCAATCCCCTTCTGCTGCGCCTGTTCTTGCCCCGCGAAATGTTTGCCCCCCAGACCACCGGTCTGCTGCTGCTGGTGCCAGACTGGATGAAGCTCAGCACCGAGCTGGACTCATTCCGCAGCCTCCGCCAGCAGGCTCGCAATCGTCCCAACACGATATTGTCGCGCTAACCAATCTGGGTCTTCCGGCCTGGCCGGCAAAGAGGTTATATTTTGGGGAAAGAGCCACAAATCTTTCTAGCTCTTTCGCCCAAGGCCAGGGCTGACCGATAGGATAGGGGGAGCGGGCGTCTACGCCGCCCGCTCCCCCTATCCTATCGAATTTCCCGGCGAAGCCGGAAGAACTCTCTTTCTTTCGGCCCCGCTCAATCGCGTCGCCTGATAACATTTATCGGATTGGCGGCCGCGGATCGCAATTAATTATGCAGATATTGATAATTTGTCATACCATATGTCATATTTTAGGCGGAATAATATCATCCCCAAGTAGTGATGGATGACAATTGTCATAGCCGGGCAAGTCCGGTATCATAAGGACAGAATGAAGTTTAGGAATACGATCTAAAAGTTGCTCATCGCTGTTTCCTCCTTTGGCGAAAGCCTCCGCCGGGTCTCCTCACCACCCGACGGAGGCTGTGCGTTAAACACCCGGCGAACTATTTACCTGGCTCTTCCGCCTCGGGCGGGATTTGATCTATAGATGAGGGTTGGCGGGTGGCGCAGCCACCCGCCAACCCTCATCTATAGAAATTTTCCCGGCAAAGCCGGGAGAGCCAT
>CAYQDU010000084.1:0-17881 GCA_964416275.1 uncultured Anaerolinea sp. | reverse complement strand
AAGAGGGTTAATCGTGGATTTTGTCGCGCGAAGTGCGACAAAATCCATGCAATATCTCTTTTTGAAGGCGCTTGAAGAGCGCCAGGCCGGCTTCACGGTTTAATGGGGTGGTACCATAATTGGGAGCAGCCCTTTCATAATGGAGGAAATACGGCGGGGCAACCGGCTGTACCCTCCAATCGTAAAACTCTACCGGCGCAGCCGGAGAAACCAAAAATTCTGATCGGGAGCGTACGAATGAAAATCAGCGTTGTGCGTGGCAGCATTCAGGAAACCCAAGCCGATACGATCATCGTGAATCTGTTCGAGGGCGCGGCTCCATCTGGCGCGGCGGCGGCCCTTGACCGGGCGCTCAACGGGGCGATTGCCGACCTGCTGAGCGGCGGCGACTTCAAGGGCAAAGCCAATGAGACCGCCGTAATCTACCCGCGCGGAGTTATCCCGGCCCGCCGGGTGATTGTCGTGGGGCTGGGCAAGCCGGAAGCCTTTGATCTGGAAGCCGCCCGGCGGGCCTCGGCCACGGCGGTGAAGAAAGCGCGTGACCTGAATGCCAAAAACGCGGCCACGATCGTCCACGGGGCTGGGGCGGGCGGGTTAGACCCGGCTGCCGTCGCCCAGGCCACCGCCGAAGGCGCGCTGCTGGGCCTGTATCGCTATGCAGCCGCTAAAAGCAGCCAGCCAGAGCAGAACGACCTGGAATCGCTGGCCCTGGTAGAGTTTGACGCCGATAAGTTTGAAGCCGTTCAGGCCGGGGTGAAGACCGCCGAGGCGCTTGCCGAGGGTGTGTCTCTGGCCCGCAACCTGGTGAATATGCCGCCCAACCAGGCCACTCCTACCCACCTGGCGCAAGTTGCCGGGCAGATCGCCCAGCAGTTTGGCCTGAAGCTGACCGTGGGCGACCGCGACTGGGCCGCCGAGCGCAAGATGGGCGGGTTCCTGGCGGTGGCTAAAGGCGCCGGCGAGCCGCCCTGCTTTATCGTGCTGGAATACAACGCCGACCGGGTCGACCTGCCCACGATTGCCCTGGTGGGCAAGGGCATCACCTTCGACACCGGCGGCATTTCGCTCAAGCCCGGCGATAAGATGGACGAAATGAAGTCGGATATGGCTGGGGCGGCGGCGGTGCTGGGGGCCATGCAGGTTATTGGGCGCCTGAACCTGCCGCTGCACGTAGTGGGCATCACCCCTTGCACCGAGAATATGCCCGACGCCAACGGCTATCACCCGGCGGATGTGATTACCTTCAGCAATGGCAAGACCGCCGAGATCATCAGCACCGACGCCGAAGGCCGTATGATCCTGGGCGACGCCCTGGTGTATGCCCAGCAGTACAAACCCCAGGCGGTGATCGACCTGGCGACCCTGACCGGGGCCTGCGTGATCGCCCTGGGCGACGGCGTGGCCGCTGGCCTGTTCTGCACCCAAGACAGCCTGCGCGATAAGCTGCTGGCCAGCGCGGCGACCACTTTCGAGCGCCTGTGGCCCATGCCGCTGTGGGATGATTACAAAGAGAAGATCAAGTCGCAGGTGGCCGATATGAAGAACACCGGCGGGCGCTCTGGCGGCGTGGGGACCTCGGCCATCTTCCTGAAAGAATTTACCGACTATCCCTGGGCGCATGTCGACATGGCCGGCATGGCCCTGGCGGGCAAAGCTGGCGAATATCTGCCGCAGGGCGGCACCGGTTACGGTGTGCGCCTGCTGATCGACCTGCTGCGCAACTGGGCCTGATTGCGGCCCGGCCGCCAGGCCCGGCGTCACTCCATGAAACTGTGGAGCAGGCCTGGCGCTTTTCGAGCGCCTTCAAAAAAAGAGATGTTGCGTGGATTTTGTCGCCCGAAGGGCGACAAAATCCACGCAACATCTCTTTCCAGGCGAGCGCAGCTCGCCTCCCGCTTTCGGCGGAAGAGCCTAAATGTCTTTGTGAAAGATGCGGTGGTTTTTATAGGGGATGCCGCCCAGGTTCACCAGATCGTTGCGCATTTGCACCGCGGTCTCGGCCACCTGGGTCATCTCGGCGTGCGCGAAGCGCTTCTGGCGCACGGTCTTTTCCATCTCGGAATACATCAGGGCGTTGCCGCCGTGGCCCTGGAATTCGGGCAGAATCCCGGCCCCGTTGACCGTGACCCACTTCGAGCGGCGCATTTCCAGCAGCATGTCGAGCAGGCCGAAGGGCGCCAGCCGGCCGCGCGAGCGCTGGATGGCTGGGGAAACATCGGCAAAGGCGAACAGGAATCCCACCACGTCATCGTTGTGGAGGATGATCTTAATCAGGCGGTGGTCGGCAATGGCGACCACGTTATCGACCACAAACTTGACCTCGCGCTCGGTGAGCGGATAGTATTCCCAGTTCTTGATAAAGGCATCGTTATACGCCCGCCCGATCTTGGGGGCCCAGCTCAGCAGATCGCGCTTATTGACGAATTTCTTGACCGTCAGCATGCCGCGCTGCTGGGTGCGCTCGGCGATGCGGTGCACCCGTTCGGGCATGATGAACTCCTGGGCGTGAGCGTAGCAGGAGACGAAATCAACCTCTTTCTCGAAACCCATCCGTTCCATCAGCCGGGGCAGGTAGGCCGGGTTATAGTTCATCATGGTCATCATCTGGCGATGCTCGAAGCCCTCGACCAGCATACCATAGCCGTCCAGAGCGCCCAGGCCCTTGGGGCCGATGATCTCCGTCAGGCCGCGCTTCCTGGCCCATTCGAAGCCCCGCTCAAACAGGGCCTGGGCGGTTTCCAGGCTGTCTTCGCACTCGAAGAAATAGAATTGAGCCTTGTGCGTATGGTGGTATTGGTTGAAAGCGCAGTTCTCTAACACTGCCAACCGGCCCACATCTTTGCCATCCCGCACGGCGATGTAGAACTCGCCGGTGGAATGTTCGTAGAAGGGATGTTTGGAGCGATCCAGGGAGGCCTCTACGTCGACCAGAATCGGCGGCACCCACTGAGGGGTGTTGGTATAAAACTGAAACGGGAGATGGGAAAACCGCCGACGTTGCGCTTGTTGGGTTGTGTCAATCTGCTCAACGGTAAGCATACGAAACCTCCGAATAAAATCAGGATGAATTCGATTGCGCTCCAGGGCGCAGAGCGGGATCGTCAAAGACTGTGGGGGACGTCTAATGATAACACCGATTCTCCTTCGTGGATGCGAGGTTCTTCTGCATTGGGGGATGCTGCGTGGCGGAGCCACGCAGCATCCCCCCAATATGACTTCTCTTCCGGCGAAGCCGGAAGAACCCAATTTCTGTATTTTGGGGAAGTTGGGCGGTGGGTTTATAATAGAGCGGTTTGAACTGGTTTTCGTTTCAGGAAATGTTTGCCTGTGGCTGAATCTGCCTCGTTCTCTTCACATACGCCGGCCCGCCGCTGGCCCAGCCGGGCCGAAGCCTGGCTGTTGTACGCCGCGGCGGCTGTTCCAGTGCATACCTGGGCGGTATTGATCTTTTTCCACGCCCTGCCGGCCTATTTACTGCGCCTGAGCCTGGGGAACATCCTGGTTATTCTGGCCTATGGGCTGGTTCTGGCCCTGCTCGAAAGCGGAGCAGCGACTGCCCTGGTGGCGCTCCTGGGGAGGGTGCTGCCGGAACGGGCCTTCAGCCCATACGCCAAAGCCCAGGGGATTGGCCTGGTGTGGCTGGCGTTCCTGTGGCTGCTGCCCACCCATTTCCAGATCGCCGGGCCAGAGCAGCGCTTCCTGGGCCTGCCGTTGAGCAACCTGCTGACGCTGGCCTGGCTGGTCAGCCTGGGGCTGGCGGCGGTCGGGCTGTTCGCTGGACTACGCCATGCCAGGGCCCGCGCCTGGCTGACCGGCATCGCGGGGCGTTTTACCCTGCTAGCCGGGGTTTACCTGTTCCTGGATTGGATCGCTCTGGCGGTGGTGGTTTTCCGGCTGCTGCGTGGGGTGATCTGACCTGGCTTGCCGCTGGTGTAATCTATGCCCAAGCTTTCGCGTCGCGACTTTCTCAAGCTGTCTGCCCTGACTCCGGCTGCGTTTCTGCCGCGCTGGCGCGCTCTGCGCCCGCGCCAGGCCGCCCCGCCGCGCCCCAATATCCTGATGGTGCTGTGCGACGCGCTTTCGGCCCGCAACCTGTCGCTGTACGGTTATCCGCGCCGCACCACGCCCAACCTGGAGCGGTTGGCGGCGCGGGCTACGGTCTATCACAACCACCATGCGGCGGGCAAGTTCACCACCCCCAGCACGGCTTCTCTGTTCAGCGGGGTGTACCCCTCCGATCACCGCGCCTTGCAGCTCATGGCTCGCCTGGGGCCGGATTACGCCGGGCGCTCGCTGCTGCATGCCCTCAACCCGGCTTACCGCACCTGGGCCTATACCCATAACAATTACGTCGAGATCTTTTTCGACCAGTTCGCCGCCGACCTGGATGAGTGGGTCAAGACTCAGGAACTGTGTCTGGGGTCGCTGAACCTATCGGAGCGATTTCTGGCCCCCGATTATTTCCTGGCGAACCAGGCCGAAATCCTGTCGCTGTGGCGGGTAGGCGCGCCATCGGGATCGGCTTTCCTCGAGCCGCTGGCAAAGCTGCGCCAGCGCTGGCTGGAACGCCGCCTGAACCGCCAGTACGCGGCCCAGTTTCCGCGCGGCCTGCCCAACGCCACGGTGACGTTTTTCACCCTGGAGGCAGTGGTAGATTGGACCGTGCGCCAGGCCCAGGCCGGCGCGCCGCCCTATTTTGGTTATGTTCACGTGCTGCCGCCGCACGCCCCCTATGTGACCCGTTCCGAGTTTATCGACGCCTTCCAGGACGATTATCACCCCCCGGCCAAGCCGCCCTACACCTTCGCTGAGACCGATGAAGGCGAGCTGGAGCGCCAGCGCCGCCTGTACGACGAGGCTATCCTGTACTGCGACGCCGAATTCGGCCGCCTGTTCGCCGGCCTGGAGCAGGCCGGCGCGCTGGACAATACCCTCGTAATCTTCACCTCCGACCACGGCGAGATGTTCGAGCGCGGCGTGCTGGGTCACGAAGGCCCGGCCATGTACGAGCCAGTGCTGCACATCCCCCTGCTGGTCTGGCAGCCGGGGCAGACCAGCCGGCGCGATGTGCATACGCTCACCAGCACGGTGGATTGGTTCCCCACCTTGCTGACCCTGGCGGGTCTGCCGGTCCCCGCCGGTCTGCCCGGCCTGCCCCTGCCGGGGCTGAAGGCGGGCGCTTCAAGCGAAACGGCGGTTTCGCCTGAAACCGCCGAACGGGTGATCTTCTCGGTCGAGGCCCGGCGCAGCAGCCGGGTTGGCCCGCTGAACATTGCCACCCTGGCGGCCTACCAGGGGCGCTTCAAATTGATCGAACACCGCGGCTACAGCAAGCTCAAAAAATCTTTTGAGTTGTACGACCTGGAGAACGACCCCGAAGAACAGACCAACCTGGCCGGCGAGCGCAGCCAGGTGGTCGAACGATTGAAAGGGGCGATCAAACGCCAGATCGACCGCGATTAATCGCCCAGGCAGATGCCCAGATCGCGGGCGGTGAGGATCGTATCACAGTCGAGCGGGACGGTCTTCATGCGCAGGGTGGCCTCTTCCAGCGGCACATAGCGCACATTGGGCGGGTCGAGGGCCACCATGACTCCCTGCTGGCCTGCGGCTAAGGCCCGCACGGCCGCCGCCCCAAAGCGCAGGGCAATCAGCCGGTCGAAGGCGGTGGGGCTGCCGCCGCGCAGCAGGTGGCCCAGCACTACCGTGCGGGTCTCTTTGCCGGTCAGGTCTTGCAGGGCGGCGGCCACCTTTTCGCCGATCCCGCCCAGGCG
Organism: uncultured Anaerolinea sp.; assembly: GCA_964416275.1. Lineage (GTDB taxonomy): Bacteria > Chloroflexota > Anaerolineae > Anaerolineales > UBA4823 > RBG-16-57-11. Next base: position 12,107 of record CAYQDU010000084.1, on the reverse strand, counting down.
CTCGGCCCGCCCGACTTCCTTGCCCAGGATGCTGATCTCGCCGCCCAGCGGCCTGGCCCCCTCGGCCACGGTCACAATCGCGAAATTGCTGCCCTGGCGATCGCGTTCTATCACCTTTTCCGCCACTTTCTTCAAGTCGAACGGGATTTCGGGGATCAGGATGGCATCGACTGAGCCAGAGATGCCGCTTTCCAGGGCGATCCAACCGGCGTAGCGGCCCATCACCTCGACCACGATCACCCGGCGGTGCGAAGCGGCGGTGGAGTGCAGCCGATCCAGGCACTCGGTGGCGAACGAGACGGCGGTCTGAAAACCGAAGGTGACTTCGGTGCCGTTCAGGTCGTTGTCGATGGTCTTGGGGACCCCGATCACCCGCAGGCCCTTCTTCGCCAGGGCATGGGCGATCTCCATTGAGCCGTCGCCGCCCACCGAGATCAGGGCGTCGATGCCGTGCAGCAGGAAGCGCTCGATCAGCTCATCGGTGCGATCCACTTCGTGGAATGCGCCGTCCAGGTCTTTGACCGGAAAGCGCAGCGGGTTGCCGCGGTTGGTGGTGCCGAGGATGGTTCCACCCAGGTGGGTAATGCCGCGCACCCGCTCATGGGTCAGGCGCACCAGGCCTCCTTCCACATACTGTTCGGGCATCAGCAGCCCATTGAAGCCATCCCGCACGCCGTAGACCTCCCAGCCGCGCAGCAAAGCCGAGAGTGTGGCGGCGCGGATCACGGCGTTCAGGCCGGGAGCGTCGCCGCCGCCGGTGGTGATGGCAATCCGCTTGGGTTCTAAGATCGAGTCGTTCATGATCCAGTCCTTAAAAGCCTTAGATCAGGTAAGGGTCACTTCGCCCAGGTAGCCCATCTCGGCCAGGGCGTCCAACACTTTATCGACCGCGCCGGGCTTGACCACCACCACGGTTGGCCCCAGCACGTCGCCCAGGAAGCGGGCGGCGCGTGAGGCGCGCAAGCTGCCCAGCAGTTCGGGGTCGCGCACTCGCAGCAGGGTAAGCTGTTCCAGGCGAGCCTCTACGCCCTGGGCCTCCCAGCGCTCGAGGGCCTGGGCCAGGGCGGCCGGTACGCCTTTGGTGTGGCGGCGCAGCAGGCCCAACAGTTGGGCGGTTTTGAGGCCCTGTTTGCCGGCCGCGGCCAGCGAGGCCGGGGTGAGGCGGTAGTGATAGATGTCTTTTGCCAGCCGATCCCAGGCGGCGAAGCGGGCGATCTGATAGCGGACCGGGCGCGGGGCGTGGATGGGGACGTGCAGGCGGCCGTTGGCGCTGACCACGATGCTATCTTTCTCGGCGGCCAGCCCGGCCGGGGCCTTCTGGTTGAGCAGGTCGCTGGCCCAGGCCGAGAAGCGAAAGGCGGTCGGCGCATCTTGTCCTTCGCCTGGCAGGCCCAGGTCGATCAGACCCAGCCAGTGGAGCGGCCCGGCGATGATGAAGCGCGCCAGCTCGCCGTCCACCGCGTCCCAATGCTCGAAGCCGCGCAGATACTCGCCGCCGCTGGCCGGGCGCAGGAACCACGAGTCGTAATCGCCCGCCGGGCGCTGGTAATCGGGATAGGCCTGGCGGATGGCCGTCACAAAGGCCGACAGGCTCCAATAGGGCCGCTCGTCGTTGGGCCGCAGGGTCAACCCGCCCGGCACGGTAGACAGGAAATCCAGCACGGCCTGGCGGGCGCGCAGCGGGTCGTTTTGCCATTCGCCTTCGGCGGCCAGGGAAGGAATCAGGCGCAGTTCGTCGAAGCTGGCGGCGCGCAGCCAGGCGCGGGTCAGGCTCAGCAGGGCCTCGCCGCGCCCGGCCTCCAGGAACTGGCGGGCCGGTTCGGGCAGCGGCGTACCGCGTCGGTCGAGCAGCCCGGCGGCCTGCAGCAGGGCCTTGAGGGCCGCCGGGGTGAGCGGATAGGGCGAGAGCGCCCCGGTGGCGGTGAACCAGCTCTGCAGGCCGGCCTCGTCGATGGCCGGATGGCAGCGCAGGGCGGCCAGCAGGGTGGCGGCGTCGTCCAGGATGCGGTCGGTGGCGGGCAGCAGGGTGACTCGCTCGGCCGGGGTAGCCGGGCGGCCCAGCGGGGCCGGGCGGGCTGCCTGTTCGACAGGCAGAATCGCCAGCAGGTCTTCGGGGATATACGCAAACTCCTCCGGGCCGTGCGGCGTGTCGAAGAAGTCGCGAGCCAGCAGCGCCCGGTACCACAGCGATTCGGCCGGGCTGGCGGTGTGGTTTTCGTAAGGGCGTTCGCGGTCGCGGCGAGCCGGCCCAACCTCGCGCAGCGCCCCAAAACGGCGGGTGAATTTGGCCCACGGCGCCCGGCCTTCGTTATCCAATAGATCCTGCAAGGCCAGCCGGGCCCCTTCGGGCATGCTCTGCACCACCTCGGCCGCCAGCTCGCGGTCGAGCATCTGCGGCGCAAGGCGCTGCAGGCCCACTTTGGCGTCGGGCGCGCTCAGATCGAGGCCCCAGAACTGGGCCACAATGCGCAGATGGCCGAGATCGCGGCCCTGGAGGGAGTGCAGCAGGTCGGGCATGACGGGGTCAGTATACTTTCACGTCGCTGCCGGGCAGCATCACCTGGCCTTCGAGCGGGTCGCCCCACAGCGTCACCTGGTCGGGATGGTTGGCGGCCAGCCAGGCGGTGTAAGCCGCGGCCAGGGCGTCCAGCTCGCCGGGAGCGTAGAGCAGGTCCAGCGGCAGCAGGCCCTTGAGCAGCTTGCGGCGGGTCACTTCCTCGAAAAAGTCCATTGGATCGGGGACGTGCAGTTTCAGTTCGTACAGGATGAGCTGGCGCTGCAGGCGGCCCTCCAGGCTGTGTTTGGGCAGGGGCAGCACATCCAGCAAAACCGCATAGCAGGCGTAGGGATAGACCTCGATGCGTTGGCGAGCGGCCTGTTCGTGAGGGTAGGGGCAGTAGCCCAGCGCCTCCAGGCGGCGGTGAAGCTGGAAGCCCATGCGCATCCAGCCGGGGCAGGCGCTTTCGCTGGCCGGGGTGTGGGGAATGCTCAGGTTATGCCGGCGCAGCAGGTAATCGGCCAGGCGCAGGTCTTCCCAGCGGCCAGGGTGGGGCGGCGGGGTAAGCGACTGGCGCAGTTCGGCCTGGCGCATCAGCCCCTGGTTGGGGCCGGAAGGCGCGCAAACCGCCGCCAGGCAGGTCTGCTGGCCGGCGGCAAAGGCCAGCACGTCGTCGATGCCGCCCTGGCCCAACGCCAGCAGCCGCCGCTCTTGATCCAGGGCGGCGTACACAAAGGGTTTGCCGCCGGCGGTAGGGTCAATGCCAAGATAGGTAGCTTTCGTGAACAGCATGAGCGCCTCGGTTCTCTTCCATCCACCCACCTGGGTGATCTTGCTTAATGATAGTTTGGTCAGGCGCGCCTGTCAACGGGTTGAGGCAAAGTGGGGGAAAATCCACCGCAAGCGGCGCAGTTATTTTCGGCCGAAGAACCGTTTTATGGCGCTTACGGCTTTGCCGGAAAAGAAGCGCCGGATTTGGGAGGCGCAAAAGCTGCGCGCACGAACGATGAACGATCTTTCCAGGCGAGCCAAGCTCGCAAGTTGGCCTCCCCACAGTTGGGCAGAGGGCTGCCAGCGGAAGAGCCTGGTTGATAGGGGGAGTTTCGGATGAGTGTCATACGATTTGGACGATCAACGTCTTTTGACGTGCGCCATCATCTACGCTATACTATATGGGCTAACAAATCTGTAAATGGGGTCGTCACACTTGCGCACACGCCTGACCCGATCGATCCATCACCCCGTCTAGTAAAAAGGAGAACTTGTATGGCAGAAGCGTTCAAACTAACCTATGCAACCATGTTCAATCCACCGGAAGAACTGCACCAGCGGTTCGAGGCTGCCCTGGCCCATCTGAAAGCCAACCTGGGCAAAGAATACCCTATGCTCATCGACGGCAAAGATGTGTATGCCGATGAAAAGTTTGAAGACTATACTCCGATTAACACGGATGTGGTGCTGGCCGTGATGCAAAAAGGCAACGCCAGCCACGCCCATGCATCTCTGGCGGCGGCCCGCAAGGCCTTCCCGGTATGGAGCGGTATGCCCTGGCAGGAACGCGTTCGGCTGTTGCGCAAGGCCGCCGACCTGATTTCTGAGCGCATCTACGACCTGGGCGCGGCGATGGCGATGGAAGTGGGCAAGAATCGCATGGAATCGCTGGGCGACGTGGCCGAAACCGCCGACCTGGTGCGCTATGCCTGCTCGCAGGTGGAAGAGAATAATGGCTATGTGGTGCAAATGGGCAAAGACCCGCTGACGGGGTACACATCCACCAACGTATCGGTGCTGCGCCCGTACGGGGTGTGGCTGGTGGTCAGCCCGTTCAACTTCCCCACCGCCCTCACCGGCGGGCCTGCTGGGGCGGCCCTGGTGGCTGGCAATACGGTGGTGCTGAAGCCCGCTACCGACACCCCCTTCATCGTGCGCCTGCTGGCCGAATGCTTCCGCGATGCTGGCCTGCCCGATGGCGTGGTCAACTTTGTCACCGGCCCTGGCCGCACCCTGGGCCAGGCCCTGGTGGACAGCCCCGAAGTAGACGGCGTGACCTTCACCGGCTCGCTTGAGGTGGGCATGAAGATCTTCCGCGACTTCGCCAACGGAACCTGGGTGCGGCCTACCATCCTGGAACTGGGCGGTAAGAACCCGGCCATCGTCTCGCGCCACGCCGACCTGGAACGGGCCGCCACCGGCATCGTCCGCTCGGCCTTCGGCCTGCAGGGCCAGAAATGCTCGGCCTGCTCGCGGGTCTACATCGAAGAACCTGTCTATGACGAGCTGGTGAGCAAACTGGTCGAGCTGACCAACAAGCTCAAGATCGGCGACCCCACCGACCGGACGGTCTTCCTCGGCCCGGTAATCAACAAAGGCTCGTACCAGGATTACAAGGACTTCAGCGAAGAACTATCGCAGGCTGGGACGATCCTGACCGGCGGCAAGGTGCTGACCGAAGGCGACTTTGGCAAAGGCTATTTCTGCATGCCCACCCTGGCCGCCGATGTGCCGCTCACCCATCGCCTGTGGAAGCAAGAGATGTTCCTGCCCATCACCACGGTTGCCAAAGTGAGCAGCCTGGACGAAGCCATGCGCGAGGCCAACGATGTGAGCTATGGCCTGACCGCTGGCTTCTACGGCAGCAAAGAAGAAACCCAGTGGTTCTTCGAGAATATCCAGGCCGGCGTGACCTACGCCAACCGCCCGCAGGGCGCGACCACCGGCGCCTGGCCGGGCTTCCAGCCCTTTGGCGGCTGGAAAGGCTCTGGTTCGTCGGGCAAGAACTCTGGCGGGCATTACTACGTCCCGCTGTATATGCACGAACAAATCCGCAACCTGGTCGATTGACCTGCCTGAAAGGGGGCGGCCCACCGGCCGCCCCCTATTCAACGACCCAAGAAGCAGCTATGTCTAAATTAATTTCCCTTTCTGAAGCAATTCATGAAAATGTACATGCCGGCGATACGGTCTATGCAGCCGGGTTCACCCACCTGATCCCCTTTGCCGCCGGGCATGAGATTATCCGTCAGGGCCTCAAAGACCTGACCCTGGCCCGCGCCACGCCCGACCTGATCTACGACCAGATGGTGGCTGCCGGCTGCGCCCGCAAGGTGATCTTCTCGTATATGGGCAACCCCGGCGTGGGGTCGCTGCGCATCGTGCGCGGCGAGCTGGAAGCCGGGCGGCTGGAGTGGGAAGAATACTCGCATTTTGGCATGATTACCCGCCTGCAGGCCGGGGCGGTGGGCCTGCCCTTTCTGCCCATGAACCTGACCGGGGCCGATGATCTGGAAAAAGCTAACTCGCAATACCGCACCGTGATCGACCCATATTCGGGCCGGCCGGTAGTGGTTGTCCCGGCTCTCAACCCGGATGTTGCTATCGTTCACGTTCAGCGCTGCGACGCCCAGGGCAACGCCCAAATCTGGGGCATCATCGGCGAGCAGAAAGAAGCCGCTTTTGCCGCTAAACGGGTCATCCTGACCGCCGAGGAGATCGTAGACGAGAGCGTGATTCGCTCCGACCCTAACCGCACCATGATCCCTGGCATCATTGTGGATGCAGTTTGCCACGTGCCGTATGCCAGCCATCCTTCTTACACCCAGGGCTATTACGACCGGGATAATCCGTTCTATCTGGAATGGGATAAGATCAGCGCCAACAAAGACAGCGTAAAAGCCTGGTTGGATGAATGGGTATATGGCGTCAAAGACCGGGCGGAGTACTGGCAAAAGCTGGGGCCGGAGGTTCACCAACGGCTGAAAATTCAAAGCAGCCTGAGCCAGCCGGTGGATTACGGCGTTTACTAGCCGGCGCGCATGATCCCTTTCCATGCTTTCGGCCAGCGCGGCCAACCGCTCCACTTCCTGCACGCCAACGGCTACCCGCCGCCGGCCTATCGCCCGCTGCTGGCGCGCCTGGGCCAGCGTTACTGCGCCCGGGCAATGTGCAGCCGGGCCTTGTGGGGCGATTGCAACCCGGCCGAAGTGCAGGATTGGCGACCCTTCGCCGCCGACCTGGCTCGCTTCCTCGACGAACAGGGCTGGCAGCGAGGGGTGATTGGGGTGGGCCACTCGGTTGGCGGCAACGCCACCCTGCGCCTGGCGTTAGAGCAGCCCGACCGCTTTCAGGCCCTGGTGCTGCTCGACCCGGTGCTGTTTGAGCCGCGCCTGATCTGGACGTGGAAGCTGATCTACCGCCTGGGGTTGGCCTACCGGCTGCATCCGCTGGTGAAGGGCGCGCTCAAGCGGCGCAGCCGCTTCGAGAGCCGGGCGGCGATGTTTGCCAATTATCGCCAGAAGCCGATCTTCCGGCGCATGAACGACGAAAGCCTGGCGGCTTATGTAGACAGCCTGGCCTGCGAGCAGCCCGACGGCGCGATGGAATTGTGTTATCCGCCGGAATGGGAAGCGCGGGTGTACGTAACCAGTATGCTGGCCGACCTGGAACTATGGCGCGGTTTGCCCAGCCTGAGGCCGCCCGTCCTGGTGATTCGCGGGGCCGAGACTGACACCTTCACCGCGCCGGCCGCTCGCCGCTTTCAGCGCCGGCTGCCCGCCGCCCGGGTAGTCAGCCTGGAGCATACCGGCCACCTGCTGCCGCTCGAAGCGCCAGATGAAGTATATGCAATCTTACAGAAATTCTTGGATGCAGATTTACACGGATGAACGCAAGTAGGATTGGCTCTTTCGCTGAAGCCGGAAGCACCGCAGAATTTGATGGCCTTCTGCGCATATCTGGGTAAATCTGGGTCCTGATGATGGGAGTAGATTCGATATGGAACAAGCTGTGACTTACTCGGCGGCTGAATTGATGATCGTCAATGCCGCCCGCCTGCTGCGCGATGGCGACGTGGTGTTTGTCGGCGTGGGCCAGCCCAACCTGGCCTGCAACCTGGCCCGCCGCACCCACGCCCCGAATTTGCTGATGATCTACGAGGCCGGGGTGATCGGCGCGCAGCCAGCCCGGCTGCCGCTCTCGATCGGCGACCCGACCCTGGTGACCGGGGCCACAGCGGTGTGCAGCATGTACGATATTTTCGCCCTTTACCTGCAGCGCGGCAATGTAGACGTGGGCTTTATGGGCGGGGCGCAGATCGACCGCTATGGTAACATCAACGCCACGGTCATCGGCAGCTATGAGCATCCCAAGGTGCGCCTGCCCGGTTCGGGCGGCTCGAAGGAGATTGCCGCCTGGGCCAATCGCTGCATCTTGATGACCCCGCACCAAAAGCGGCGTTTTCCAGAAAAGTGCGACTTCCGCACCTCGGCCGGCAACCTGAGCGGCAAGGCCGAGCGCCAGGCCCTGGGCCTGCGCGGCGGTGGGCCTTCGGCGGTGGTAACGGATGTTGGCGTTCTGGAGCCAGACGAGAACGGCGAGCTGATGCTGACCGCCCTGCACCCTGGCAAGAGCGCTGAAGAAGCCAAAGCCAACACCGGCTGGGATTTGAAGGTGGCCTCTGAGCTGCGCTGTACTGAGCCGCCCAGCGCCGAAGAACTGCGCATTCTGCGCGAAGACCTGGACCCCGACGGCATCTACCTGAAGGGCGGCGGTTAGATTTTACCGGCTCTTCCGGCCTCGCCGGAAAAATTCTAGCGGGGAGTTTGCGGATGGCGCGGCCATCCGCAAACTCCCCGTAAGGTTCTCTGGGAGAGCGGCTGTGTTACGCTGCCCGGCCATCCATCGCCTGATCCATCCGCCGGAACTGCTGCTGGCAAAAGCTGCTTGCACTGGCGTGGGCCACGCAAAATGTCCTCCCGTCGATTCGCGTAGCCGCGGCAGCGGTAGGGGCGCAGCGCCTGCCGCTGGAAAAGAGGTTTCGGTAGCCCATGAGGGTCGCCTTTCTCGATGCGGCGGGCGCTGCGACGCGGCCGGGGTCACGTTCATCAAAGAATTCGCAGCGTCGCTGCGCCCCTACCGGTCGGGTTAAGGAGTTCATCCGTGAGGATGAGCGAAACAGACTGCTGCGCGAACAGAGCGTGGAGAACGTGAGCCAGACCTCCAGGGTTTTTGTGGAAGGGGATGGCAAGATCCGCGGGATGAAAAGAGATCAGAAGCGGTGCAACCCGCCGGAGCGCAAAGGGCTGTAAACCTCAGCGGCTCATATTCTGGGGCGTGTTGGGGTAAGCGGTTTCGCGGCCTTCCTGGCTGTAGCCGTCCAGGCGTTTTGGGCCGTACAGTTCGCCGGCTATGGTGATGGTGTACGCAGCCGTGCCGCTTTGCTCGGCCCGGCCGGGGCTGGGCAGGCTGCGCCACGTCACCTGCAGGTGGTTGTCCTCTACCTTTCCCTCGCCTTCCTGCAGGCCGCCGGAGATCAACCATTGCAGGCTGTATTCGCCCGGCTGTTCGCCTGGGCGGATGCGCAGCCGCCCGCCGTATTCGATGCCGGTTGGGTCAAAGCCGTTGACGATATACTCGCCGCTCAGGTCGGGGATCTGCTCCGGTGGAGCGTCTGCGCTCAGTGGTTTGGGCCCGCGCGAACAGCCCGCCAGCAGAATCAGGGCCCACAGCCATAGCCACCCGCTGCCCCAAAGACGAAATCGGTTTTTCATCCTCGTCTCACCCCATATCTTGGGGATTTTGTCGCCCGAAGGGCGACAAAATCTCCTGTTTGGCGAAGCGGTACCACCCCATTAAACCCTGGGGCAGGCGTGGCGCTCTTCGAGCGCCTTCGAAAAGAGATGTTTCGTTAGTTTTGTCGCACGAAGTGCGACAAAACTAACGATTAACCCTCTTTCCAGGCGAGCAAAGCTCGCCAGGCGAAGCTCGCCAGTCACCCCCACCACGGTTGCGTGGGGAGCTACCGGCGAAGCTGTTTGCGCTTTGGATTTATGAAATCCAAAATGCAAACAGCATGAAGCGCAGCATCTCGAAGTAATCGTCATGCTCGAACTGCACCGTCACCGGGCCGATCTGGCGCGCCCCGGGGTAGAAGCCGATCTGGTAGGCCATCTGCGGGCGGCGGTAGTCGATTTCGATCTGGAAATGACCCGGCAGCGGAACCTGGGCGTTGGCCCGGCTGCGCACGCCCTCGGCCACCCCGGCCTGGATGCGCTCAACCGCCAGGGCCGGATGGATGTTGATGGTCGAATTGCCTACGCCTTCCTTGACCGCCACGGTGTGCAGGTTGGGCAGGAAAGCGGCGGCGTCGGCGCACAGCTCGCGGTCGCCGGAGAGGAACACCAGCGGGACGCGCACCAGGGCGGCGGTGTAGGCTGCAATCAGGAACTCAGAAGTCGGCGCGCCGTTCAGGCGCACCTGGGCTGCATGCCCGCACATGGTATGCGAAAGCGGGTTGCCGCCCGACCCGGCGCGGGAATGATAGCCCACCAGAACCAGGGCGTCGAAGGTATCGTCCAGCTCTTGCAGCATGGTGAAGGGGTGCATGCTCCAACCGCGGATCAGGCGGGCCTGGCGCGGCAGCCGCCCGGCGATCAGGTTGCGGGCGCTGTCGTGAGCGTCGCGCACCCACAGTTCGGTGGCCCCGGCCTCCAGCGCGCCCTGGCAGGCGGCCGCCACTTCGGCGGTCATCTGCTCGCGGGCCTCGCTGTAATCGGGCTTGTTCAGCTCGGTCTCGTCCCAATGGGTCAGGCCGGTCACGCCTTCAATGTCTGCGCTGATATAGACTTTCATTCTGGCTCCTTTTGTTAATGAAATTTGCCTCTTCCGCCGAAGGCGGGAATTTTTCTATCCGGGGCTGCCCAGCGTGAGTTGGCAGCTCCCCTATCAACCGGGGTGGGCGCCTGAAAGAAGCTTTATTCGGGGCTGTCCAAAAAGGTACTTTTTGGACAGCCCCTGAATATCTCTTTTGGGGGCGTTTGAAAACCCGGAGCCTCGATTACTTGGTTGCAGCCTGGATCAGAATTGTAAACAGGCGCTGCTTGGGCTTGACGGTGCAGTTGGCGATGGGCTGGCCCTGTGGACAGTCGGCTTCGGCTGCCGGGCGCCACTGCACGTTGACCAACATCAGTTCATCGTCGTTGCGGTAGCCCCGGGCCGAGCCGCTGGTTTCGTCGGCGGCCAGCGAGGCCTCCAGGTTCCAATCGCCAAACGCGCTTTGCAGGGCTTTCAGCACAGCTTCGACGCTTTTGAAGTCTACCCCGGTGCCGTTAGCCGAGAGGACGCAGGCCGCGCCGCTTTCGCCTTTGCCGCTGGTGAAGTTGCCCTGGCCTTGCGAGAAATTAACTCCCAGGGCGCTCTGGGCCTGGTTTTGAAGCTGGCGGCATTCTTTGGCGGGCAGGGCGCTGAACGCACCGCCGGTGGTCCCGCCGGCAGTGGTGGTCTTGACCGACAGGGTGTACTCCGCCCGCCCCAACTCGGAGCCGACCAGGATCGCGTAGACCCCGGCCTGGTTCACGCTGGACGACCACCAGCGGGCCTGGGCGTTTTCGCTGCCGCGCAGCGGTTTCTGGTCGGGGCCAAGCACAGTGAAGCCAGCCGTATTCTGAGGGGAAGTAAGGCGCAGGTCGAGGCCGGCATTGGCGGGCAGGCTGACCTCGTAGCGGTCATACGTACCGCTGGCAACGCTGCCCGACACGTCTTGCTGGAAGGGGACTGCGCCGCTGCCCAGCACCATGAACTTTGCATAACCGGTGGGCAGGGCGGCGTAGACCACCGGGGTGTTCGACGGCGCAGTTGTGGCCGCCGGGGCGGCCGGGGTGGGGGTGTCGGCCAGGGTGGCCGTGGGGGCCGGGGTGGCCGTAGGCGGCGCGAGTGTTTCCGTGGGATGCGGCAGGGTGGGGGAACTGCTGGGGGTAGGACTGGGCGAGGCCAGCCGGGCGCTCAGGTTGCAGGCCAGCAGCGGCAAGCAGGCAACCAGGCACAGAATGCGATACAAAACAGGATGTTTCATGTGTGTCTCCGCGTGGGCTGGTCAGATTATCCGCAACGGGGGACTCAGCCCGGCGTATTGTAACCTGAATCCAGGTACTCGCGCAGAACACTCATGGCTTCTTCGGCCCCCCAACAGACTACCGCCAGGTAGCCCTGGCGGGCCAACTGGTCGAGCCACCAGACCTGGGCCTGGGTGGGTTTGTTGCGCCCATATTTCATCTCGATGTACAGCCCGTTATAGCTCTGGCGCGCCACCGGCAGGCACAGGTCGGGGACGCCGGCCTTGAGGCCCTCGTCTTTCAGGCGCATGGCTTCGGGCGAGAAGCGCTGGCCTTTTTTGTCGCGCTTCCAGGGCAGCTTGGCCCCGTTGGGGATGGCGTAGAGCAGACCCAGTTCCGGGTATTGGCCCGCCATCCGTTCGGCCCAGCGCAAGACTTTGGCTTGCTCATCGTGTTCGCTGGCGGTTAGCATATAGAACAATTGTACTATGAATTGGCCGCGCAGGACAGGCCCGCGTTGCCGGCGGGGTGGCTCTTCCGCCGAAGGCGGGAATTTTCCCCACAATAGCTCTTCGAGAGCCATGCGGGTCTGTCGCGCGCCCCTGGCGGTCTATGATATAATGCGACTCTACGCCTCAAAAACGTGTCCTCTTGTGGAGGAGGAGAATCAAAAGGGCGGGCAGGGAAGGTTCCTTCCCTGCCCGCTCGTAAATTTAAGCTTCTCTGGCGAAGCCGCAAGAAGCAAAGCGAACTGTGGAGTTAGATGGGCGGTTTCACTGCCCATC
>CAYQDU010000083.1:0-18114 GCA_964416275.1 uncultured Anaerolinea sp. | reverse complement strand
GTGCCCCATTTGCGGTCGGCGAACTCGCGCATCGAGACGAAGTAGACCTCGGCCGGGAAGGGCGTGCGGTCGTTGAACAGCTTGCCGATCTTATCAATCAGCAGGGGGATGTTGTAGGTGACCAGGGTGTGCCGGCCAGGGCCGAACACGTCCAGGGCGTTGCCATCCCGGAAGAAGACTGCGGTCTGCGATTCGCGCACCACCAACTGCGAGCCAATCCGATAGCTGCCCTGCCCCACTTCGGGGAAGCGATGCACGAGCTCATCGCGCATTTCATTCGGGTATTCAATCAAGTCGATCACACGAGTCATGGCCTTTACTCCTGATTCGTTCTACGAATTTTATCCACAATCATTATTGCTGCGCCGGCTCGGAACCGAGCAGGGCTTCTTCGCGCCGGTCGAACACATCGATGCAGCGCTGGGCAACGCTGACCAGGTTGCGGATGGCGGCCATCACGCCATCGCCGCCCATGGCGGCCTCGATGTTATCGATGGCCCGACTCACCTCATCGGCCAGGCCCAGCATGGCCGCGTCATACGCATACAGGCGGGCCAATTCGTCCTCGTTGATCTTGACCGCGTCGAACAAGCCAGAATAGCCGCGCGTCGCCCGGCGGATGCGGTCAGCAAAGGTGCGCAGCTTGAGGGCGGCCGCATCCACATCATCGACCAGCTCGATCTGACCCTGGCTGATAAAATCGCGCTGCAGGCCGGATACCCGGCTCCACTGCTGCTCAAAGCGGTTGGCGATGGTATCGCGCAGCAGCTTATCCGAATCGCGCCGGTTCTGGCGCTCCATGTAACCTTTAAAGCCGGGGATATAGCTCAGGATCTTCTTGAAGGGGTCCATATCCGAGGCGACTTTGCTCAGGAATTGATCGGTCATCGCAAGCTCCTTCTGGTTTGGGCGAATACACAGTTTCTCTGGCGCACAACCTGGGACGAAATCACAAATAGATGACTTGATTATAGTCTCAGTTGGGCGGGATGGCAACCTTTCTACCATGAATATACGCACAGGGGAGGGGGAAGTTGCAGGATGGATCAATAACTACCCGGCCGCTAACCCAAAAGGCTCTTCCACCGAAGCCGCGAGAGTCACCCTGAGAAATGGGGATCATCTGAATAGAACGGCCAGATCGGCCACTCAGCCCAACCGCGACCGCGCCACCCAACCATGATATAATCCCTCCTTTGGAGGGATTATTTTTCTTCTGCTATTTTTTATCTCAGACCCAAAGGAGTTTGTTCCATGACTACACCCGAACTGCAAGACCTGCTGGCCGAACTGGGCCACAGCCTGAGCATTGCCGATGGCAAGGCCGAAGTAAAAGACGCCGCCCAATTGCGCGCCTCCATCCACCGCCTGGCCGAGATTTCGGCCCTCGAAAGCGGCCCGCGCCAGGGCCTGGCCCGCTACGTCACCCGCCTGGCGGCCGAAGCCCTGGGCATCTTCCCGGCCTCGATCAATGACCTGTATCTGGCCCGCGGGCGGGGCGAAGTGCCGACCACCTTCACCGTCCCGGCCATCAACCTGCGCATCCTGACCTTCGAGGCGGCCCGGGCCGTCTTCCGGGCGGCTAAGGCCATCGACGCGGCGGCTATGATCTTCGAGATCGCCCGCTCGGAGATGGGCTACACCGACCAGCGCCCGGCCGAATACGTCACCAGCGTGCTGGCGGCCGCTATTGCCGAAGGCCACACCGGCCCGGTCTTCATCCAGGGCGACCACTTCCAGGTGTCGGCCAAGCGCTTTGCCAGCGGCAAAGACACCGAACTGCAGGCCGTCAAAGACCTGATCGTGGAAGCCGTGGCGGCCGGCTTCTTCAACATCGACATCGACACTTCCACCCTGGTAGACCTGAGCAAGACCAACCTGGACGAGCAGCAGTACCTCAACACCAGCCTGTCGGCCATGTACACCGCCTTCATTCGCCAGCACGAGCCAAAGGGCGTGACCATCTCGGTTGGCGGCGAGATCGGCGAGGTGGGCGGCCATAACTCGACCGAGCAAGAACTGCGCGCCTACATGGACGGCTACAACACCGAGCTGGCGAAAGTCGCCCCCGGCGCGGTGGGCCTGAGCAAGATCAGCATCCAGACCGGCACCTCGCACGGCGGCGTGGTGCTGCCGGATGGCACGATTGCCAAAGTCAGCGTCGATTTCGACACCCTGTGCAAGCTGAGCGAAGTGGCCCGCCAGAGCTACGGCATGGGCGGCGCCGTGCAGCACGGCGCCTCCACCCTGCCCGAAGACGCCTTCGGCAAGTTTGTTGAGTCGGAAGCCACCGAAGTTCACCTGGCAACCAACTTCCAAAACATGTTCTTCGATCTGATGCCGGCCGACCTGCGCCAGCAGATGTACGCCTGGCTGGACGAGAAGAGCGCCGCAGAGCGCAAGCCCGATATGACCGCCGAGCAGTTCTATTACAAGACCCGCAAGAACGTCATCGGCCCGTTCAAGAAGCAGACCTGGGGCCTGCCCGAAGCGCAGAAGGCCGTCATCGGCAGCGCCTGGGAAGCCCAGTTCGGCAAGCTGTTCAAGTCGTTGGGGCTGAACGGCACGCGCAAATACGTCGAGCAGACCATCCGCCCGGTGGCGGTGAAGCCCAATCTGAAGTACTACCTGGGCGAAGCCGTGAGCGAGGAAGACGTTTCCGACCTGGCCGACTGATAGGGATGAAAACGGCTGACCCACAGCGGTTTGTGGGCCAGCCGTTTTTTGGATCAACCTCTCCATGCCTGCTTCCGACCAGGGCAAGCTCAGCGGACGTTACACGCTCGTTCCGCGCACGTTGATCTTCCTGACACGCGGCGAGGCGGTGCTGCTCATCCGCGGCGCGGCCCACAAACGCCTGTGGGCCAACCGCTACAACGGCCTGGGCGGGCATGTGGAGCGCGGCGAGGGGATTCTGGCCGCCGCCCGGCGCGAGTTGCGCGAAGAAAGCGGCCTGCAATCGCCCGACCTGCGCCTGTGCGGGGTGATCACTATCGACGCCGGGTTGGAAACCGGCATCGGCATCTACGTGCTGCGCGGCGAATGCCCCAGCGGCGAGCCAATTGCCTCGCCCGAAGGCGCACTGGAATGGATCGACCCGGCCCGCCTGGCCGACCTGCCCACCGTCGAAGACCTGCCTGCGCTGTTAGAGCGCGTCCTGGCCCATCACGCCACTCAGCCCCCCTTTTCCGCCCATTATTGGTACAATGAAGCCGGGCAACTGTACATCGTTTTCGACGATTGAGTGATCTGGCTCTTCCGGCGGCAGCTCCCCACGCAACCGGGGGGGAGGTGACTGGCAGGCTTCGCCGGAAGAGGGTTAATCGTGGATTTTGTCGCACTTCGGGCGACAAAATCCACGCAGCATCTCTCTTTACAGGCGCTTGAAGAGCGCCATGCCTGCTCCGCGGTTTAATGGGGTGGTACCGGCGGAAGAGCCAGTTATCTTTGTACGAGATTGGATGACGTAACCATCCATCTCGTACAAATGAGGACCGTGTATGGCCGACCTGTCCAGAGATCAAATTATTTACCTGATTGCCATGAATTCGGGGCGCGGGGTCGTGCTGCGCGGCGTCGATCTGAGCCGCCTGGATCTGCGCGGCCTGTCGCTGGCCGAAGCCAACCTGGCCCTGGCCCATTTGCAGCAGGTCACCCTGTGCCAGGCTGATCTGAGCCGGGCCAACCTGCAAAACGCCAGTCTGGATTACGCCGACCTGAGCGAGGCCACCCTGCAAGCCGCCAATCTGCGCGGGGCCAGCCTGGTAGGGGCCGACCTGCGCGCCGTCGATCTCTCGGACGCCGACCTGCGCGAGGCTGACCTGCGCAGCGCCAACCTGCGCGGGGCGGTGCTGAACCGGGCCAACCTGTGGAATGCCAAGATCAAAGAGGCCAACCTGATCTACGCCAACCTGGACGGGGTCAAGGGTGTGCCAGTAGACGTGCTGAACCAGCTCCGCAAAGCCGACGAATAAAGCTTAACTAAATGGCTCTTCCGCCGAAAGCGGAAATAGAAATTTTCCTGGCGAAGCCGGAAGAACCAAATAAAGAAAGGAGACTGGCGGGCCGCCAGTCTCCTTTCTTTTCTGCGACTTTTCACTACGCCCTGCGTATAACTCCATAGAACATTGAGGAGGTTCAAAATGTCTGCTCACGATAAATCTCGACGGGGTGTACCGCTGCTTTTGTGGCCCTTCTGGGCGATCTGGAAACTGGTCGAAACCATCCTGCTGCTGACCGGCCGCCTGGTGGCGGTGATCCTGGGATTGGTGATGATGATCCTGGGTGTGGTCATCAGCCTGACGGTGATCGGGGCGATCATTGGTATACCGCTGTTCCTGATCGGCCTGCTGCTGATCTTCCGCGGCCTGTTCTAACCCCACCGCGGGCCGCTGGATCGCCATATTTTAAGCTGTTCCGCTGAGGCGGAACAGCTCCTCCCCCGGCAAAGCCAGAAGATCGCCCTATTTGGGCAGGCGGGATGACCGCCCGCTCAAATAGGGCGATCCAGTTATAATAAGACGCTATGAACAAGGGCGTCCTGTATGGCATCCTGGCCTATTTGTGCTGGGGTTTTTTTCCGCTGTATTTCAAGCTGCTCCAAAACGTTCCGGCGATCCAGATCCTGGCCCACCGCATTTTCTGGTCCTTCATCCTGCTGGTGATCCTGGCCGTGGCCCGGCGCGAGGTATACGCACTGCGGGTTTCGATCCACGGGGCGCGGCTGGTGGGGTTGTATCTGCTGGCAGCCTGCCTGCTGGCGGTCAACTGGCTGATCTACATCTGGGGGGTGAACGCCGGGTACATCCTCGAAGCCAGCCTGGGCTATTTCATCAACCCGCTGTTGAGCGTGCTGCTGGGCGTGATCTTCCTGCACGAGCGGCTGCGCCCGCTGCAATGGGTTCCGCTGGGGCTGGCCGCCCTGGGGGTGATCTACCTGACCATCAGCTATGGCCGCCTGCCGTGGATCGCCCTCAGCCTGGCTTTCAGCTTCGGGCTGTATGGGCTGGTCAAGAAGACTGCCCCACTCAACTCGTTTTACGGGCTGACCCTGGAGACCGGGCTGCTGTTCCTGCCGGCCGCCGGGCTGCTGCTGGCGGCCGAGCTGCAAGGGGTGGGGGCGCTGGGTCACGTGGACGGCTTCACCAACCTGGTGCTCATCAGCGCCGGGGTCGTTACCGCCGTGCCGCTGTTGATGTTCGGCTCGGCGGCCCGCAGCATCCCGCTCTCCACCCTGGGCGTGCTGCAATACATCACCCCCACCGGTCAATTTTTGATCGGCGTGCTGGTCTATCACGAAGCCTTTACCCCGGCGCGCCTGATCGGTTTCGGCCTGATCTGGCTGGCCCTGATTTTATTCTGGAGCGAAGGCGCCTTAGCCCAGCGAAAAAGAGCCGCAGCAGCCCAGGCTGGCTAGAAGTTGCAGATCAAAAAAAATTGTGGCTCTTCCGCCACGGGCGGGATTTGATCTATATGGGGGGGTGGCGGGCGGCTGCGCCGCCCGCCACCCCCCCATATAGAAATTTTCCCGGCGAAGCCGGAAGAGCCAAAATTGTAGAGCAAGTATAGCGGGAGATGTTCAGGAGATTTTGTCGCACTCCGTGCGACAAAATCTCCTGTTAACTCTTCTTTCAGGCGAGCTTCGCTCGCCCGTCACGCTCCACCATAGCTGCGTGGGGAGCTAGCGCGGCAGGCTGAACAACATCAGGCGGCTGTTGCCGGCATCCACCACCCACACCGCGCCGTTGGGAGCCACGGCCACCGAGGCGGGCATGCCGAAAGTGGCCGCGTCCGAGCCGAAATCGCCCCAGGCCCGGATGGCCTCGCCCGTATTGCTGAACTGCATCACCCGATAGCCTTCGGGGTCGGCGATAAATACCGCCCCGGTAGTTGGATCGACCGCCAGGAAAGGCTTGTTATCCAGCGATTGCCCATACCAGGCCGGAACTTCCCAGGAGCGAAAAGGCGCGTACTCGCCGGCAGCGTTGGCTTCAAACACCTGCACACGCTGGTTCCAGGTATCGGCCACGTACACCCGATCCTGAGCGTCAATCGCCAGGCCCACCGGCTCGTCGAACTGGCCGGGGTCCATGCCGGCCGAACCAAACTGCGTGATGGGCTGGCCGTTCGAGTCGAACACCACCACCCGCTTATTGCCCGTATCGGTCACAAACACCCGAGCTTGCGAGTCGACCGCCACATCGCGCGGCCCCCAGAACGCCTGGGGCTGCTCGCCCTGGCCGAAATAGCCCCACATGGTGATAAATTGCCCCTGGGCGGTGAACTTCTGGATGCGGTGGTTCCAGGTATCGGCCACGTACACCGATCCGTCTGGGCCGAGGCCAATGCCCCAGGGCTGGTTGAACTGCCCGCCGCCCACCGGCCCGGCGGCCACATCGCCAAAGCTGCCCCACACCTGGAGCGTCTCGCCCTCGGCCGAGATGTGCTGGATGCGGTGGTTATCCGAATCACTGACATACAGGCTGCCATCCGCGGCAATCGCCACATCGCGCGGGTGCAGGAATTGGCCCGGCTGGCTGCCCTGCGCGCCGATCACCTGCACCGAGTTCAACTGGGCCTGCTTGCCCTCGAACGGGTCGCTTGAGGCCGCGCCCGGCTCGACCGGAGCCGCGCCATAGTTCCACATTTTGGCGGCCACATCTTTGCGTACGTACAGGCGCATGCGGGCAGCCGGATTCCAGTTCGGCAGGCTCATATCTTTGCCCGTCACCTGGCCGTACTTCGTATAATCGCGGTTGAGCCAGATCTGGAACAGCGCCGAACGCATGGCCGGGTTGCCCAGGGCGGCGGTGATGCGCTCCCAGGTCAGGTCAAAGTAATCCTGGTTGGGCCACCACAGGCGGATGTAATCGAAGCGCTCGTATAGGTTTGCCACCACCGGCTCGATCTTGCCAAAGTTAGCGTCGCCCACCAGGATCACCGGCTTATCGCGCAGCGCCCGCGACGGGTTGGCCCCAAAGTAGTTCTGATTCGGGTAATTGCGTAAATACCACCAGAAAGGATACGAAGTCTCGTTGTCGTAAGCCACCGCCAGGCCCAGCCCATCGGTGGTGCGGCGCGAGATTTCCTCGATCTGAGCCAGGGCGATCTTATCGCCCGGCGCGGCGTGCGCATATACCAGCAGTTCGTTAGCGTCGTCATAGTTGTAGTAGTTGGCCTGAACGCTGGTATGGACCGTTAACAAGGCCAGGAAGCTGAAGAACGCCAGGGTCAGCAGGCGCAAGAACTGCTCGCCCGACCACTGGCGGATCAGGTAAGCCAGTCCCAGCCCACTTGCCAGGGCCGCCAGGAAGTCGAGCAGGAAAGTGCTGGTAGCCTGAAGCTGGAGCAGCTCCTGGCCGCGGAAGGGCGGCGTATCGCCCAACAGCGCCCCCAATGCGGCGAAGAAGCTCAGGAAGAACACCGGCAGGATGAGCGTTACCAGCCAGCCCTGCTGGCGGCGGAACTGGCCCCAATCCATGCCGATCACCACCCGGCCCAATGCCCAGGCGCTGGCAAGGATAGCCGGCAGGGTAATATGTACCGTCAGCCAGGGCATCTTCTCACCGGCCACACTGTAGGCGATCAGGCTGGTGACAGCCCAGAAGCCGAACAAGGGGAACACCGGGGTCACGTCGGGTTCGCCGGGCTGCAGGAAAACTGGCTCGTCTTCGGGCTCCAGCCAATCTGACTCATCCTCATCGGCGGGCAGAGCATCCGGCTGGTCGGCCGGCGGCTCGGCGTCGCGGGCGGCGATGGCCTCGGCGGCTGCCGCGTTGCGGCGCAGCCCGGCCTGGATGGCGGCGTAGATTGCCATGCCAAAGGCCAGCCAGACGCCAACCATCGGCAGATACTCATACACCGGCACCTGGATCAGGCCATAGTAATACCAGGGCTGCCCGCCCCGGTTCACGCCCTGCTGTTCCAGCCAGTAGCCCAGCGACCCCACCAGCCCGGTGAAAAACCCGGCGCCATTGGTAAAGACGGAGGTATAGAAGACCGTGAATGGCGCGTACCAGATGGCAGCGTTGACCAGCCATTCGCGCCGATCCCACAGCAGACCAATGGCAACCGAGAGCAGCCCCAACGGAACCAGGAAAAGCGCAACGTGCAGAAGGTCGGTAGTGGTCAGAGCGGCCACCTCCGAGGCGTTGGTGGGAATCTTCCAGCCCGCCAGGCGCACCGGGAAGGGCGCAAGCTGCGGCAGCACCAGGGTCAACATCACGATCAGGATCGCCAAAGCCCGGTCGGAGCGCAGCCCGGCCAGGGTGTAGCCGCGGTACAAGAACACCAGCCCGGCGGCGATCACCACCAGCAGCACCGCTCCCAATGCGATCAGCAGCGGTGATGCGCCGCTGGACGGAACCGGGGTAGCAGCTTCGCCGGGGGCGGCCTGGGCGGGCAGGGCGGCCGGTCCGCCGGCCGGGCGCGTATACAGGAACACCCCACCCATCACCGCCACCAGGATCAGAGCCGCCATCACAGCCAGCAAAAAGCGGTTGCGAAATTCAGACCGCGGCCAGCGAGCCAGCGAGACGCGGTAAATGAAATAGGCCCCCAGAAAAACCAAAGCCTGGGCGGTATAGATGAACGAGGTCTCTTTGGAGGTAAAGTGCAGCACGTTCGCCAGGGTGATGGCGTACATATACCGGTTCTGCCCGGTCTCCAGATAGCGCAGGATGGCCCAGATCATCACCACCCCAAACAGTTCGATAAAGGCTTCGTTGCGGGCATAGCGCCCGTAATATAAGATGTATGGCGAGATGACCATCAAGAACGCGCCGATTAAGGCTCCCGCCCGGCCCAGGTAGCGCCGGTAATACCACACAAACATGACCGCGGCGATGCTGAACAGGGCCGCCGGAGCGCGGGCGGTAAAGTCGTTATCGCCAAACATGAAATAGGAAGTTGCCAGCAAGTGGAATTGCAGCGGGCCGTGCATCAGCGGGTCGTGCTGGAATCCCTGCCCCTTGAAGAAGCGCCAGGAGTAATAGACATGCGAATTCTCGTCGTGGCTCATCACCCGCGCTCCCAGGATGTAGAAGCGGCTGAACACCGCCAGAACAAGGATGATGATCCACAACAGCGTCTCCCAGTTCAGCGAGGCGCGCGTCAACAGGGGCCGGTCAAGCCAGGGGTGGTGATTTTCAACAGTGGACTGCATTTCAAATCCTTCGAGGTTCGTTTTATTTTTCTACAGACACGCGGGAGGCGGTTTCGCGGCCGGCAACCTGCAGAAAGCGGCAAAACTAAGGCTGCCTCCCCGGCGGGCGGCGGGTATCGCTGGGGTGAGGAGCATTTGCCCCAGGCGATGTGGTCGGCGTTTGCGGGGTCGTAACATTAGCCTGGAAGGCCGGCGAAGCAGCGCTTCCGGGCCGGTCGAACGGCGTAGGGGCCGGCTGCGGCGGCAGGTAAGCCAGGTTGGCGCTGGTTACCGCCGCCCGGCTGAATCCATCCGCCAGGCCGCGCCGATCCAGGCCCGGCCGGGCCAACCCACACACAAAAGCCACAAGGATCAACGCCCCAGCAAAAAAATGGGCCGGGCGAACACGCAGGGCCGCCCCCGGGCAAAGCATCTGCTGCTGGAAGCGGCGGCGCAGCGTATAGCGCTGGCGGCTGTGGGGCGCCAGGTCAAGCTGCGCCAGGCAACCAGCCAGGTCAAGCAGGGCCCGGGTCTCCTCAGGCAAGGGATCAGGGTCATCGTCGCCGGGATGCAGGCGGGTCTCAAGGGCCTGGTTAAAACGCTCTGCTGGCGGCTTAACGCTCATGCGATTTGCGCCTTTCCGTCAGAATCGACCGCAAACGCTGGAGCGAGCGATAGAGGATCACGCCAACATTGGCTTCGCTCAGCCCGGTTATCTCGGCAATCCGCCGATTGGTCAGCCCGGCGCTGAACTTCAACCCCAGCAGATCGCGCTCGCGCTCGCTCAGAAACGCCAGCGCCTGCAGCAGTTCAGCCTGGGTTTCGCCCTGGATCAAGGTCTCCTCCGGCAGGGCGGCGGCGTCGGGCTGCTGTTCGCAGCGCTCCAGCGAAGTCTGCTGACGAGCGGCCTCGGCCCGGAAATGATTACTGATCACATTGCGGGCGATGGCAAACAGCCAGGCGCTCAGAGGGCCGCGCTGTGGGTCGTATTCCGCCCAACAGGCAAAGGCACGCTCGAAGATATGGGCGGTCAGGTCGTCGGCCAGGGCATCGTCGCCGCAGCGGTAGCGGGTATAGGTGAACACGCGCCCGAAATACTCGTCATAGCAGCGGAGAAAGCCGCCAGACTGGGCGGGCGAGAAAGACTGCTCTGCGATCTGACCGCCGAATAATGTACTCTGCGAAACCTTTGCCTGGGTCGTCATATCTACAGGTTAATACACCCCGCCGTCGAAAGTATTACAAACCACGCCATCCAATTCGTCAACCGCCCGGCCCGCATTCCACCGAAGACGAGAATTTCCCTATCTGTAGGGGCGGTTGCGTGGCGTAGTCACGCAACCGCCCCTACAGAAAACCTTATTCCCGGCGAAGCCGGAAGAGCCTGAAAGAGGAAGCTCCCCACGCAACCGTGGTGGAGGTGACTGGCGAGCTTCCACTCGCCTGAAAAGATGTTTAGCCAGGGGTTTTGTCACGCTTCGGGCGACAAAACCCCTTGAATATCTCTCTTTTAGGCGCTCAAAGAGCGCCATAGGCTACCCCACGGTTATGTGGGGTGCTACCCTGAAAGACATATCCAGGGGAAACGCAATTTTCTTACTGGCTGCGCCTGGGCTTAGGCCGGCGCGCAGACGGTCTGCCAGCGCCCGTTCGGGCGGGCTTGCCGGGGCTGCCGCGACGCGCCGGGGGTCGCCCGGCCCGGCCGCCAGACGGCCGGCCGCCTGAGGGCCGGCCGCCGGAGGGGCGTTCGCCTGGGGGGCGACGCGGATAACCGCCCGATAGACGGTCGCCGGGTTCATTTTCATTTTGCGGGCTGCGTGCGCCGGAGCGCGAACTGCGGCGCGGCGGCGGAGCGTCGGTCTTGGGGTTGAAGCGGCGGCGGCTCCCGCCGGGAGCGCTTTCGCCGGCCTCCTCGCTGGGGGGGCGGAAAGGCGGTCGTCCGCCGGCCGGCGGGCCGCCGGGTCGCTTTCCGGGGGCCGTCCCAGGGCGGCGCGCCCCGCGCGGCGCTTCCTGAGACGATTTGCCGCCGGGCGAAGCAGCTTTGGGCGGGCGACCGCCGGGCGGCGGACCGCCAGGGCGGCGTTGGCTGCGCTGCGCCGGCTGGGCCGCCGCGGCCACCGGCTGGCCCTTCAATGCGGCGATCTCTTGAACGGTCAGGAAGCGCCACTCGCGGGGCTTCAGAACACCCAGCGTCAGGCTGCCCAACCGCACCCGGATGATCTTCACCACCGGCAGGCCAATGCGGGCCCCGGTCTCGCGGATCTGGCGCTTGCGACCCTCACGCAGGATCACCCGCAGCCAGGCGCCCTTGCCCAGCGCCCCCTCCATCCGCACGTCGGCCGGTTGGGTGCGGTAACCGTCTTCCAGCACCACGCCCCGCCGCCAGGTCTCCAGTTGTTCTTCGTCGGGTCGCCGGGCCACCAGCACCCGGTATTCCTTCTCATGCCCATAGCGCGGATGGGTCAGGCGGTTCGCCAGGTCGCCATCGTTGGTCAACAGCATCAGTCCTTCGCTGTCCACATCCAGCCGGCCCACCGGATAGATATGACCCGGAATGGGGACCAGGTCGCGCACGGTGGGGCGCGGGTCGGGCGTTTCGACCGCCGAAAGCACGCCGCGCGGCTTGTAAATGGCGACATACATCTTCTGCTCGGCCGGCTGTAAGGGCTGCCCATCGACCAGAATCGTATCGGTAGCCGGATCGGCCTTATCGCCCAGGTGAATCACCCGGCCGTTGACCGTCACCCGGCCGGCTTCAATCAGCGCTTCGCAATCGCGGCGCGAGCCAAGCCCGGCTTGAGACATGAGTTTTTGCAAACGTTCTTCCATGCGGAGAATTATAATGGATGATTGCCAATTGAGGCCTGAGGATTGCGTCTGCAAGCGTAATCCTCAGGCCTCAATTTGGCTCTCCCGCCTTCGGCGGAAGAGCCATTTTTCTATAAATTGCAGAACTGTTGCGCGGCGGCAGCGCCCCACGAAACTGTAGGGGGGGCGACTGGCGAACTTCGCTCGCCTGGGAAGAGGGTTAATCACGGATTTTGTCGCCTGAAGTGCGGCAAAATCCATGCAATATCTCTTTCTAAGGGCGCTCTTTCTAGCCAGTAATTTCGCTGATTTATGAGCGAAATTGTGATTCGTTCACAAGCTCGAAGAGCACCACGCCTGCTCCACGATTTAATGGGGTGGCGCCTGTGTAACGTAGCTACACAACACCCCTAAAAATACACCTTCTTTCCCAGAGAGGCCGGAAGAGACTCAAGTCTTCATGATCTCAGGCAGAGGCGAGGGCGCTTCATCCAGGTTGAGGGGCGGCAGGTCGGCCAGCGAGCTAAGGCCGAAGTATTGCAGACAGTCTGCCGTAGCGCTGAACAGGATCGGCCGGCCAGGGGCCTCAGCCCGGCCCACCTCCTGCACCAGGCCCTTTTGCAGCAGGCTCTTCAGCACCCCATCGCTGTTCACGCCGCGCACTGCGTCGATCTGCGGGCGGGTCACCGGCTGGCGGTACAGCACAATCGCCAGGGTTTCGAGGGCCGCCCGACTCAGACGCCCGCCCACTTCCAGGCCCAGGAAACGCTCGATGGCCGGGGCCAGCTCGGGCGCAGTAATCAATTGCACCCGGCCGCGGTAGCGCTGCAAGCGCAGCCCGCGGGCCGGGCCTTCTTGAACGTACAGGCCCTCCAGCTCGTCCAGGCCGCGCTCGATCTGCGGCAGCGGCAGATCGAGGGCCGCCGCCAACTGCGAAGGTGTGACCGACCCCGGAGCGACGAACAACAGCGCCTCCAGCCCGGCCAGCAGGTTTTGCTCATTCACCCCGGCGGGGGACGGAACGAGCAGGTCGCCTTCATTGCGCTCGCCTGCCGCCTCGCCGGCTGTCTGCTGTGGGGCGGGTTGAGGCTCGCTGGTCTCTACAGATGGTTTTTGGGGCATATCCAGGTCGCTCCTATCGCCCGCTCAGGCTATGATAAAATTCAACTTTAATATGAAGGAGTGAATGGTAATGTTTGCACAACGGAAGTTCCATTTCTTACTGATCCTATTCGCATTCCTGGCCGCTCTGCTGGCCTGCAATCTCCCGGGGCGCTCGGCCACGCCTGCGCCAACGCCGATCCCGATCACCACCCAGGCCGTGGAAGAACTGGCAACCCAGGTAGTGCAGGCCGCCTCTACCGCCCAGTCCGGCGGCCCCATCACCCTGGAAGTGACCGAAGCCCAACTGACCTCGGCTGCCGCCCTGGAGATGCAAAACCAGACCCAGGAACAGATCAAAGACATCCAGGTGCGCCTGCGGGATGGGCGCATGGTTCTGTCTGGCGTCACCACCCAGAGCGGGATCGACCTGCCGGTGACGATTGCCGTGGTCATCACGGTTGACGCCCAGGGTGTGCCGCATTCACAGGTGGTCGAAGCCAGCGCCGGGCCGGTGCCGCTGCCGCAGAGCGTGGTGAACGAGATTTCCGCCCGCTTCGACCAACTGTTCATGCAGCAGTTGGGGGCCACCTCGCAGGCAGTAGCGGTTGATAGGATTACCATTGCTGACGGCAAGATGACCGTCGTAGCCCATAAACGATAGGCGACTTTCCAACCGGGTGGCCTGACGCAGGCCACCCGGTTTGGGGCTGGATCCCGGACGCGCGAGATGAGATTATACCATTGCCGTTTCATCCCCATTGCCTGGTTGGTTTTCCTGCTGCTGCTCACCCTGGCGGCCTGTGGGGCCGCCCCCCAGGCTACTCAAAGCCTGATCCGGGTGGCCGTGGACGTGGATGGGCAGGCCATTCCGCTTCAACTGCCTGCCGGCAGCACCGTTCAGCAGGCTCTGGACCGGGCCGGGGTAAGCCTGAACGCCCTGGATCGCAGCGAGCCGCCGGCCTATGCTGTGCTGCGAGATGGCTCGGAAGTGCGCCTGGTGCGGGTCAAAGAGTCGTTTGAGGTCGAGCAGGTGGTCTTGCCATTCGAGCGCCAGACCCTGCGCAATGAATCGCTGCCCGCCGAGCAGGAAGTTCTGATCCAGGCCGGGCAGAACGGGTTGCAAGAGATCACCTACCGGCGGGTATTCGAGGACGGTATCGAAGTCTCGAACCAACCGGTGGCGGTCAATTCGGTGATCTTGAAAGAGCCGCAGCCGGAAATCCGCATGATTGGGGTGCAGACGCCCTTCACGCCGCTGGCCGTGCCGGGCAAGCTGTATTACCTGCGAGACGGCAACCTGTGGAAGATCGAAGAATCGACCGGCAACCGCCGGGCGGTGCTGACCACCGGCGACCTGGACGGCCGGGTGCTATCCATCTCCGATGACGGCGACTGGCTGTTGTTCACCCGGCGGGCCAACGTCGAAGGACGGATCAACAACCTGTGGGCCGGCTATATTGGCGACCCGAACACCGCCGCCGCCGGTACGCCGCCCCCGCCCGAAGAACGCAAGCTGGTTGACCTGGGGGTAGACAATGTAATCCACTTTGCCGATTGGGCTCCCGGTTCGAACACCCGCGTCTTTTTCTCCACCGTCGAGCCGCGCCCCACCGCTCCCGGCTGGCAGGCCAACAACGACCTGCACGCTCTGACCTTCAGCCTGACCGGCTGGACCACCCAGTGGGTGACGATCCTGGAGGCCAATGCCGGGGGGGCCTATGGCTGGTGGGGGACTGAATTTTCTTGGAGTCCCGACCGGCGCTGGTTGGCTTTCGCCCGCCCAGACGGCCTGGGCCTGGTGGACCCCAAGACCGGAACCATGACTACCACGCTGCAAATCACCCCCTTGCAGACCTTCCGCGATTGGGCCTGGGTTCCTGGCCTGGCCTGGGGGCCGGATGGGCAGGTGATCTACCTGACCGAACACGCCGCCCCTAACAGCGGCGTTGCGCCGGAAGAATCGACCAACTTCGACCTGTCGGCCCTGCTGTTGAACGGCGGGCCAACCCTGCGCATGGTTTCGCAGACCGGCATGTTCGCCTATCCGCTGGCTTCGCCGCTGCAAAACCCCGGCGGCGAGCTGGATTATCAGATCGCCTATCTGCAAGCCCTGTTCCCCGAGCAGAGCGAAACCAGCCGCTACCGCCTGGCGGTGATGGATCGCGACGGCTCGAACCGGCGCATGATTTTCCCCAGCGAAGAAAGCGCCGGGCTGGACCCGCAGCAGCGCTGGGGCGCCTGGTCGCCCCAGGCGCTACCGGGCAGCAATCACTACGCCCTGGCGGCCTTGTACCAGGGCAACCTGTGGCTAGTCGACGCAGCCACCGGCGAAGCCTGGCAGGTAATCGGCGATGGATTGACGACGCGCGTCTTATGGCGTTAATAAATTATCGGCTCTTCCGCTGCAGGCAGGATTTGATCTATAGGGGTGAGTTGGCGGGTGGCTACGCCCCCCGCCAACTCACCCCTATAGAAATTTTCCCGGCAAAGCCGGAAGACCCAAATCATCATTATTCAAGGAGTCTTTCATGCGTGTTCTGATCACCGGCGCTGCCGGGTTTCTTGGTTCGCACCTGTGCGACCGGCTGCTCAAGGAAGGCCACGAGGTGGTGGGGATGGACAACTTCATCACCGGGCGGCCCGAAAACCTGGCCCACCTGGCAGGCAATCCAAAATTCTCATTCATCCGCCACGACGTATCGAGCTTTATCTTCGTGCCGGGCAAGCTGGACGCGGTGCTGCACTTCGCCTCGCCCGCCAGCCCCAACGAAAACTCACCCTACGGCTATGTAAACCTGCCCATCCAGACCATGAAAGCCGGGGCGCTTGGCACGCATAACACCCTGGGCCTGGCGCGGGCCAACAATGCCCGCTTCCTGCTGGCCTCGACCAGCGAAATCTACGGCGATCCATTGGAACACCCACAGAAAGAGAGCTACTGGGGGCATGTCGATCCGAACGGGGTGCGCTCGGTGTACGACGAAGCCAAACGCTTCGCGGAAGCCCTGACGATGGCTTACCATCGCTTCCACGCCATCGATACCCGCGTGGCGCGCATCTTCAATACCTATGGGCCGCGCATGCAGATCGAAGACGGACGGGTGGTGCCGAACTTCCTCAAGCAGGGCATCTGCCAGCAGCCGCTTACCATCTATGGCGATGGTATGCAGACGCGCAGTTTTTGCTATGTCGATGACCTGGTGGAAGGGCTGTACCGGCTGCTGATGTCCGACGAACACGAACCCGTGAACATTGGCAACCCCACCGAGACGACCATCCTGGAATTCGCCCAGGTGATCAACCGCCTGACCAACAACCCGGCCGGGATCACCTTCCGTCCGGCGGCGCGCATCGAAAGCGACCCGCAGCGCCGCCAGCCCGACATCACCCGCGCCCGCACCCTGCTGGGATGGGAGCCAAAAATCGGCCTGGAAGAGGGCCTGCTGCGCACCATCCCCTATTTCCGCCAGGAATTAAAGATTCAGGAGCCAGGGTAGACATGACGGTGCTGTTGAACAATCCGCGCGAGCGGGGGCGCTTTCTACGCTTCGCCGTGGTGGGCGTAATTGGCGCCGTGATCGACTTTGGGACCGCTAACCTGCTGGTTCAGTTGGCTCATACCCCGCTGGTGGTTGCCGGAACCATCTCGTTTATTGCCGCGATTTGCAGCAACTTCATCTGGAACCGCTACTGGACCTACCCCGATTCGCGCTCGAAACCGGTGACTCAACAATTGATCCAGTTCTTCGTAATCAACGCCCTGGGTCTGCTGATCCGGGTGCCGATCTTAAAATTTATCGAACCAATTATGGAAAATGCGGCTGTCAGCCTGGGCCTGGAGCTGCGCCCGTGGATCGACGCCAAAACGGTGGGCGATAATTTCACCCTGGCGATGGCTGTGGTGATCGTGATGTTCTGGAATTTCTTTGCCAATCGCTACTGGACCTATTCTGACGTAGAATAAGCCCCCGCTGAAGGCGGGATTTGTTCTGCAGGCCGGGGTTTGCGGGTGGCTGTGCGCCCGCCAACCCTGGCCTGTAGAAATCGGCGCTCATCCTGGAGACGTTGTATGCGAGCAAGCCGCGCCCAACGCCCCCAGGATGATTTCTTTCAGGGCTTGCACATGGGCGGAGGTATCATTCAGGGCGGGCAGATACTCGAACTGGCCGCCCCCGGCCTTAAGGAACATCTCCCGGCCTTCGTGGGCAATCTCGTCCAGGGTTTCCAGGCATTCCACCGCAAAACCAGGGCAGTCCACCGCCAGGCGCTTCAGCCCGGCCCGGCCCAATTCTTGCAGGGTTTCGTGGGTATAAGGCCGCAGCCATTCCTGCGGCCCAAAGCGAGATTGAAAACTCACCTGCCAGCCCTCCGGCGGCAGGCCCAGGCGGCGGGCCAGAGCCGCGGCGGTGGCCCGGCATTGATCGGGGTACGGGTCGCCCTGGGCGGCATAGCCAGCCGGGATGCCGTGGAACGAGAAAAGCAGCCGGTCCGGCGCGCCCTGAGCGTTGAAATGAGCGCCAATCTGCGAGGCCGCGGCTTCCAGATAGGCCGGATGATCGAAATACGCCTCAACCAGGCGCAGGCCGGGGATGCGCCGCCAGGTGAGCAGTTCGGCAAACACGGCGTCGAAGATCGTCCCGCTGGTTGTAGCCGAATACTGCGGGAACAGCGGCAAAACGATGATCTGCCCGGCCCCGGCCTGGCGCAAAGCGCGCAGCCCGGCGGCAATCGATGGGCTGCCGTAGCGCATTCCGATTTCCACCTGGTAGGGGCCGCCCGCCTCGGTCGCCAGGCGCTGCGCCAGGCTGGCCACCAGGCGGCGGGTATAAACCAACAGCGGCGCACCTTCCGGCAGCCACACCCGCTGATACAGGCGGGCCGAGCGGCGCGGCCGGACGTTCAGGATGATCCCATGCAGCAGCGGCAGCCAGGCCCAGCGCGGCAGCTCGATAATTCGCCGGTCGCCCAGAAATTGAGCCAGGTAGCGCCGCACAGCCGGCGGGGTTGGCGCATCTGGGCTGCCGGTATTGGCAAGTAAAATTCCAATCATGGCGCGCCTT
>CAYQDU010000082.1:0-18132 GCA_964416275.1 uncultured Anaerolinea sp. | reverse complement strand
ACGCCCTGGCCGGGCCGATCCAGACCTACCGCGTCACCGGCGACCCCAAGATTCTGCGCGACGCCGAAATGACCGTCGACCTGTTCGACCGCTTCTACCTGGATCGCGAACAGGGCGGCTATTTCTCGCACCTCGACCCGATCACCCTCGACCCGCGCAGCGCCTCGCTGGGAGCCAACCGGGGCAAGAAGAACTGGAACTCGGTCGGCGACCACGCCCCGGCTTACTTGATCAACCTGTACCTGGCGACCGGCGAAGAGCGCTACGTCCGCTTCCTTGAATACACCTTCGACACCATCGCCAAATACTTCCCCAACTACACCGAAAGCCCCTTCGTACAGGAGAAATTCTACGAAGACTGGTCGCCCGACCGCACCCACATGTGGCAGCAGAACCGGGGCGTGGTGGGCCACAATCTGAAGATCGCCTGGAACCTGATGCGCATGTATGGGCTGAAGCCCAAGAAAGAATACGAAGACCTGGCCCGCCAGATCGCGGCGGTAATGCCAGCCATCGGCAGCGACCAGCAGCGCGGCGGCTGGTACGACGTGATGGAGCGCGCCAAAGCCGCCGGGCAGGAATGGCACCGCTTCGCCTTCCACGACCGCAAAGCCTGGTGGCAGCAGGAGCAGGGCATCCTGGCCTACCTGATCCTCAACGGCGTGCTGGGCGACGGCGAATACCGGCGCATCGCCCGCGAATCGGCCGCCTTCTACAACGCTTTCTTCCTCGACCACGACGACGGGGCGGTGTTCTTCAACGTCCTGGCAAACGGCATCCCCTTCTTGATGGGAACTGAACGGCTCAAGGGCAGTCACTCGATGAGCGGCTATCACTCCTTCGAGCTGTGCTACCTGGCCCAGGTCTACACCAACCTGCTCATCACCAAGACCCCGCTGAACCTGTATTTCAACCCCATGCCGGGCGGCTTCAAGCGCAACCTGCTGCGCGTAGCGCCCGACATCCTGCCGCCCGGCTCGACCAGCCTGGGCGCGGTGTGGATCGACGGCGAAGAATACAAGAACTTCGACCCCAAGGCCCAAACCGTGCGCCTGCCCGACAGCCAGCAGCGCCTGCACGTCAAGGTGCGCATCGACCCGCACTAAACCAGCGGCTCTTCCGCCCAGGCGGGAATGGAGCGCCATGGGGGTTTGCGGGCGGCTGCGCCGCCCGCAAACCCCCAAATTTTGAAGGCGCTCGCAGAGCGCCAGGCCTGCTCCACGGTTGAATGGGGTGGTACCGGCAGCCCCGGCTGCAAAGGAGAAAAGCGATGGATGTTTCTATTACCAACCAACAAGGCATTCAGGTCGTCGCCATCCAGGGCGATCTGGATGGATTCACCACCCCCGAAGCCCAGGCCCAGATCAGCCCGCTGGCCGGGCCGGGCGTGCGCATCCTGCTCGATATGCGCGGGGTCAGCTATATGTCCAGCGCGGCCCTGCGCATGCTGCTGCTGATGTACCGCACCATCCGCGGCCAGGGCGGGCAGATCGCCCTGGTAGGCCTATCCGAAGACCTGGCCGACACCATGTCGCTGACCGGCTTTCTAGACTTCTTCACCTGCTATGCAACACTGCCCGAAGGCATCCAGGGGCTGAGCTAACCGCCGCCCCGGACAGGAAAATCATGGATCGTGTTGACGCCTATCCAACCCACGAATACCAGGGCTACAAGCTGCGCCCCGGCAGACCCTTCCCGTTCGGGGCCAGCTTTGTGCCAGGCGGGATGAATTTCTCGGTCTTTTCTAGCCACGCCGCAGCCTGCAGCCTGGTTCTGTTCTCCAAAGGGCAGAGCCAGCCGCTGGTCGAAATCCCCTTCCCAGATGCTTTCCGAATTGGCAACGTCTGGTCGATGGTGGTCTTCGGGCTGGACTATGAGAACATCGAATACGGCTACCGCATGGACGGCCCTTACGACCCACCGCGCGGCCTGCGCTACGAGCGCGACAAAATCCTGCTCGACCCCTAAGCCCGCGCCATCGGCGGGCGGGACGTGTGGGGCCAGCCGCCCGACTGGAACGAGCCGTTCCAGCACCGCGGCCGGCTGGTGTTTGACGATTTCGACTGGGGCGACGACCGCCCGCTGGAAATCCCGCTCGAAGACCTGGTGATCTACGAGATGCACGTGCGCAGCTTCACCCGTCACCCTTCGTCGGGCGTAAAGTTCCCCGGAACGTTCGCTGGCATCCGCCAGAAGATCGGCTATCTCAAAGACCTGGGGGTGAACGCGGTCGAACTGATGCCAATCTATGAGTTTGACGAGTTCGAGAACAGCCGTGAATACAACGGCGAGCGGCTTTATAACTATTGGGGCTACAGCACGGTGGGCTTCTTTGCGCCCAAGGCCGGCTACGCCGCCACCGGCAAGCTGGGCATGCAGGTAGACGAACTGAAGGCGCTCATCAAAGACCTGCACCGCAACGGGATCGAAGTCATCCTGGATGTAGTCTTCAACCACACCGCCGAAGGCAACGAGAACGGCCCTACCATCTCGTTCCGCGGGCTGGATAACCAGACCTACTACATGCTCACCCCCGAAGGCTACTACTTCAACTTCAGCGGCACGGGCAACACCCTGAACTGCAACAACCCGGTGGTGCGCAGCATGGTGCTGGACTGCCTGCGCTATTGGGCCTCGGAATACCACATCGACGGCTTCCGCTTCGACCTGGCCTCCATCCTGGGCCGCGACCCGTGGGGCGCGCCGCTGGCAAACCCGCCCCTGCTGGAAACCCTGGCCTTCGACCCCATCCTGGCGAAGTGCAAGCTGATCGCCGAAGCCTGGGACGCCGGCGGGCTGTACCAGGTCGGCTCGTTCCCGGCCTATGGGCGCTGGGCCGAGTGGAACGGCAAATATCGCGACGCCCTGCGCCGCTTTCTCAAGGGCGATCCCGGCCTGGTGGGCGAGATGGCCCTGCGCCTGCAAGGCTCGCCCGACCTATACGCCAGCCGCGGCCCCACCGCCAGCATCAACTTCATCACCGCCCACGATGGCTTCACCCTCTCCGACCTGGTTTCGTACAACGGCAAGCACAACCAGGCCAACGGCGAAGACGGGCGCGATGGCAGCGACGATAACCTGAGCTGGAACTGTGGTTGGGAAGGCGAAAGCGACGATTGGGGCGTGAACCAGCTCCGCCGCCGCCAGATCAAGAACGCCGCCGCCATGCTGATGCTCTCGCAGGGCGTGCCGATGATCTTGATGGGCGACGAAGCCGCTCGCACCCAACGCGGCAACAACAACGCCTACAACCACGACAGCGAGCTATCCTGGCTGGATTGGGGCCTGGTGGAAAAAAACGCCGACCTGCACCGCTTCTTCAAGTGCCTGATCCACTTCCGCCACGTTCACCCCGCCCTGCGCAACCGCTGGCACCTCACCGGGCAAGACCGGGTGGGCAGCGGCTACCCCGATCTCAGCTTTCACGGGCAGCGCCCCTGGCAGCCCGATCTCTCGCCCGAAAGCCGCCGGTTGGCCGTGCTGCTTGACGGCC
Organism: uncultured Anaerolinea sp.; assembly: GCA_964416275.1. Taxonomy (GTDB): domain Bacteria; phylum Chloroflexota; class Anaerolineae; order Anaerolineales; family UBA4823; genus RBG-16-57-11. Next base: position 14,639 of record CAYQDU010000082.1, on the reverse strand, counting down.
CCAACACCCACGCCGGCGCCGCCCCAGACGACAGCCTCTACCTGGCGCTGAATATGCACCCTGAAGCCGCCTGGTTCGACCTGCCCGCCCTGCCGGCCGGCCGCCAGTGGCGCGTCTTTGCCAACACGGCGGTCGAATCGCCCCAGGACATTTTCTGGCCGGGCGAAGAGCCGCTCCTGGAAAACCAGGCCGGCCTGCTGATCGGCGAGCGTTCGGTGGTGATTCTCGTAGGACGATAAACCCAAGGAGTTCAAGATGGCTTTCACCCTTACTTCTACCTGCAACAACCGCATCGCCCGCATCAACCTGCAGGGCGAGCTGGATGGCTCGGTGGCCGAACAGTTCCGCCAGGCGGTGGCCGACCTGGCCGCTCAACAGCCGCGCCGCCTGGTGCTGGATCTATCGGCCCTGGATTATATGTCCAGCGCAGGGCTGCGGGTGCTGGTCTTCGCTCGTCAGAAGATGGGCGGCGGGATCGACATCTACGTCATCGGGGCCAACGAAGGCGTGACCGAGACGATTGAGATGACCGGCATGCACCACAGCGTGATCCTGCTGCCCGAATACGACGCGGCCGAGATCGAAAACCTTGCCTGAAAGCCCGCCGCCAGCCAGGGCCGGACGCATGCTCCTGGCCCTGGCTGGCCCCGGGCCTTCTTGCTTCCCCTGCCTTGCCCCAGATGCGCCTTTCTCTGCCATGGACACGATCAAGGTTCCCGGTATCCTGGACTCTTTAGCCACCATCCGCAACTACGTCCGCCAGGCGGCCGAGCAGGCCGGGCTGGATCGTAAGCAAACCTACCGGCTTCAGCTGGCCGTGGATGAGATTGCAACCAATATCATCAGCTACGGCTACGCTCGCTCGGCCCTTTCAGGCGACATTATCCTTTCCGCCACCCTGGATGACGAAAACTTGGTCCTTACCCTGCAAGACAGCTCGCCGCCCTTCGACCCCTTCAGCCTGGGCCGGCCCGATCACCTGGATAAGAACCTGGAAGAACGGCCCCACGGCGGCCTGGGCGTTTTTCTGGCTCAGGAAAACGTGGACGAATATCGCTACGCCTATCAAGACGGCTGCAATCAGAATATCTTTGTGATCCACCGTTGAAAATGATGATTGCAGATAGACGATTGCAGATTGAAAATCAGCAATCCCTGGATGGACTCAATGATGCCTAAAGAACGCAGCGCTCGGATCTTAATTCAGACCGATCACCCTGAACAACTGCCCATCTTGCGCAGCCAGCTAGCGCAGATGGGCCATACCCTGTTGGTGGCCGAAAACCGCGACCAGGTGCTGGCCCAACTCGACTGCGGCGCGTTCGACCTGCTCTTGCTGGACGCCGAGCGGGTCGATATCCTGGGCAAGATCCGCCACGAATTGCAGTGCGACGCCCCCATTCTCACGATTGCCCGCCTGGACGAAATGGAGCTGGCCGAGCGCAGCATCGGCCTGGGCGCGCAGGATTATCTGCTCGAACCGTTCAACCCGACCCTGCTCCAGGTGCGCGTGACCGGCTGCCTGGAACCGTACTGGTGGAAAAAGGACGAAGCCGAGCGCGACCGGATGGCCCACCTGGAACATGATATGGAGATCGCCCGGCGCATCCAGAGCAACTTCCTGCCCCACGAGCTGCCCGAAGTACGCGGCTTCGAGCTGGCGGCCCGCTTCTACCCTGCCCGCGTGGTGGCCGGAGACTGGTACGATGTATTCTTTCTCTCGAACAAGCGCCGCCTGGGGTTTGTGATCGCCGATGTATGCGATAAGGGCCTGCCCTCGGCCCTGTTCATGTCGCTCTGCCGCAGCCTGATCCGGGCCTTTTCACAGCAGAACCAATCGCTGAGCTGGATGGACACCCAACAGCTTCAGGGTGGGGATGACTGGATTAAATACGTCCGCCAGAGCGCCCAGGCCAGCCGGAACGGGACTCCCCCACCGAGCGCCGATCCAACCGACCCCGATGACCGCCAGCGCAACGTCCCCTCGGCCGGCACCACCGCCCTGCGCTCGGCGGTCAAGCAGACCAACAACTATATTCTGGAAAACCACGCCGCCACCAATATGTTTGCCACCATGTTCTATGGCGTGCTAGACCCGCGCAGCGGCACGGTCACCTACATCAACGCCGGACATAACCCCCCGGCGGTGATCGATGCGGCCGGGCAGATCAAGAACCGCCTGCGGCCCACCGGCCCGGCGGTGGGCATCATCCCCGACGCCGATTACGAGATCGGCCACCTCGACCTGGCCCCTGGCGACACCCTGTACTGCTTCACCGACGGCGTGCCAGATTCGACCGACCCGGCCGGCCAGCACTTCACCGAGAAGCGCCTGATGCAGCTCCTGGCCCGCCCCGGCCTGACCGCCCAATCGACCATCCAGCTGGTGGAAGACACGATCCACGCTCACACATTGAAAGCGGTGCAGTTCGACGACATAACCATGATCGCCGTCCACCGCTTTATTTCTATATAGGCGTTGGCTGCCTGGCTGCGCCAGGCGCATTGAGGCTCTTCCGGCCGGGCCGGAAGAGCCTCATTCAAGAAGTTTATCCAGGGGGGTGTCGCGCCGCAGCTCCCCACTCAACCGGGGTGGAGGCGACTGGCGAGCTTCGCCGAAAGAGGGTAATCCGTAGATAAACTTTCTCGACTCTCCCAGCTTCACCGGGAAAGCCAGAAAAATCCCCTGCCTTTGGCTGGGTGCGGATTTTTAGGGATAGGGGGTATTGGTGGCAATGGCCGAGCCAGGATAAGCGCCAGACTGGGTGGCCGTAGGCTCGGTCGTGGGAATGGGGGTAGAGGCTGGCGCGCCGGAGGCCGGCGGAGCGGTGGCGACGGTCGCTGTGGCCGGCGAGGCCCCGCCGCCAGAAGTGGCCGTGGGCCGGGGCGTAGCGGTAGCCAGGGCCGGGCCGGTGGCCGTGGCCGCAGCGGCGGGCGCGGCGGTGGCCGGGCCGCCCGGCAGACCCGACGGAGCGGGCAGGGTGGCGGTCGCTTCCAGGGTGGCAGTCAATTCAAACGGCAGCGTCGGCGTAGGGCTGAGTTCGGGCGCAGGAGAGGCCAGGCTCTCCTCTGGGGCGCGCAGCGCTAAAGGCTGGGCCAGCGGCGCGGCAGGCGTATACCCGCTGGCAAACGCATTTGCCAGGCTGCCCGGCCCACCGGCCGGGGCGGCCAGCGTGCGGGTCGGCACGCCCCCGCTGGGGGCCAGCGGACGGCCGCTGCTGCCCTGTACAATCTCCTTGTCCGGGTTCTGGCGGGTGCTGCTCATCCCCCCCGTCACCTGGCAAGCCAGACTCAGCAGTGTTACCAGGCTAACAATCAACAACCAGGATCGTTTTGCTCCTATCATCTGATCTCTTATAGCCTCAAATAAACGATTTGTCAAGCAAAGGCAGGTAAAGGCGGGATGAACATTTCATAATTGTTGACTGAGGTTGTATAATGGAACGCAGATAGGGGTAAACAGGCGTACGACTTACCCCATTGCTCATCCAATCCAATGATCAATATAAGGAGATAACAATGGCTTATACAATGGATACCACTTTAGGCGACCTGTTGAACGACCCGCGCGTTAAGCCGGTGCTGGAACAATATCTGCCCGGCATTTCCACCCACCCGATGGTTGTGATGGCTACCGGCATGTCGCTCAACGCCATCGTCAACTTCCCCCAGGCGCAGCAACTGGGCCTGACCCGCGAGAAAGCCGAAGCGATCCTGGCCGAGGTCAACCGCGCCGCCGGCGGGTAGCAAGGAATATCGATCGGGGTCTTGCGGGCGGCGGCGCCGCCCGCAAGACCCCGATGAAACTTTGCGCCGATAAAGCCGACTATTCGGCCAGCGTGATCAGGGGGAGATAGATTTTTTTGTCCTGCGGCGTAATGGGCGTGCCGGCCCAGCGATGGTAGAACACGTTCAGCACCGGCAGAAACTCGGCTGCAGCTTTTTGATTGCCAGCCTTCGAAGGGTGGCTATCGCCGGTAGGATAGAGCAGGAAGTTATTATCCAACCCCTTTACATGCTGGATGGCCCCATTGAACCAGCGGTGATGGTTGCCGGTCGCAGCGTTCAGATCGTTCTGGCTGGCGCTGCCGCCGTTGCTGGTCAGCACGGTATAGAAATCGTACACGGCCACGTTGGTATGGGGGTAGGCATCCAGCCAGTCGTTCACCAGCCAGTCGTTGAAGGCTCGGGCGTTGGCGGCGCGGGCGGCGCTGGTATCCGCGCTGCGCAGCGGCGGCGCGGTGATGACCACGAACAGCGTATCCAGATGGGCGGCAAAATAAACCAGCAGGTCGTTGTAGATGCCCTTGGCGTTGGCTACCGTGTGATATTCCGACCCGGCCGACTGGCCGCGCAGCGGGTTCTTGTCGGCGACGGCTGCGTCGTCTGGGTTGCCGTCCAGGTTTGAATTGGGGAAGCACGACTTGAACATCACGATCTGGTTCGGGCGGGCCGGGTCGGGATCGTCCAGGCGGCTGTAGCTGGAGTGCTGCTCAAACTCCGTCAGCAGCGCGCTCAGATAGACGTCGCGCCGGTCGCTGCGGAACCAGTTCCACCAGTGACCGATGTCGGTGGAGTCGCCAATCCCGTCTGGTCCCCAACCGTAATTGGTATCCGAGACGAAATAGTTGTTGCTGCGCAGGGCCAGCCCCAGGCCGCCGTTCGAGTCGGCCAGCCAGTTCTGGCCGGTGGAATGATGGATAAAAATCAGCTTGACCGTCTCGCCGGGGGCCGAGGGATCATCCGCCTGGGGAACGCGGGCCGCTGGCGCGGCCGCGCCGGGCTGCGCCAGCCCCAGGCAAACGGCCAATAGCAACGCGCACAGCCAGATACGTTTGAAGAACATGACACGCCTCCTTGGCTTGAATCCAATGCCGTAGGATCTCTTTCTTCGATTATAGGCCCGATCGGCGTGAAAGCAAAGCCAGAGACGATCCCCCATAAGTACCGGTTTTGCGCGATCTTTCACAAGAACAACTCTTCCGGCTTCGCCGGAAGAGTTTCTATATTGGGGGTTTGCGGGTGACTGCGTCACCCGCAAACCCCCAATATCAATCAAATCCCGCTTTCGGCGGAAGAGGCGGAAGACAGAGGTTTATTTCCTGCGCATGGCCGCAATGGCTTCCACCCCCCGGATGGCGGTCTGGATGTGCTCTTCGGTGTTAAACGGCCCAATCCCAAAGCGCACCGCCCCTTTCACCTTCGATGTGCCAATGCCCTCATGCACCAGCGGGGCGCAGTGCAGCCCGGTGCGGCAGGCGATATCGTAATCGCAGTCCAGCATCGTGCCAACATCGCCGGCTTCCCACCCGGCCACGTTGAAGGCCAGCACGCTGATGTGGTTCTCCAGGCTTTCGGTGCAGTAGATGGTCACTTCGGGGATGGCCTTCAGCCCGTCTACCAGCAGTTTCGTCAGGCGCATCTCATGTTCGTGGATGGCGTGCATCCCGCGCTGGTTGATCCACTTCAACCCGGCGTTTAGCCCGGCGATGCCCATCGTGTTGGGCGTGCCGTATTCCAGCCGCCAGGGATATTCCGAGAGGTGAGCCCGCTCGGCCGAACGCACGCCGGTGCCGCCCGCCCGGGTGTGGCGGATTTCGATCCCTTCGCGCACGTACAGCCCGCCAATCCCGGTTGGCCCCAGCAGCGACTTATGCCCCGTGAAGCACACCACGTCGATGCACTGGGCTTGCATATCAATCGGAATCTTACCCGCCGACTGCGAGGCGTCAATGGCAAAGACGATCCCGGCCTCGCGGCACAGCCGCCCGATCTCGGCAATCGGCTGGATCGTGCCGATCACGTTGGAGGCGTGATTGACCACCACCAGGCGCGTGCTGGGCCGGAAGCGCTTGCGAATTTCGGCCGGGTCTACAAAGCCGGCCCCGTCGAACGGGACATAATCCACATCCACGCCCTGTTGAGAGAGGTGATACAGTGGGCGCAGCACGGCGTTATGCTCGATGGTGGTGGTGATGGCATGGTCGCCAGGCTGCAGCAGCCCAAAGATCGTCAGGTTGAGCGCGTCTGTGGAATTATACGAAAAGCACAGACGGTTCGCGTCTGTGCCATTGAAAAACTGGGTCAGCATTTTGCGGGTCTGGTCAACAACCGAACCCGCCTCCATACACAAGTCATAACCGGAGCGCCCCGGATTAACCCCAAAATTGCGGTAGAAGTAATCCATATAGGTATAGACTTCTTCCGGCTTGGGGAACGAGGTGGCCCCATTGTCCAGGTAGATCAACTTCGTCATAGTTCTCCCTTCGACGGCCTGCATGGCCTTGAATTGTGGCTTGGCGGCGAACAACCGCCCTCTGAGAAACTACGAAACATTAAAGCATATTTCCGGGGGCCTGTCATGTGACAAACATCATGGCATAAGATACCATTCCACTTCCGGCGGCGGGGGTTGAGAAGCGCCATACAAATTCGTGCATCCATTTCAATTTGTGTTAAACTTATTTGGCTGTTTTACGTACTTATATTGTGAATGAGGAGCAAACCATGACCACGACCAAACGCGTAGGCATCCTGACCGGCGGTGGAGATGTGCCTGGGCTGAATATGTGCTTGAAAAGCCTGGTCTACCGCCTCATCGATACAGGGTATGAGCCGATTGGCGTGCGCAAGGGCTGGGAAGGGTTTTTGAATTACAACCCCTCCGACCCATCGACGTATAGCGAGCATTTTATCGAGCTGACCAAGAATATGGTCCGCCCCATCGACCGCACGCCAGGGTCATTCCTACACTCTTCCCGCATCGACCCGCGCTGGACGCCCTACCGCCACCAGCCGCCCTTCTTGCGCGGCGCGCAGCACGAAACCAAAGACTTCACCACCCATATCAAGAGCGCCATCGAACGCCTGGGCTACCAGGCCCTGATCGTCATTGGCGACGACGACACCCTGCACTTCGCCTCGCACCTCAGCCAGGCTGGCGTGCCGGTTATCGCCATTCCCAAGACGATCCACAACAACATCAACGGCACCGACTACACCCTGGGCTTCAGCACCGGGCTGGCGCGCGGCGTGGCCTTCATTCACGAGCTGCGCGCCCTGGCCGGCTCGCGCGAGCAGTTGGTGGTGGTCGAGACCTTCGCCGCCAATTCGGGCTACAGCACCCTGTTGATGGGCCTGCTGGCCGGGGTAGACCGGGTGCTGATCCCCGAAGTGCCGTACGACCCCACCAACCTGGCCTTCGTCACCGTGCAGGATAAGCGCCAGACCCCAGCCAACTATGCCGTGGTGCTGGTGTGCAACGGGGCCCGGCCCACCGCCGAGGCAGCCGAGAAATATGCGCACCTGATCTCGCCCAACAGCCTGCCTGAACTGGCCCAGGCCCCCGGCCACGACGATGTAGCCAAGAAGCCGCAGCGCAAGCCCTTCCTGGGCCGCATCGCCGGGGCCTTGAGCCGCCCTGGCCCAGACAATGAAGAAGACGAAGAAATACTGGGCGCTGAACGACTGGTGGGCAGCGGCATGGTGACGGCCCAACTGCTGGCCCACATCACCCAGGAAGAAGTCTTCTTGCAGTCGCTTACCTATCTGCTGCGCACCGGCTCGCCCGATGGTCAAGACCTGCTGGGGGCGGTCAACTTTGCCATCACCGCCTGCGACCTGTTGGAGCGGGGCGAGTTTGGGCGCATGACGGCCTTCGTGCAGAACAAGATGTGGACCCACGTCGATCTTGCCTCCTCTCTGGCCCAGGAGCGCGTCCTGGACCTGGAGAAATGGTATGACAAGGATGACTACCGCCCCAAGCTGGCGCTGATCTGGTCGGTCGATTAGGGCTGCCGCATCAAAAACCGGTCTTTCGGACAGGCTGAGCCGTCTGAAAGAGAGATAGAATTTACCCGCTTAATTATCTTCAAGTGGGCAAGGATTTTCGTATGAGCGCTTCTCCCAATGGAAATGGAAACGGCAACGGCAATGGCAACGGCAACGGCCACACCGCCGCCCTGGAACAAGAACTGCTGGTGAACGTGCGCGACGTGGTAAAGAGCTTCCCGGTGGGGGGGCAGCAGGTTACCATCCTAAAAGGTATTTGCCTGGAAGTGACCAATGGCGAGTTTGTCTCGATTGTGGGGCCTTCAGGCAATGGCAAATCGACCTTACTGAACATGATCACCGGCATCGACCGGCCCACCGCCGGCGAAGTGATTGTTACCGGCAAGCAAGTACACAAGATGAGCGAGAACCAACTGGCCGCCTGGCGCGGCCAGCACGTGGGCATCATCTTCCAGTTCTTCCAGATGCTCCCCGCCCTCAGCCTGCTGCAAAACGTGATCCTGCCGATGGACTTTGCCAAGAAATACCCGGTGCGCGAGCGCAAAGAGCGCGCCATGCACCTGCTGGAAACGGTGGGCCTGGAAGACCAGGCCCACAAGCTGCCCAGCATGGTCTCCGGCGGGCAGCAGCAGCGGGCGGCCATCGCCCGCGCCCTGGCGAACGACCCCGACCTGATTATCGCCGACGAGCCGACCGGCAACCTGGATACCCGCACCGCCCAGGATGTGTTCGATATGTTCAACCGCCTGGTAGAAGCCGGCAAGACCATGATTATGGTCACACACGATAAAGAGCTGGCCCGCCGGGTGCCGCGCGTGGTCGAGATCATCGACGGGCGCATCACCCGCGATGAGTTCGTGGGCGGGGCCAACTGGACCGGGTATTAATCCCCTGAAAGCTGCTACCTATGGGCGTCTTACGCTATAAGATTTTCCGCGACCTGTGGGCCAATAAAGGCCGCACGCTGCAAGTCATGTTGATTATCGGCATCGGCGCGGCGGCGATTGGCATGATTCTCAGCACGCGCAATCTGGTCATCCAGGGCATGCAAGACATCTGGCATCGCATGAACCCGGCCATGATTAACATGTTCGTCTACCCGGAGGTCGACCAGGATCAGGTCTATACCCTGGAGCATACCGCCGGCGTAAAGCTCATCGAGCCGTTCAATAACACCACCATCGAATGGCGGCTGGACCCCAACGACGACTGGAAGCAGGGCGGGCTGACGGCGCGGGTGGATTATCGCCGGCAAACGCTGAATAAACTGGAGCTGACCAAAGGCGAATGGCCGGCGGAGCATCATATGGCAATCGGGCAGGACGCCGAAACCGCCTTCAAGATCCCCTACCCCGGCAAGATCTACATTCGCGCCAACCAGCGCGTCCACGAGATAGAAATCGTCGGCGCGGTTTACGATCAGCTCGTCCAGCCAGCCAGCTTTGGCGGCACGGCCCAATTCTACGTCGATCAGGAATTCTACGAGTACCTGGTGGGCAACAAAGATTACGGGCGGTTAATGGTGGCGGCCAACTTCCCCTACGACGAAAAGAAAGCCACCGAGCTGGCCGACGCCCTCGATGACCGGGTGGAGCGCATGAGCCGCAGCAGCGGCCGCTTCATCACCGACCCCAACAAGCACTTCTTCCAAGATCAGCTAGACGGTATTTTCTTGCTGATGGGCGTGCTGGGCGCGCTGGCCTTGATCCTGGGCCTGCTGCTGGTCTATAACACCATCAACTCCATCATCCTCAGCCAGGTCGATCAGATTGGGGTCATGAAAGCGATTGGGGCTCGCACCGGCAACATCGTGCGCATGTTCTTTGTCCTGGTCATCGTCTATGGCGTGCTTTCCCTTTTGATTGCCCTGCCAATCACCATCCTGGGCGGCTGGGGGCTGTCTTCCTGGCTGGTTGCCAGCTTTGGGGCCGACCCCGGCGAATTCAGCTTCGACCGGCAGGCGGTTATCATCGCCTCGATCATCTCGCTGATTGCGCCGCTGCTCTCGGCCCTGGTGCCGATCTTCTTCGCCGCCCGCACCACCGTGCGCGAAGCCATCAGCACCTACGGCCTCTCGACCAAAGCCGGGATCATCGACCGCACCGTGGCCCGCCTGCGCTTCCTCACCCGCCTGACGATCCTGACCATCAGCAACACCTTCCGCCACAAAGCGCGGGTGCTGCTGCTGCAACTGGCCCTGGTAATTTCCGGGTTAGTGTTTATAATGGTCGTAGGCGTGCGCGATTCCGTTTCCTACACCGTCAAAGACGTCATCTTCAAGATCCTGGGCGCTAACGTGACCATGATCTTCGAGCGGTCCGAGCGCATCGACCACATCGAGAAGCTGACCCTGGAATATCCGGGCATCAAAACGGTCGAATCGTGGGGGCTGGCAAACCCGACCCTGCGCAAACGGGGTGAGAAGGCCACCAAAGACGACAAGTCTGCCCTGATGCTGGGCGTACCGCTGCCTACTCAAGTCTACGGGTATCAGCTTCGCCACGGGCGCTGGCTGACTCCCGAAGACCAGTACGCCATGGTGCTAAACCAGAAGCTGGCCGAAGACGTCGGAGTCACCGTAGGCGACTGGGTAACGGTCAAATACGGCGAGAAGAACGAGCGCGATTGGCAGGTGGTAGGCCTGATTTTCGACCCAGTGCTGACCACCTCGGCCCTGACGCGGCGCGAGCCAATGCTGCGCGATATCAACGAACCGGGCCGCACCCAGGCCGTGTGGATTCAGACCGACCAGAGCGGCCCAGAAGCCGAGAGCGCCATCGCCAAGGGCCTGCGCCGCTACTATGAAGATAATGGTGTGCCGGTCAGCGCGCAGCGCGGCGTATTTGGCGTGGACGAAAGCACGGCGAAAACCGCCGCCACCCTCATCAGCCAGTTCAACTTCTTGCTGGTGCTGTTGGGCGTGATGGCGGTGGTGATCGGCGCGGTGGGCAGTATTGCCCTGGGCGGCGCCCTGGCCCTGAGCGTGCTGGAGCGGCGGCGCGAGATCGGCGTAATGCGCGCCATTGGAGCTTCTTCCTGGACGATCTTCCGCGTCTTTATCGGCGAGGGATTGATCCTGGGCTGGCTGAGCTGGCTGCTGGCTTTGCCTATCGCTATCCCGGCCAGCCGGCTGATGGTGAGCGTCTTGGGCAGCGCTTTTCAGATCGACTTCTCGTACAATCTGACGGCCACCGGCCCAATCTTATGGCTCGTTATCATTACCGTTCTGTCGATCCTGGCCAGCATTTTGCCAGCCAACGGCGCGACCAAAATCAGCGTGCGCGAAAGTCTGGCTTACCAGTAAGCGAATAAAACCTGGGGCGCGTACGTTTACCGATTGAAAAAGAGATATTCAGGGGAGTTTGTCGCACCTTGTGCGCCAAACTCCCCTGGTAACCTCTTCTCAGACGTGCGGCTCTCAGGATTAAGGCTCTTCCGGCTTTGCCGGGAAAGAGGGTATATTGGGGGGTAGCTGCGTGGCTGCGCCACGCAGCTACCCCCCAATATAGAAAAATTCCCGCCTTTGGCGGAAGAGCCAGGATTAATTGATCGAAATTGAGGAGAATTCAAGATGAAATCGAAGCAGTTGATATGGGTTGCAATGCTCTTGTTGGCGAGCCTGGCGTTGAGCGCCTGCAGCGGAGGCGCCGGGGGCGCTTCGGCCACCGAAACACCCATCCCCACGGTGGTGTCCAGCACCAATATCGTGGCCGAAGGGCGGGTGGTGCCAAACGAGGACGTGCAGCTTTCGTTCCTCAGCTCTGGGCAGGTGGCCGAAGTGCTGGTCAAAGAAGGCGACGTAGTCAAGAAAGGCGACGTGGTAGCCCGCTTGAAAAACCGCGAGCAGCTTGAAGCCGCCATCGCCGGGGCCGAAGCCGAGCTGGTGGCCGCCCAACAGGCCCGCCAGAAGCTGGACGACGATCACGCCCTGGCCCAGGCCAGCGCCGCCGATGACATCGCCGCGGCCAACAAGGCCCTCAAAGACGCCCAGTACCAGGTGGATAACTTCACCGTACCGCAGAACATGCTGGGCATGACCCCGCTCGAAGCCATCGACAAGATGAAGCTGCTGCTCGACAAGGCCCGCGACAAGTTCGAGCCGGTCAAGTACTACCCCTCCACCGACAACGTGCGCGAGGACCGCAAGGAAGACCTGGACAACGCCCAGAGCGATTACAACACCGCCGTGCGCTGGCTGCAGTTGGAAACCAACCTGAAAAACGCCGCCACCCGGTTGGACCAGGCCATGAAGGATTACGATACGCTCCAGAAAGGCCCCGACCCCGACCTGGTGGCCGCCGCCGACGCACGCCTGAAGGCCAGCCAGACCTCGCTCGATGCCGCCAAAGCCTCCCTGGATAACATCGAGATGGAAGCCACCATCGACGGCACGGTGGTCAAGCTAGACCTGGTGGCCGGGCAGATGGTAGCCGCCGGCACACCGGTGATGCAGATCGCCGACCTGTCGAAGGTCTACGTCGAAACCGACGACCTGACCGAGATCGAAGTGGTGGACATCAAAGACGGCCAGCAGGCCACCATCGAAGCCGACGCCCTGCCCGGCGTCCAGATGTCGGGCGTGGTCGAGAAGATCGACAATGTATATGAAGAGAAGCGCGGCGACATCACCTACACCGTGCGCCTGCTGCTTTCGGACCCCAACCCCGCCCTGCGCTGGGGGATGACGGTAGTCGTGACGTTTGCTAAGTAGTCGGGTGAATTTACTCCAAAAAAATCGGGGCCGCGTCGCGGCCCCGATTTTTTTGGCTCGCTCTTCCGCCGCGGGTGGGGTTTGATCTATCGGTCTCTCCCGGCTTCGCCAGGAAAGAGGCGCTATTCTGGAAAAATGGGTAGCTACGCCGCCCATTTTTCCAGAATAGAAGAAATCCCCGCCTTCGGCGCTACCACCCCATTAAACCGTGGAACAGGCATGGCGCTCTGCAAGCGCCTTCAAAAAGAGTTGTTATGTGGATTTTGTCGCACTCCGTGCGACAAAATCCACATAACAACTCTTTACAGGCGAGCGAAGCTCGCCAAGCGAAGCTCGCCAGTCATCTTCCCCCTGGTTAAGCGGGGGGCTACCCCTTCGGCGGAAGAGCCATTTTTTACGCCAGATACAGCTTACATCATTCCCACCGGCATCTCGCCTACCACCCGCTGGTCTTCGATGTTCAGCCAGCCTTCTACTTGCTGCTCGATAAAGGCGGCTACTTCGGGGCCGTCCAGCCCGGTGAGCAGGGTCTTTTTGCGCCCATCTTTCAGCACCGCGCTCAGGGTGTAAGAGGCAGAGGACGAGCGTTTTCGCTGGGTGGTTTGCTCCTGGCAGTAAAGCTGCTCCAGCTCGCGCACCGGCACCTTTACTTCCCCCGGCCAGGGGACGGGGTCGTGCTGGACGATGAACCACTGGCGATCCACCTTAATGGTGGTGCGGTTCAAAAGAGCCGCAATCACGTAATACGTCAGCCCCACGCCCACGGCCAGGTGCAGCATCGGAAACAGGAGCATAACGATCTGCGGCCCCTTTGGCGATGACAGGGCGGCGATATACCAGAAACACAAAAAGCCGTCCCAGAAAAGACAGAAGAAAGCCAGCGAAAGCACCATCGGGGTAAACCAGCGCCGCACCAGGCGAATGCTGTCCGAACGTTTCTCGAATTTGACGTTTTCCGGGCGGGGGACCCAGGGGCGCGGCAAGGCGGCCTTGCCCGGCGCGGAAGCGGCCCGGTCGGCCCGCGAGGGCAGGTTGAAGATATGTTCGTTTCCGCAGTACTGGCAGACAAACCGCTCGCCGCCGGGTGGGAAGATCGAGCGCGCCCCGCAGGAAGGACATTGCAGGGTCAGCATCTGAATTTTTGGGGAAGGATCAGGGATCGATTCTGGCATGGAGTCCAATGTCAGGCTTCATTTTCCGATCCCGGCGCGTCCGGAGCGGGATCAACCAGATCAGCATTGGCCTGCACGGCAGGCGCCGGATGATCCTGCTTGAGCAGCATACTGAGCAGGGCCGCCCCACCCATCATGGCCCCGGCCTGGAACACGAATGTACCGGGGCGAAGGAAATCGACAGCCGTATACCAGGTCATCGGCACGGGCAGGAAGAAAATCAGCGGCGTAGCGTACAGCGTCAGCAGGCCCACCGCCGCCATCACCCATACCGCCAGGCGCTGCTTCATCGCCGGCTGCATCAGCGTCCAGAACAGCCCCAGCACACCCGTCACGATCAACAGTTCAAAGATTGGGTACAACACCACCAGCAGCGGCTCCAGACCGGCGCCCTGGGCGTTCTGCTGCTGGATCGCCAGCGCCCCATAATCGAACAGAAAGGCCATCAGCAAAATCGCCGGAATGGCGCTGAGCAGTAACAGCCGGGATAGACTATTCTCATTCACAGGTTTTCTCTCCTTCGGAGTATCGAGGGAGAATGATACCATAAGGATGGATTTTGATGGTTGCGCTGGGATAAACAAATTTGCTATAATCCAAAAGCAACAACGAAGTAAAGTTTTCCATATCATAGGAATGACCATGGCTAACATAGATTCTTGTGCAGTTCTATGGCGATCCCTTCCAAAAGCCGAGCAGCACCGGCTGATTTCGCGCTTTGTACATCTGCAGCCCAGTCAGCTGCGCGAATTAGGCGCACAAGAGGCTGGCTGGCTGTTCGCCTGGATTTTCGAGCAGCGGGGCCTGATCGCGCGGCGGATCGATCTGGGCCGCGAGTGGGTCGATCTGGAATTAGCGCCAGGGGAAGGCCGCAAGGTCGAATTTGCACGCATCTATATCGGCAAACGCGGCACGCCGCTCAACGCCGTATATGCCACCCTGGAGGCGCTGGAAAACCGGACGAT
>CAYQDU010000081.1:0-18235 GCA_964416275.1 uncultured Anaerolinea sp. | reverse complement strand
ATCTTATCGCCCATCGTCTGCACCATCAACTGCCAGCTTTCCCAGTCGTCCTGGGCCAGGCCGTCTTCGATGGACACGATGGGGTACTGGTCGACCCACGACTTCCAGAAGTCCACCATCTGTGCGCCGGTCAGCTTGCGGCCTTCCTTGCGCAGGTTATACAGCTTGGTATCTTCTTCGTACAGCTCGGAAGCAGCCGGGTCGAGGGCAATCGCCACCTGCTCGCCGGCCTTGTAACCAGCTTTGTGGATCGCCTCGAGGATCAATTCCACCGCTTCGGAGTTGGCTTTCAGCGCCGGGGCATAGCCGCCTTCGTCGCCCACCAGGGTGATGTAGCCGTGCGCCTTCAGCACCGACTTGAGATTGTGGTAAATCTCCGCCCCCCAGCGCAGACCCTCGGCAAAATTCTCGGCTCCCAGGGGCATGACCATGAACTCCTGGGCGTCGGTGGACTGCCAGCCGGTGTGCGCCCCGCCGTTGAGGATGTTCATCATCGGCACAGGCAGCACGTGGGCGTACACCCCGCCGATATAGCGGAACAGCGGCAGGCCCAGGGCGTTGGCGGCCGCTTTGGCAACAGCCAGCGAAACGCCCAAGATGGCGTTGGCCCCAAACTTCGACTTATTTGGCGTCCCGTCCAGGTCGATCATGGCCTGGTCGATAGCCTTCTGATCCAGGGCGTCCCAGCCCATCAGCGCGTCGGCAATCTCGCCGTTCACCGCTTCGACAGCCTGCAGTACGCCTTTGCCCAGGAAGCGACCCTTATCGCCATCGCGCAGTTCCAGGGCCTCATGTACGCCGGTAGAAGCCCCGGAGGGGACCGCCGCCCGGCCAACCGAGCCATCCATCAACGTCACCTCGACCTCGACGGTCGGGTTGCCGCGCGAGTCCAGAATTTCTCGCCCGATGATGTCCTCGATAAACGTGTCCATATTTCACCTCTTCTGTGGATCGGATATTTGCTTTTGCCGGCGGCGCAGACCGCGCAACAAAAAATTACTCAATTATCAAAACTGATGAGCCCGTTTAGGCCAGCAGCAAGTATAATCCATTTCCGTGAACGCGGAAAACGATCTTCACGCTGGCCTGTCTATGCTTGAACTGGAAAACAACTTTCGCCTGGCGCCGCTCGAACCGCCAGGAGCGCCCGACCCACGCGACGCCAAAACCTATTACACCTATCCCACGGTCTGGCGGCGGCTGGCCGTGCCGATGGTAGTAAGCGCCTTCCGCTTGCTGGTGAACGTCCGGGTCCAGGGAGCCGAAAATCTGCCCCGCCGCGGCCCGGTTATTTTGGCTTGCAATCACATCACGAATTTCGACGTTTTCCCGCTCCAGGCGGCCAGCGTCCGACCCATTTTCTTCATGGGCAAAGCCGAATTATACCGCCAGCCGATGATCGACTGGTGGCTGCGCCAGTTGGGCAGCTTCCCGGTAGAACGCGGCGCGCACGACGAATGGGCTTTGCGCCAGGCCGGGCGGGTGCTGAGCGCCGGGCAGGTGTTGGGTATGTTCCCCGAAGGCAAACGCAACAAGGGCAAGGGTCTGCACCCCGCCAAGACGGGCGTAGCGCGCCTGGCCCTGGCGCTCGACTGTCCCATCGTGCCAGCCGGGCTGCACGGCACGCAATATCTATTCCAGCGTTTCTCCCGCCGGGCTAACATTTCGATTACCCTGGGCGAGCCGATCTACGCCGAGCGCGGCGACACCGCCCTGAGCCTGACCGACCGGATGATGTTCACCCTGGCCGAGCTGCTGCCCCCCGAAGAACGCGGCGCGTACCGCTATCGCCCGGCAGGATTTTGATTTCCGGGCGAGTTTTGCGGGCGCTGCGCCGGCAAAGATAGCCCGCGGGGTGTTCTGGCGTGCTTCGTGCGCCAAAATCCCTTGAGTATCTCTGGCTCTTCCGCCAAAGGCGGGAATTTTTCTATATTTTGGGGAACATGTGTGGCGTAGCCACACATGTTCCCCAAAATATAACCTCTTTCCCGGCGAAGCCGGAAGAGCCGGATCTCTTTCTCAGGCGCCCGAAGAGCGCCTGCCTGTTCCCCGCCAGGCCGGCTACACCCCGGCCTGGCGTTTGATGGCGTTTACGTAGGCCACGAACAGCGGGTGCGGGCGGTTGGGGCGCGACAGGAATTCGGGGTGGAATTGAGTCGCCACCATAAACGGGTGGGCGGCCAGCTCGACAATCTCTACCAGCCGGCCATCGGGCGAAAGACCCGAAAAGATCATGCCCCCCGCTTGCAGCATCTCACGATAGGCGTTATTCAGTTCAAACCGGTGGCGGTGACGCTCATCCACCAGGTCTTTGCCATACGCCGCCCTGGCCTTTGTGCCGGGCTGAAGCTGGCACGGGTACAGCCCCAGGCGCATTGTGCCGCCCATGTCGGCAATCGAGCGCTGGTCGGGCATCAGGTCGATCACCGGGCAGGTGGTCGAGCGGTCGAATTCGGTCGAGTTGGGGTCGTCATTGCCCATCAGGTGGCGGGCGAACTCTACCACCATCAACTGCATCCCCAGGCACAACCCCAGATACGGCACGTTATGCTCGCGAGCGTAGCGGATGGCCTGAATCTTGCCCTCAATGCCCCGGCTGCCAAAACCGCCCGGTACCAGGATGCCGTTGGCTTTTTCGATCACATCCATGCCGCGGCCTTTCTCCAAATCCGAAGAGTGCAGCCAGTCGATCTTGACTTCCACATCGTTGGCTAACCCGGCGTGTTCCAGGGCTTCCCGCACGCTGAAATAGGCGTCGTGCAGTTCCACATATTTGCCCACCAGCGCCACCCGCACCTGCGGCTTGGGGCGTTTGACCTTCTCGATCAGGGCCTGCCACTCGCTCCAATCCGGCTGGCAGCGCGGCTCCAGGTGCAGCCGTTCGAGCAGATAATCGGCAATCCCCAGCTTTTCCAGTTCCAGAGGCACCTGGTACAGCACCGGGGCCGTCACCAGGGGAATGACCGCCCGCCGGTCTACGTCGCAAAACAGGGCGATCTTCTCGCGCAAATCGTCGGGGACGGGATGGTCGGAGCGGGCCACGATCACATCCGGCGAGATGCCAATCGAGCGCAGTTCGGCCACCGAGTGCTGGGTGGGCTTGGTCTTAAGTTCGCCAGTTGCGCCGATGTAGGGCAGCCAGGTGACATGGATAAAGACGGTGTTCTCACGGCCCAGGTCGGTGCGCATCTGGCGCAGCGTCTCGAGGAACGGCAGCGATTCGATATCGCCCACCGTGCCGCCGATCTCAACCAGCACGATCTCGGCGTTGGTGATCTTCGATACCTGGCCGATGCGGCGCTTGATCTCGTTGGTGATGTGCGGGATGACCTGGATCGTGCCGCCCAGGTAGTCGCCGCGCCGCTCTTTGCCGATCACCTCGGCGTACACCTGCCCGGTGGTGACATTGCACACCCGGTTCAGGCTGATGTCGATAAAGCGCTCGTAGTGGCCCAGGTCCAGGTCGGTTTCCGCCCCGTCGTCCAGTACAAATACCTCGCCATGCTGATACGGGCTCATCGTACCAGGGTCAACGTTGATGTACGGATCGAGCTTCTGCACTACCACCGAAAAACCGCGTTCCTTCAGCAGCCGGCCCAGCGCCGCCGCCGTGACCCCCTTTCCAACCGAGCTGACTACGCCGCCGGTAAAAAAGACATATTTGGTTGCCATCACGCGCCTCCAGGTTTAAAAATGAGAAGTGGGGAGGGCCAAGTTCGGGCAACCTCCCCACCACATTCGTTCTCTAGTCACACGGGTAATTTATCCGACAATGCGTTCAAGCTGCTCTGCAGCCCGGCGCATCTCCAAAAAGACCAGGCCCAGCTTTGCGTTTTCGCGCGCCAGGGCGGTCAGCACCGCTTCCATACCCACAGCCGTTACCAGCACATAACCCGTATCCCCACGGATATATACCTGCTCCAGACCTCCCCGCCCCAGTTCGCCAGAGATGCGTTCTCCCAGGCTGAGCATGGCGGCCGACATGGCCGACACCCGATCTTCTTCAACGTCTCCTGGTAAAGCCGAGGCCATAATCAGGCCGTCAACCGAAACCACGGCTGAGGCTTCAATGTCCGGCGAGGCAGCCTGCATCTCTCTGAGGCGATCTACCATTAGATCTTTGCGCGAGCGGGTCATAATTTCCCTCGTTTGATTAAATGCCAGATTGTGGACTTTCGGTTTTTAAGTCTACCACAATTTTTAAGGTTGGGTAGTGCAAAATATGGGAGATATCCGGGCTTGCATCAAGCCCGGCGCAGCGCAATGTTGTTGTGCGCTCCTGCGCAGCATGCGGTTTCGTTGGCCAGCTTCCTACGCAACCGTGGTGGGCGTGACGGGCGGGCTGCGCCCACCCGAAAAGCTACTCGCACTACCGTGGGCCACGCAACGTGAAACCCGCCCCCACCGATGTTAAGGATGCAAAGATCAAATAAGAGGTTTAGCAGGGGATTTTGCCGCACTCCGTGCGACAAAATCCCTTCCATACCGCCTTTTTTAGTGGGGTGGCGCCGGCGGAAAAACCACGAGAACTTTCCCGGCAAAGTCGAAAGGAACCCATTACAGGGTTTGAAACGCCTGGAAGGCAGCTTCGACCGTCTGGTCAATCGCTTCCGATGTATGGGCGGTGGATATGAAACCAGCCTCGAACTGCGAAGGGGCCAGGTAGACGCCCCGCTCCAGCATCGCCTGAAAGAAGCGCCCAAAGCGAGCTGTATCGGCCTGTTTGACGGTCGTCCAGTTGCGCGGCGGCGTCTCGCTAAAAAAGGTCGTAAACATGGTCCCCACCCGCGTCTGACAAACCGGGATGCCAGCCCGCCGGGCAGCCTGGGCAATCCCGGCTTCCAGCCGCCGGGCGACCGCCTCCAGGGCCTCCCACACTGCGGGCGGCTCGATCAGGCGCAGGGTTGCCAGCCCGGCGCTCATCGCCAGCGGGTTGCCGGCCAGCGTCCCGGCCTGGTACATCGGCCCGGCCGGGGCCACCATCTGCATGATCTCGCGCCGCCCGCCGTAGGCCCCCACCGGCAGCCCTCCGCCGATGACCTTGCCCAGGGTGATCAGGTCGGGCCGGAGGCCGTACAGGGCCTGCGCCCCGCCGGGATGCACCCGAAAGCCGGTCATCACCTCATCGAAAATCAGCAGCGCGCCGTGCTGTTCGGTCAGCGCCCGCAGGCCGGGTAGAAAGCCCTCCACCGGCGGCACCACGCCCATGTTGCCCGCCACCGGCTCGACGATCACGGCTGCAATCTGGCCGGGATACTGGCGGAACAGGGCTGCGACCGAGTCCAGATCGTTATAGATCGCAACCAGGGTGTCTTTGACCGTGTCGTGCGGCACGCCGGGCGAATCGGGCAGGCCCAGGGTCGCCACACCCGACCCGGCCTGCACCAGCAGCAGGTCGGCATGGCCGTGATAGCAGCCTTCGAACTTGACAATCTTATCCCGCCGGGTATAGGCCCGCGCCAGGCGCAGGGCCGACATAGTGGCCTCGGTGCCGGAATTGACGAAGCGCAGCATTTCAATAGCGGGCATCCGCCGGGTAATGACCTGGGCCAGTTCGATCTCCAGCGGGCTGGGCGCGCCGAAGGAAGTTCCGTCGAGGGCGGCGGCCTGGATAGCCTGCACTACCTGCGGGTGGGCGTGACCAGCGATCAGCGGCCCCCACGACAGGACGTAATCCACAAAACGATTTCCGTCTACGTCGAACAGGTATGGGCCCGCGCCGCGCCGGATGAACAGCGGCTGTCCGCCAACCGCCCGGAAGGCCCGCACGGGCGAATCGACCCCGCCGGGCAGCAGCGCCTGGGCGGCTTGGAATAATTCGATAGACTTTTGTATCTGCATCATTTGGCTGCTGTGCCTTTCTTCGATTCAGAAAACCTGGCGCTTCCGGCAGCGCCGAAAAACCAGGTTGGGTTTAAGCGCCGAGTAGCCTATAGCGCTCTTTGAGGCCTGAAAAAGCTGCTCGCACTGGCATGGGCCATGCAAGCGGGGATTTTTTCTATTTTGGGAAAATGGGTGGCTACGCCACCCATTTTCCCAAAAATAGTACCTCTGCCTCATTTTGAAGTTCGTGAAACCCGCCCCTACCCATGTTAAGGATGCAAAGATCAAATAAGAGATGCTGCGTGGATTTTGTCGCCCGAAGTGCGCCAAAATCCACGGTTAACCGTCTGCTCAGGCGAGCGAAGCCCGCCAGTGGGACTCTCCCACGGTTGAATGGGGAATCACCCCATCTGTAAACTCATCCAGCGAGACGATTCGCCTCCAGATACGTCCACACCTGGGCAACCGCCTGCTCGCCGGAATGAATGCAATCGGGGATGCCAATGCCGCGATAGCCGTTGCCCGCCAGGGCCAGGCCAGGATGCGCTTCCACGGCCGCCTCGATGGCCTGCAGCCGCTGCGGGTGGCCCAAATTATACTGCGGCATGGCCTTTTCCCAGCGGAACACCCGGCTCAACACCGGGGCGGCCGTCACTCTCAGCGTCAGGCGCAGCTCTTCCTGGGCCAGCGCCTGCAGCCCGGCCTCGTCCCAGGGTATGCCAGCTTCCTGCCCGGCCCGGCCCACAAACACCCGCAGCAGGGCAAACCCTTCGGGGGCGCGGTGCGGGAACTTGGTCGAGGTCCAGGTGCAGGCCAGCGCCCGCCGCCCTTCCCGGAGCGGGATGACGTAGCCGTAACCGTCCAGCGGCCGGGGCAGGTCTGCCTGGCGATAGGCCAGCGAGATAGTGGCGGTCGAGGTGTAAGGAATGGCGTGCAGATGGCGGGATAGCCCTCGATCCAGCCCGCCCAACAAGTCGCCGCTAACGTAGGCCGGGGTCGCCAGGATCAGCCCATCGGCGGGCAGGGGTGGTTGGCCGGCGATTTCGACGCGATAGCCGGCCTCCCCGGCTTGCACGTCACGCGCCCGGGTAGACAGGCGCAGGTCGGCCCCATGCGCCGCCAGCCAGGCCGTCAGGGCTTCGACAATCTCGGCCAGCCCGGTGGTGGGGGTCAGGAAAGCTGAGCGCGACCCCTGGGCGGCTTTACCGCGCCGGGCGGCTTCGGCCTTCATCGCCAGCGCCCCGCGCACCAGCCCGCCGTGCTTTACCTCCATCTCGCGCAGGTAGGGGAAGGTCGAACCCAGGCTGAGCTGATCGCCATCCCCGGCGTAGATGCCCGACATGAGCGGCTCGATCAGGTTTTCGTAGGCCGCCCGGCCCAGCCGCCGCGAGACAAATGCTCCCAGCGATTCGTCGCCATTCAGCGGGCGGGGCGGCAGGATGAAATCCAACCCCATGCGGGCCTTCTGCGGCCAATTGAGCAGGCGGGTACGGGCCATCGAGCCGAAGTGGGTCGGGATCATCATCGCCAGGCCGTCCGGCAGGGGCAGCAGGCGTTGATTGTGCATCACGTACGTGCTGCGCTGGCTGGGGTTGGTGCCGTGCAGCCGGTCGCCCAGGCCCAGCTCTCGGCACAGGGCCGCCGCCCAGGGCCTGGTCGCCAGAAAAGTGTCTGGCCCGCCTTCGATGACAAAACCGTCTATACGCTGGGTAGCGATCTTGCCGCCCCAGGCCGGCCCGGCCTCCAGCAGGATCAGGCGCAGCGCTCGACCCTCAGCTTCGGCCCGGCGCAGAGCGTAATACCCCGCCGCCAGCCCGGAGATTCCACCGCCGATAATCACAAGTTGATGAGAATAGTTTTCTTCCATGCAAACATTTGCGCTTTTCTCTATGGGGGAAATGGGCGGCTGCGCCGCCCATTTCCCCCATAGAATTTTTGCTCTTCCGCCGAAGGCGGGAACTTTCTCCCCAAAATAGCCTCAGCCAGAATTTTCCAGCCGGGGTAGTTAGCGGTGAAACTCGTGCACCAGCTCAACCACCGCCCGCACCGCCTCAACCGGTGTATGTTGCAAGATGCCATGCCCCAGGTTGAAGATGTGACCGGGACGACCGCCCGCCTGCTGCAGCACCTCCGCCACCCGGCTGTGGATCTCGTCCAGTGGGGCAAACAGTACGGTAGGGTCCAGGTTGCCCTGCACGGCCACATCGGGGCCGAGTAGCCGCCAGCCATCGTCCAGCGGGATGCGCCAGTCCAGGCCAATCACATCGCCTCCGGCCTGGCGCATCAGCGGCAGCAGGGTTGCCGTGTTGACGCCAAAGTGAATCGCCGGAACCCCCTCGGCCTGGGCCGCTTGCAGCACGCGCTGCAAATAGGGCAGCGCGAAGCGGGCGTAGTCGGCCGGGCCTAACGTTCCCACCCACGAGTCGAACACCTGCACAGCCTGCGCCCCAGCCCGGATCTGGGCCGCCAGGTACTCGGCCAGCACGTCGGCCAGGCGGGCCATCAGGGCGTGAAACACCTGTGGAGCGGCGTACATCATCTGCTTCGTCTTCAGGAACTCGCGCGATGGCCCGCCCTCGATGATGTACGCGGCTACCGTGAACGGCGCGCCGCAGAAGCCGATTAGCGGGGTAGCAGGTGATAACTCGCGGCGCAGAATTCGGATCGCATCCAAGACATAGCCCAGGTCGGCCAGTGGATCGACCGGGCGCAGGCGCTGTACGTCTTCCAGCGAGCGCACCGGGCGGGCAATCTGCGGGCCTTCGCCAGCCACGAATTCCAGCCCTAACCCCAGCGGAATGACCGGCAGCAGAATATCGGCAAACAGAATCGCCGCGTCCACCCCGAACGCCCGCACCGGCTGGAGGGTCACTTCGGCGGCCAGGTCGGGCTGGCGGCAGATTTCGAGCAGGCTGTGTTTGGCGCGGATGGCCCGGTATTCGGGCATATACCGCCCGGCCTGGCGCATAAACCACACCGGGGTAGCGTCTACTGGCAGCCGCCGGCAAGCCCGCAGAAAGCGCGGCAGGCTTTCGGCTTCGGCCAGGCGAGCAGAAGGGTCCAGACTTGGATTCATAGAAATACTCTCAGACCAGCACACAGGCCGGGTCCGACTGGAGATAATCGCCGGTCAGGCCGTAGGCCCGGCCGCGCTGGCCGCCGCACACCTGGCGGTATTCGCACACGCCACACGGGCCTTTATAGCCGTCGGGATTGCGCAGGGCGCGGAAGATGGGGTGCTGGCGATAGACTTCCACAATGTCGTCCATCCGCACATTGCCGGCCGTGACCGGCAGAAAGCCGGACGGCTGGATTTCGCCAATGTGCGAGATAAACAGGAAGCCGTTGCCGTCATTTACGCCCTTCATCGGGCGGTCCAGCCCGTCTTCATAGCGGAAGCCCGCCCCCTGGAAGGCGACCGCCAGGCCTGGTTGCGCGGCACGCTGCGCCTCGGCGCGCTTTCGTTCAATTGCCACCCGGCGGTACATCGGCGCGGCGGTGGCTTTGATGTCGAACGGAGCCGCCTGGGCCAGGTCGTACAGCCAGTTGAAGACCTGCTCGTGTTGCACGGGGCTAATCATTTTCTCGGCCTGGGCCCGCCCGGTGGGAACCAGGAAGAACACCGACCACTGCACCGCTCCCACTGCCTGGATGAACGGCACCATTTCAGGCAAAATATCCACGTTGTGCTGGGCCACGGTGGTATTCACCTGCACACTCAGCCCGGCCTGGTGGGCGCGATGCAGAATGTCCAGCGTGCGCTGCCACGAGCCGGGGACCTGGCGGAAAGCGTCATGCACCTCCGGGCGGGGGGCATCCAGCGAGAGGGCCACCCGGCGGATGCCAGCCTGGCGGACCTGCTCTAACCGCTCCAGGGTGGGCAGGGCGGTGGCGGTAGGGGTAAGCGAGCAGCGCAGCCCGCGCCCGGCGGCGTAGGCGATCAGATCGTTCAGGTCGCGGCGCATCATCGGGTCGCCGCCGGTGAAGATCAGGATCGGCTGGTTTCCAAAATCGGCCAGGCGGTCGATCAGGCGTTTGGCTTCGGCGGTGTCCAGCTCGCGCGGGTCGCGCTGCGGGATGGCGTTAGCCCGGCAGTGGACGCAGGCGTAGGCGCAGGCTCGCGTGACTTCCCAGGCGATGGTGAACGGGGCCTGGTCGAAATCGGCGTGAACCAGGCGTTGATCCTGATAGGATCGCTCGGCCGCCGCCCGTTCCGTCAGATGCGAGGATACCGTCATCCAATCTCCTTATTCATCGCATGAATCGTACCGTCCATGCTACATGAGCCAGCGGGCGGCGTCTTTGGCATGATAGGTGAGGATCAAGTCGGCCCCGGCCCGCTTGATGGCGGTCAGGGTTTCCAGGGTCACTTTTTCCTCATCCAACCAGCCGTTGCGGGCAGCAGCCTTAATCATGGCGTACTCGCCGCTGACGTTATAGGCCGCCAAGGGCAGCTCCGGGAAGGCATCCTTTACCCGGCGGATCACGTCCAGGTAGGCCAGGGCGGGCTTGACCATGAGCATATCCGCGCCCTCATCCACATCCAGGGCGGCCTCGCGCAGGGCTTCTTGCACGTTAGCTGGGTCCATCTGGTGCGACTTGCGGTCGCCAAACTTGGGCGCGCCCTCGGCAGCTTCGCGGAAGGGGCCATAGAAGCCAGAAGCATACTTGACCGCATACGACAGCACCGGCAAATGCTCGAAACCGCCCGCATCCAAGGCGTCTCGAAGGGCGGTCACCATGCCATCTATCATGCCGGAAGGCGCTACGATGTCGGCCCCAGCCTGAGCGTGCGAGAGGGCCACCTGGGCCAGCACGTCCAGAGTCGGGTCGTTCAGCACATAGCCGTGGGGCAGTTCCGGGTGATAATGCTCGCTTTCGGGCAGATTCAGCAGCCCACAGTGACCGCTGTCGGTATATTCGCACAGGCACACGTCGGTCACGACCACCAGTTCGGGCAGTTCTTTCTTGATCGCCCAGATGGCCTGCTGCACCACCCCATCCGGGGCAAAGTTTTCCCGCCCGAGTGGGTCTTTTTCCGCCGGGATGCCAAACAGGATCACCGCCGGAATACCCAGGCGGGCGGTTTCCTCAGCCTCGCGCACAGCTTCATCGACCGAAAGCTGGAACACGCCCGGCATCGAGCCGATCTCCTGACGCACACCGCGCCCATGGCGCACGAACAGAGGGTAGATGAAATCGCGGGCGTTGATCTCGGTCTCACGCACCATCGCGCGCAGAGTAGGGGTCAGGCGCAGACGGCGTGGACGGTACAGCAGCCCCGCCCCACGCCCGGTTTGTTCATCCGATTGAATGGAAGAGAGAGCCATTAATTTACCTCATCATCCAGTGATTTTTTGATCTTTAGCTGAGGGATCCGGGCGGCTGTGCAGCCTGCCTCCCAGCTAAAGAAAATTTTTCCAACGCAACCGGGAGAACCTTTTTTACAGGGGAGATGCGCGGCCAAGCAGATCGGCCGCCCCCAGGCTGAGGGCCTGAGAAGCCAGGCGGCGGCCCAGCGTCAGCGGGTCGGCGTCGCGGCCGGTCAGGTCGATCCGGTTATGACCATCGGGCGAAAGGACGCGCGCCTGCAGGGCCGTCTCGCCGGCTTCGACCTGGGCATAAGCCGCCACCGGCGCGGCGCAGCCGCCGCCCAACCCGGCCAGGAAAGCCCGCTCGGCATTGACTGCGGCCCGGCTGGGGGCGTGTTCGATGGCCGCCAGCAGCGCCAGGGTCTGTGCGTCGTCGGCCCGGCACTGTACCGCCAGCGCGCCCTGACCAGGGGCCGGCAGCATCAGGCCCAACGGCAGCCATTCGGTAATCTGATCGGTCAACCCCAGGCGCTCCAACCCGGCCCCGGCCAGTACGATAGCGTCGTAGAGCGCCTCCTGGGCTTTGCGCAGGCGAGTATCCACATTGCCACGCAGCGACTCGATGCGCAGATCGGGCCGGGCGGCGCGCAACTGGGCCGCCCGGCGCAGGCTGGAGGTGCCAACCAGCGCCTGATGGGGCAGGTCTGCCAGGCAGCGCTTTCCCGCCGAGACCAGGGCGTCGCGCGCTTCGGCCCGCTCTGGAACAGCCCCCACTGCCAGGCCAGGAGCGGCCTGTACGGGCAGATCCTTGAGCGAATGGACCGCGGCCTGCACCCGCCCCGCCAACAGTTCGGCTTCTAATTCCTGGGTAAACAGGCCCTTGCCGCCGATCTCGGGCAGCGGGCGGTCCAGGATGCGGTCCCCCTGGGTGGTCAGCACATATTCCCGGCACACCAGCCCCGGATGGGCGGACTGTAGAGCCTGCATCACCCAGCGGGTTTGCCAGCGAGCCAGGGCCGAAGGGCGAGTGGCAAACAGAATTTCCATGAATCCTCACCTCAGCGTACAAGCCTGCCCGGAAAAGGCGCAGGGGGCCTGGTCTTCCTGCACGCCAAACAGCGTGCGGGCCACAGTGGCATACTCACGGGCATAGGGGCAGGCCGCCTCGGCCCGCAGGCGTTGGGTGGCCGGGTTGAGCAGTTTATTCACCAGGGCCACCGTCAAGGCTTCAATGCGGGCCTGCTCATCCGGGCTCAGGTCGGGCAGGCGGCGCAAGGTCTTTTCCAGCTCGGCCCGGCGGATAGCGTCGGCCTGGCGGCGCAGATCGGCAATGAGCGGCAGCATTTCCTGGCTGTGCAGGAAAGCCAGAAACGCATCCAGTTCCTCGGCCAGAATGGCTTCGACCAGCGGGGCCTCGGCCGCCCGCTCGGCCAGCGAGCGGTCCAGATGGGCGCTGAGGGCGTCGATGTCGTGGACCTGCACGTTGGGGATGGCGCTGGCCTGGGGGTCGATATCGCGCGGCACGGCGATGTCGATCAGGGTCAGCGGGCGAGCGGGGCGGATGCGCATGGCGGCCTGTACCATTCCGGCCTCGACGACCGTATGCGGGGCGCTGGTGGAGGCAATCAGAATATCGGCCTGGGCCAAAGCCTGGTCGAGGGCTTCGAAGGGGATCGTCTGGGCGCTCCAGCGGGCGGCCAGTTCATCGGCCCGCCGAGGGCTGCGATTGACCACCGCAATCCGCCCGGCCCCGCGCTTGCGCAGGGCTTCGACGGTCAGTTCGGCCATCTCGCCCGCGCCCAGCACGACGATATGTGCGGTGGGCAGGGTGGGCGTGGCGCGCTCGGCCAGGCCGGCCGCCAGCGAAGGGATCGAGGCCGGGTTGCGGCTGATACTCGTCTCGGCCCGGGCGCGCTTGCCGGCGTGGATGGCGCTCTGGAACAATCGGTTGAGCAGCGGGCCGGCCGCCTCCTGGCTGCGAGCCAGCTCTAAAGCCCGCGTCACCTGGCCCAGGATTTGCGGCTCGCCCAACACCAGCGAATCCAGCCCGGCCGCCACCCGAAATAGATGCCAGGCAACGGCCGCCCCCTCCAGGCGATAGAGGTGCGGGGCCAGTTCGTCCAGGGCAGCGGGGCGCGTTTCGTTCAGGAAGGCCTCCAGGGCGGGCGGCTTGTCGGTTGGCCCGGCGGCATACAACTCCATCCGATTGCAGGTAGAGAGGATGACCAATTCGCTAAGGCGGTAGCGTTCTCCGCAGCGCCTCAGGCAAGCCAGGGCCAGGCGGGCCTGGTCGTCGTTGAAGGCAATCTGTTCGCGCAGGGCGAGGGGGGCGGTGGTGTGATTAAGACCCAGACAGGAAAGCGGCATAATCCTCTTGATTGGGCATATTTCCCACGCGTAAATATTCCCAAAGTTTACTGCTTAATTGGGCCGCCTGCCAGATAGATTTGTAAAGGATTGGATGAGTAAACGATAAGCCGCAGTCCAATTAATTCTCCGCACCGGAGGAGTCCAATTTCTCGAAATGCTCCTGGTGATGATCGTAGGTTCCCAGCAGGATCAGGGCCAGGGGAGCTTTATCCATCCAGGCATAGCGGCTGGGGTCCAGCAGATCACGCTCTGAAATCTCGCCGGCCAGTTCCAAAACCCGCTGAAAGCCGGTCTGCCAGTTCTGATAGACCGTGGCCCAGAGCAGGTGGCGATAGGTTTCATAAATCCAGGCATTGACGCGATCCGTGTTTGGCTCGGCCTCGATGTCCAGCCCACCCAGCCATTCCGGGAAACGTGGTTCCTGATCCAGCCGGGCAGCCTCCAGCCGGGCAAGCGTGCGCTGCTGCCAGGCCCACAGATGCGCCAGCTCATCCTTGAGCGACAGGGCCGAAGACCGCCGCGCTGCGGTCAGGCGGGTTTCATCCAGCCCAGCCAGGTAGGCATCCCATTGAGCCAACATTTCGCCCAGGGCGGCTAGAATATGCTGTTTCATGTTCATCGCGATCGACCTCCTGGCGACTGGCGAGCTTCGCTCGCCTGGAAAGAGGAATACCTGAATATCTCTTTTTCAGGCGCTCGCAAGAGCGCCATAAGCTACGCCACAGTTAAGTAGATGGTCTCGCCGGAAGAGCCACAAATAAAATATCGGATGTATTATATCGCCAGTAATCCGTTTGATCCAGACGCGCCGAGGCGCGCCCGCCGGTGGCTCAGCGGCAAAAATTCGATTGACCGTCTTCTCCTTCCTTGTTATACTAACTGATTGTCATGGTTAAATTTGGGCAGGCCATCTTCATTTTCCTGGCATTCGGGCTGCTGCGGCTGGCGGGGCCTATCGGCGCGGCTTCACTGCGCCAGCCCGGCGAGACCCCCAGCCCCACCCCGCCGCCCCAGGCGGCCGTGCTGGCCCCAGGTTCCGGCCAGGCCCTGCAGGGCAGCGTGCCGGTCGAGATCGGGCTGGCCGGGCCGGGCTATCAGTCCATCGAAATCAGTTTTGCCTACGCCAATGACCCCACGAAAACCTGGTTTCCGCTCTACCAGGGCAACCTGCCCCAGGGCGACCTGGCCGCCGACCCCACCAGCCTGCAAAACCCGATCTTCACCTGGGACACCAGCACGATCACCGACGGCGGCTATACCCTGCGGGTGATCTTCACCCGTTTCGACCGCACCACCCAGGTGATCGACGTGACCGGGCTGCGGGTGCGCAATTACACCCCCATCGAAACGGATACGCCTGCGCCCAGCCCCACCGCTACCCGGCCGGCTGCGCCCAACCGCCCGGCCACCCTGACGGCCGAGGCGGCCGCTTCGCCTACCCCGGCCCCCGCCGGGCCGGAACAGACCGCCGCGGCGGCTGTTCTGGAAGCATCGGCCACGCCCAGCCCCACCCCCACGCCCCTGCCCCCGGCCCTGCCGTTCTTGCAGCCGAACCCGTTGGAGATAGCCCCCGGCGAAGTGCTGCGCAGCCTGACCGAGGGCGCCCTGGCGACCGTGGGAATGTTCGCCGCCGGGGGCCTGTACGCCCTGGCCCGCGGGCGAAGGACAAAACATCATGCCTGACATGCTGCCTTACCTCATCGCCGGCCTGGGCAATCCCGGCCCGGAATACCGTCACAATCGTCACAATGTGGGCTTTATGCTGGTCGACCGGCTGGCGGCGCGCCTGGGAGTCAAGTTCACCCGCCTGGAATCGAAAGCCCTGGTGGCGAAAGGCGATTACGAAGGCCGCCGGGTGATCCTGGCTAAGCCCCACACCTATATGAATCTGTCCGGGCAGGCAGTGGGGGCGCTGGCGCGCTACTACAAAGTGCCGCTTGCCAACCTGTTGATCGCCTACGACGATGTAGACTTGCCGCTGGGGGCCATTCGCATCCGCCCAGGCGGCGGTTCGGCCGGCCAGAAGGGCATGGCCTCGATCATCGAGCGCCTGGGGACGCAAGACATCCAGCGCATGCGCCTGGGGATCGGCCGCCCGCCGGGACGGATGGAGGCCGCCGGGTATGTGCTGCAAGATTTCTCGACCGCCGACCTGGTCACCCTTGACCCCACCCTGGACAAGGCCGCCGAGGCCGCCCTGCGCTTTGTGCTGGACGGGCTGGAGGCCGCCATGAACCAATATAACGGAGCCGCCCAACTTGACTAAGCTCGATGGGTTGATCGCAGCCATCCAGGCTTCCAGCGCGCCGCTGGTCGAGGCCCTGCAGGCCGGGCAGGCTGTCCCCGCCCTGGGGCTGCGGCGGGCCGCCCGCCTGCCGGTGGCCGCCGCCCTGTACCTGGCCCTGCAGCGCCCGATCGTGATTCTGACCGACCGGGCCGACCACGCCCTGACCCTGCTGGACGAACTGGGCCTGTGGCTGCCGGGCGCGCCGCGCTTGCTGTTCCCCGAACCTACCCCCCTGTTTTACGAAGAAGCCGCCTGGGGCGAGAACACCCGCCGCGACCGGCTGATGGCGCTGACCCTGCTGGCGGCCTATCACATCCCCGGCGCGCCCCAACCGCCCCAGCCGCCCGTGCTGGTGGCCCCAGCCCGGGCGGTGATGACCCGCACCCTGCCCCGGCGCGAGTTCCTGAAAGCGTCGCGCACCCTCAAAATAGGCCAGCGCGCCCCAATTGACGAGCTGATCCGGGCCTGCGTGAGCCTGGGCTACGAGCCGGCCAATACCGTGCTGGCCGCCGGGCAGTACGCCCGGCGCGGCGGCCTGCTCGACATCTGGCCGCCGGCCGAGCCAAAGCCGGCGCGTCTGGAATTCTTCGGCGACGAGATCGACACCCTGCGCCGCTTCGAGCCGGGCAGCCAGCGCACCCTCAAAACCGCGGGCGAAGGCGAGCCGGATAAGCTGCTGCTGACCCCGGCCCGCGAATATCTGCTGCGCCCCGACGCCCCGCTTCTGCCAGACGGCAAAGATTACTCCGAGTTCTACCTGCCCCGCCTGCACCTCTCCCCGGCCAGCCTGCTGGATTACCTGCCGCGCCAGGCCGTCGTGCTGATCGACAACCGCCAGGCGGTCGAAGACGCCATCAGCGAAGTCGAGCAGCAGGCCGTGAATATGCGCCAGGATTTCGTCAAAGACGGCACCCTGCCAGCCGATTTCCCCGTTCCATACCTGACCCTGGCCGAAGTCAACGACACCCTGGCCGGGCGCAGTCCCATCGACCTGGGGCTGAGCGTGGTGGAAGACGATGACAGCGCAGCCGGCCCGGCGGCGATTGCCGAAAGCCCGCTGGCCGGGCGGTTTGCGCCAGGGCCGCGCTTTGCCGGGCGACTGCGCCCGGTGATGGAATACATCGCCGGGCGCTATCTGGCGGCCGAGCCGGTGGTGGTGGTCACGCGCCAATCCGGCCGCCTGCGCGAGCTGTGGGGCGAGCAGCATCTGGAAGCCGCCGCCCCGCCGGACGCCCCCGCCCCCGTGTTTATCGAAGGCAGCCTGACCGAAGGCTGGTCGTTCACCCCCGCCGCCGGCCCTCAACTGGATCTGCTGACCGACGGCGAGATCTTCGGCTGGCGGCGGCCCGAACCGCGCCGCAAAGCCCGCCAGAAGGCTGAAGCCCCCGAAGCCGGGTACAGCGACCTGCAGCCCGGCGATTACGTCGTCCACGTCGATCATGGCATCGGGCGCTTCGTGGGCCTGGTGCAGCGCACCATCGAAGGCGTGGAGCGCGAATACCTGGCCGTCGAATACGCCGACGACGCCCAACTGTTCGTCCCCATCCACCAGGCCGACCGGCTGACGCGCTACGTTGGCCCCGACAGCCGCACTCCCAACCTCAGCCGCCTGGGCAGCCAGGAATGGCGCAGCACGAAGAACTTCGTTAAAGAAGCCGTGCAGGAGGTGGCCGAAGACCTTTTGGAATTGTACGCCAAACGCAGCGTGGTCGAAGGCTACACCTTCAGCGCCGATAACGCCTGGCAGCAAGACCTGGAAGCCAGCTTCCCCTACATCGAAACCGACGACCAGATGCGGGTGATCGCCGAAGTCAAGCGCGATATGCAGTCCAAGCGGCCGATGGATCGCCTGATCTGCGGCGATGTGGGCTACGGCAAGACCGAGGTGGCCCTGCGAGCGGCCTTCAAAGCCGTGATGGACGGCAAACAGGTGGCGGTGCTAGTTCCCACCACCGTACTGGCCCAACAGCACTACAACACCTTCAGCCAGCGCCTGGCGGCCTTTCCGGTGACGGTGGAAATGCTCTCCCGCTTCCGCAACCCGCAGCAGCAGAAAGAGATCATCCGCGAGCTGGGCCTGGGCAAGATCGACATCCTCATCGGCACCCACCGCCTGCTCTCGCAGGATGTAGATTTCAAAGACCTGGGCCTGCTCATCATCGACGAAGAACAGCGTTTCGGCGTAACCCACAAAGAGACGCTCAAGAAGATGCGCACCGAGGTGGACGTGCTGACCCTGACCGCCACGCCCATTCCACGCACGCTGTATATGGCCCTGAGCGGGGCGCGTGACATCTCGACCATCAACACCCCGCCCGAAGAACGCCTGCCGATCATCACCCACGTTGGGCCTTATTCGCCCAAGCTGGTGAAGCAGGCCATTCTGCGCGAGATGGAGCGCGGCGGGCAGGTGTTCTTCGTCCACAACCGGGTGCAGACCATC
>CAYQDU010000080.1:0-18263 GCA_964416275.1 uncultured Anaerolinea sp. | reverse complement strand
CAACTCCTGGCAGGGCGTGGACGCCCAGGTGTTGGCGCTGCACGGGCGTGGTCAGGGCGGGCAGGGGATGGGCAATGGCGGGGGCCTGGGCGGCTCCGGCATGGGCGGCCCAGGTATGGGCGGCCCAGGTATGAGCGGCCCAGGCATGGGCATGATGAACCAGCGCCTGCGCCTGGCCGACGCTTCCGGTCAGATCATCGCCGACAGCCAGGGGACTCCAGCCGGGCGCCTGACCAGCAGCCAGACCGGTCAGGCGATCCAGCTTCAGGTGAATGGGGCTGCGGTGGGCTATCTGCTGGCTGAGGGTGGGATGGCCTATAACCAGGCCGACGAGCGCTATCTGGTCAACCGGCTGACGCGGGCGGGGCTCACCGCAGCCGGGATTGCCGCCGGGCTGGCCCTGCTCCTGGCGCTGCTGCTGGCCTACACCGTTCTGCGCCCGGTGCGGGCCTTGACCCAGGCCGCCCACCGCCTGGGCGAAGGCGATCTCTCGCAGCGGGTGCAGGCGCAGGGCAACGACGAGCTGGCCGAGCTGGGCCAGACCTTCAACCGCATGGCCGACTCGCTCCAGCAAGCGCACGAAAGCCGCAAAGCGCTCACCGCCGACATCGCCCACGAGCTGCGCACCCCGCTGGCCGTGCAGCGCGCCCACCTGGAGGCCCTGCAAGATGGGGTCTACCCGCTCACCGTCGAAGCCCTGACCCCCATCCTGGAACAAAACCAACTGCTCACCCGCCTGGTGGCCGACCTGCGCACCCTGGCGCTGGCCGAAGCCGGGGAATTGAAGCTGGAACGGCAGCCCATCGACCTGGCGGCCCTGGCCGAGCGCGTCGCCGGGCGCTTCGAGGCCCAGGCTGCGCCGCGCGCCATCCGGCTAACCGTCACGCGCCCGCCCGAACCGCTGAGCCTGTCGCTCGACCCGCAGCGCGTCGAGCAAATCCTGGGCAACCTGCTCTCCAATGCCCTGCGCCACACCCCCGACGGCGGCCAGATTCGGCTGAGCGTGACCCGCCAGGGAACGCGGGCGCAAGTGCAGGTGCAAGATAGCGGCCCCGGCATCCCCCCCGAAGCTCTACCATATATCTTCGACCGCTTCTACCGGGCCGACAAAGCCCGCAGCCGCCACGATGGCGGCGCCGGCCTGGGCCTATCCATCGCCCGCCAATTGGCCGAAGCGCATGGGGGAACACTCAGCGCCGAAAACGCCCCGGAGGGGGGCGCCCGGTTTACGCTAGAATTGTAATGGAGAGGAAACCAGCGGTTAAGAGATGATTTCCAACCGAAGATGAACGCCAGAAGCCTGGTCGCCCTGGCCAAGTTGGAATGGTTCCCAGCCATTATCTAGCAGTTTTATGATGATTTGACAGCGTATTTCGCCCTCCCGGCCTTGCAGTTTATCAAAGTGAGCGGCTTTGGTTGTCAAAGCGTTTTCCTTTGATAAAGATGCATCTGTACGCCGGCAACCGGGAACTTCTTTGCAGATTTCCGCCTCGATCCAACCCAGCGTTTCAGGATGACTTGCGTAATAGTCTCAAAAATTCACATAGAGATATTTATAGGCTTTCACTATTCCCCTTCCCTTCGGCTTTCTGTAGCCTTTCCCACCGCTCAGGAAAATACGTTCTGATCTTATTGCGTACCCCCGCCTCCAGGTCTTGCGGCAGCGGTTCTAACCAGAACCGCGCCGATTTCCAGGCAGCCGTATCCTGGTGAGGATAATATTTCAACTGCCCCCCGGACAGCCCATACCACTCTAAGATTACCTGACCCTCTAACTTGCCGATTAAATGCCGTCCGAAAACTGACCATTCGATTTGATCCGGGTCGGGCAGTTGGATCGGGAACTGAAAGAGTTGGTATTCTCGATTTTTGCGTTTATATTGCAGCGAGAGGAAGACGGATTGTTCAGTGATCACCACCCCACCCTGACGCACATCGACCGCTGAATGCCATTCGGATACCCGCTGGATCAAAGCATGGCCTGCCCGTTCAGCGTGAGCGGCATAATTCTGTTCGTGAATATCCAATACCCGCAGCATATCCCAGAATTCGCCGGCCGCGTTGCTCAGTTCGATGGTCACGCGCCCATCTAAATCGACCAGGCGTAGTTCCTGACGAGATTTACAGGAAATACCATAAGAAAGACGCGGGTTCTCTGGAACGGACAGCAGAACATCATAAATAGCTTTGCTTTCCAGGGCCAGGCCATCGAATGTCCAGGCAATGGCCCGCTCGAAGTCGCGCCAGCCGGGCAAAGTTTCACCGTTACCTAGGTTAATCATCCCGGAGCCATCTTGAAATGTGCTGAGGGTCAGGCGAAGCAGTTCAACTTCTTCTTCTGTGGGAGAACGTTCAATAAAAGGTACACTCATTTAGGGGTCTCAGGTTTGTTCAAGTTTAACTCCCGGTCGTCGCGGAGCAGTTCATCAGTGGTACAATCGAACAAAAGGGCTATTTTCAAAGCCAACTGAGCGGTAGGCTGTTTTTTCCCCGCTTCGATCTCGGATAAATAACTGTGAGTGGTATATCCGAGCCGTTTAGCTAATTGCGCTAAAGTTAGCTGGTGATAGCTGCGTAATGTGCGAAGTTTTTCTCCAAAGCGGTTGATCATATGATACAATTGTCTCCAGTAGAGACAACAGAGGGCTTATGGACAGCAATGGTTATCAAGCGGTGAACTCACCCTTCAAATGGGTAGGCGGTAAGAGCCGGTTTCGGAAGCAAATTATTTCGTTGATTCCTGGCGATCATAGCTGTTACTGCGAACCATTCTGCGGGGCAGCCTGGGTTTTGTTTGGCAAGCCGCCCTCTCCGGTTGAAGTAATTAACGATCTGGATCAGGACTTGATAACCTTCTTTCGAGTAGTACGCGAACAGCCTCAGGCGTTGATCGAGTCATTCGAGTGGGAATTGGTTTCACGGGCGGAATTCAATCGGCTGGCAGAAATGGACTCCTCGCAGTTAACCGATATCCAGCGCGCCCATCGATTTTACTACCTTATCATGGCCGGATGGGGCGGCGAACTCAACTATCCCCGGTTTCAGACCGCAGTAAGCGATGGCGGGCATGGAAACCGGTTGTTTGGCGCCATGCAGCACCTACGCCAGCGCATCTTACCCGTATACGACCGGCTTAAGACCGTCATCATCGAAAATCTAGATTGGGCTGAATGTCTGGCCCGTTACGATGATCCCAAGACGGTTTTTTACGTCGATCCACCCTATCCCGGCAATGGCTGCAATTACAAATATAATCTGCGCGATTGGACGGATCACCAGAAAATCGCCGATCAGTTACGGTTGCTTAAAGGGCGTTGGATCTTAAGCAGCTACAACATTCCTGAAGTGCACCAATTATACCAGGGCTATTCTTACCTCCCGATTGAGGTGGCTTCTGGGATGAAAGCGAAAAAGAACGGCAGCCAGATGGTCATAAACAAAGAGGTTCTGATCTTCAATTTCTCTCTGGAAACAACCCCGGATACCTCGCGCCAGCCACGTTTGTTATGACTTTTACGAATAACGTCACCCGTCTATTAGATGCCAAAGGCATTCCCTACACTGCCCACGAGCTGCCGGCCGAGAAGTTGGGGGCGCTGGAGGCGGCCCAGATCATCGGCGTTTCGCCGGATGAGGTGTTCAAGACCATCGTGGTGATGCGGGAGGGTAAGGGCAAGCCCATCCTGGCGGTGACGCCCGGCCCGCTGGAAGTGGACCTCAAGGCCCTGGCCAAAGCCGTGGGCGAAAAGAAGCTGGCCGTGCCGACCCAGAAAGAAGCCGAGCAACTCACCGGCCTGCAGGCGGGGGGCATCTCGCCCCTGGCGCTGATCGGGCGCGGCTTCCAGGTGGTGATCGACGAGACGGCCCAAATCTTCGACCAGATTTACATCTCCGGCGGGCAGCGCGGGCTGAACCTGCGCCTGCCCGTGGCCGCCCTGGCCGAACTGACCGGAGCGACCTTCGCCGATTTCGCTCACTAACCTCAAACTTTCCACTCTTCCGCCGAAGGCGGGATTTTGTTTATATTTTTGGGGAAATGGGTGGCTACGCCACCCATTTCCCCAAAAATATCACCTCTTTCCCGGCGAAGCCGAGAGAGTCATTTCTATATTTAGGGGTTGGCGGAGGGCTGCGCCCCCGCTAACCCTCAAATATAGATCAAATCCCACCCGCGGCGGAAGGGCTAGTTTTCCTGTTGCGCATGATCTCGGCCGGGGGGCGGCCCTGGCGGAACAGGGCCGCCATCTGGCGCATGGGCCGGTCGATGTGGTTGAAGAACGCTCGATACCCGGCGCACAGATAATTCAGCCCCGGCTCACCGCCGGGGGTGGAAAGAAAGCGGTTGCGCGGGCATTCCCCCTGGCAGGCAAAACGCACTTCACATTCCCGGCAGTAGGCCGGCAGGTTATCGCGCTTGGCCGCCCCAAAGCTGCGCTGGGCTTCCGATTCGACCAACTCGATGAGCGGCGTTTGATGAAGGTTGCCCAGCTTGTAGCCCGGCTCTACGTAATGATCGCAGGCATACACATCGCCATTATGTTCCAGGGCCAAAGCCCGGCCGCAGGTTTCGGCAAAGATGCACAGGCTGGGCGGGTAGCGCAGCCAGGCCGCCAGGGCGGCGTCGAAAGTCTGCACGAACACCTGGCCCACATCCCGCCGCAGCCATTCATCGAAAATGGCGCACAGAAAGCGCCCCCAGGCTTTCGACTTCACCGAGCGTTCGCTTACCTGACTGCCTGTTTGCGTGTACAACCGGCGCGCCCCGGCGGCAAGCAGCGGGCGATCATCGGCCACCCGCTCGACGATGGGAATGAACTGCACATAGCGCGCCCCCAGCTCATCGCGGAAGAAGCGATAGACAGGCAGCGGATAACCGGCGTTGGCGGCGTGGACGGTGCAGAGGATGTTCAAGTTTACCCCCGCCCCTTGCAGCAGGCGGGCGGCCCGCAGCGCCGCTTCGAACGTCCCGGCCCCGCCCTTATCCACCCGGTAAGCGTCGTGCATCGGCTGCGGCCCATCCAGGCTGAGGCCCACCAGGAAGCTGTGCTGGTGGAAGAAATCCGCCCAGTCAGCATCCAGGCGCGTGCCGTTGGTCTGGATGGTATGCAGCAGGGCCTGGCCCGGCCGCCGGAAGGCTTCGGCCAGGGATACAGCCCGGCGGAAGAAATCCAGGCCCATCAAGGTCGGCTCGCCGCCCTGCCAGGCGATAGTCACTTCGCCATCCGGCTGGCTGTCCAGAAGCTGGCGCAGATAGGCCTCCAGCGTGGCAGCGTCCATGCGGAAGCGGCTGCCGGGGTAGAGCGCCTCTTTCGAGAGGAAAAAGCAGTACTGGCAATCCAGGTTGCACAGCGCGCCGGTAGGTTTCGCCAGCAGATGAAAGGGCGCGGCCAGGCTCAAAGCTGTCTCAACCAGTTATTATACAAGTCTTGCAATTCTTTGGCCTTCGTCCGATTTTTTGGCCCCAGGTCGGTCGCTTCGGCCGGGTCAGCGGCCAGGTCGAATAACATGGTTTTCTTGCGGCCACGGGCTTTCATCAGCTTCCAATCGCCGCTGCGCACGGCCCAATCGCTTTTGCGGCCCCAGAATAACTGCTCGTGCGGCGCGTCGGCGGCTGCACCGGTCAGGTAGGGCAGCAGGCTGACCCCATCCAGCACGCTGCCCGGCAGGGGCGGCGCCCCAACCGCGCCCAGGATCGTCGGCAGAAAGTCCAGCGAACTGCACGGGCGGTCGAAAACGCTGCCTGCGCTCAGCTTTCCCGGCCAGCGCAGGGTCAGCGGAGTACGGGTACCGCCTTCGAACATAGTATCCTTGCCGCCCCGGAAAGGCAGGTTGCTGGCGGTGTTGGTCTGGGTCGGCCCGCCGTTATCGCTCAGGAAGATCACCAGGGTATCTTGCTCTAGCTGATGCTGGTGCAGCCGGTTCAAAATACCGCCCACCACGTCATCCAGGGCGGCTAACATGGCGGCGTGAGCGCGGCGGCGAGTATCTTTGATGGCGTTGAAACGCGCCAGGTAATCGTTGGGGGCTTCGAGCGGGATATGGACCGCATTAGGAGCAAAATACAGGAAAAACGGCTCATCCTTATGCCGG
Source organism: uncultured Anaerolinea sp. (assembly GCA_964416275.1). Classification (GTDB taxonomy): domain Bacteria; phylum Chloroflexota; class Anaerolineae; order Anaerolineales; family UBA4823; genus RBG-16-57-11. The sequence goes on along the minus strand of CAYQDU010000080.1, from coordinate 12,173 downwards.
TCGATAAAATCGTTGGCCTCCCGGCCAAAAGCGGTAGTCAGGTAATCCTGCTCGTCCACCGGCTCCAGCCCGCGCAAGATGGGGGCGGCTTTTTTCTTCTGGGCCGAGAAGTAAGGATGGTCGGCGCCCAGGAAACCGAAGAATTCATCGAAGCCGCGCTCGGTTGGCCGCCGCCCTTCGGAATAGCCCACGTGCCACTTGCCGATGGCCCCGGTGACATACCCGGCCGGCTTGAGATGCTCGGCAATCACCGGCACGCCGGGCGGCACGCCGTAATTGGGGTTGGTCTTCCAGCTATTGCGCGGGTTATCCAGCAGGCCGAAACGCTGCTGGTAGCAGCCGGTGAGCAGGCCGCCGCGGGATGGGGCGCACACCGGGCAGGTGACGTAGGCCTGGCTGGCACGCACGCTCTCGGCGGCCAACTGGTCGATGTTGGGAGTGGGCAGGTCGCTGCCCAGGTAGCCAGGGTCGGCATAGCCCATGTCGTCAGCCAGGATCAGGACCACGTTGGGCGGCCGCTGACCGGGCAGGCCGGCCAGCGGCCTGTTCGCCGGCAAATCAAGCCAGTTTCCGGCATTGCGAATGGAAGGGGGTAAATGACTGATGAATGCGGCGCCGAGGCTGGCCCCGGCGAGTTTCAAGAATTGGCGTCGATTCATACGGGAGGTCTCCGGCCTTATCTTATCACGATTTGGCGGCCTCTACATTCTTCGCCTTCTCTGCGGCGGCTCTCCCGGCTTCGCCGGGAAAGAGGTGCGATTTTTGGGGAAATGGGTGGCGTAGCCATCCATTTCCCCAAAAATAAAAAAATCCCTGCCTTCGGCAGAGGCCAGCGCCCCATGCTAGCACACAGAAAATCGCTCAAACGGATGATTGCAGGCGGGGGCAATCATCCGTTAAATTCCCATATAGACTATTCTGGTCTGATATAATCGGTCTGATGATTTTTTCAACTGCGCCAACCGGCAATCCCCGCCCTGGGCCGGATTGTGAGTGTGAGGAGAAACGATGAGCGCCAACCCCAGCTTTTGTAGTCGTTGTGGGACAGAGCTGCTGCCCACCAGCCTGTTCTGCCCCAACTGCGGCCAGCGCGTGTCCGACGCCGCCCCGCTGTACCCGCAAACCCAGAAGATGCCAGAGCCAGAGTCTTATGCGGCCCAACTGCCCATAGATCCCACGCCCGCGCCGTATGGCGGTTACGCCGACAGCTATACCCCGCCCGCGCCAGCCAAACGCAACCCGCTGTGGATCATCGCCGGGGTGCTGGTCGGCTTGTGCCTGTGTGGAACGGTAATCGTAGGAGGAACATTGGCGCTCCTGGGCGGCCCGCTGGCCGAAGCGTTTGCCGGTACGGCCACCCCCACACCTACGCTGACGCCCACCGCCACCTACACCCCACTGCCCCCTACGGCCACCCCCACCCAGCCGCCGGTTGAACAACCGACGCAGCCGGTCGAACAGCCGACCGAGGCCGTCAACCCGCCCAAGCTGGCCGACAACCCTTTCTACGATGATTTCTCGTCCGACCAGGGCTGGCCGCTGGTCAACACCCCCGAAAAGCCGAATTACACCGTGGGCTGGCTGGGGCAGGTCTATTCCATCGCGGTGAAGTCGCCCAGCATCCAGGCCTGGGTATTCCCGCCTACCACCTATAACCCGCGCGATATGGAGTTCGACGCCCAGATTCCCACCACCTACAACGGGCAGCACGGCGGCACGTTCGGCGTATTGTGCGGCTTCATCGATGGGGATAACTACCACGAGATCGAGCTGGACCCATTCAACCAGTCGTTCGCCATTGCCCGCATCCGCAATAATGACCGCGTTGCCCTGACCGACGATAACTGGCTCGATTTCGACAACTTCAACCAGGGGGCCGGGGCGGTCAATCACATCCAGGTAAGCTGCGAGGGCAGCACGGTTACGCTGTACATCAACAATCAACTGGCCCTATCCATCGACGACGCCGAGTTGGCGAACGATAGCTCGGCCCGCATGGGCCTGACCGTCTCCACCTACGGCGAAATCGACCCCGGCGGGTTTGAGATGTGGTTCGATAACTTCTCGGCCTGGATTCCCCAGCAATAGGGATCGGGGGTTGCGGGCGGCGCAGCTTAACCGTGGTTGGGGGCAACCGCTGAATAAAGCGCACCAATCATCAGAAGCAGAGGGGCTTTTGTCGCAAGAGTGCGACAAAAGCCCCTAAAATGATTCGAGTGGGCTGCCGGGACGGGTGGTTTCTGCGATCTGCCGATAGCGCTGCTCCAACGCCTGGCGCGCGGTCTGGTATTCTTCAGCCAGTTTCTCAGACCCGGCTGCCAGATCTTCGGCCCGGCCCTGGACGGCCAGCATCTCTATTTGCTTACACCAGGCGCCCAGGCGGGCGGCGCCCAAAAGCTCGCTGCTGCCTTTCAGGGTGTGCAAATCCTGGCGCATCTGCTGCCAGCGCTGTTCGTCCAGGTCAGCCCGGATGTCCTCCATCAGCTTTTGCGAACTCTCGAAGAACAGATCCAGCAAAGCCAGTACGTTGCTCAGATCGTCTCCACCAATCGATTCAACCAGGTCGTTAAAGATCGCTTCGTCGATAGGCGCTGGCGGCTGGGCATGGAGCGCCTGGGCCAGCCGGCTCTGCCCCGGGCTCATCTGGCGCTCGGAACGCAGGTAAACCAGCGCCTGGCGCAGCGCCAGCGACAGGTCTTCGCCGCGCACCGGCTTGGTCAAATACAGGTTCGCCCCAGCGGCCAGCAGGGCGTCGCGCGCTTCCTGGCGAGCGTCGGCCGTCAACCCGATGATAAAGGGCTGGCGAGCGGCAGGGTAATTCTCGCGTACATACCGGGTGGCAAATAGCCCATCCAATTCTGGCATCTGATAATCCATGAACACAATATCATAGCGCCCCGCGGCAATCGCCTGGATCACCTCCAGCCCGTTCGATACCGGCTCTACGGTGTAGCCCAGGCGCTGCAAACGCAGGCTCAGGGCCTGGCGGTTGAGCGGATCATCTTCGGCCAGCAAAATTTGCAGGGCTTCCTGGCTGGTCTGGCTCTCGGCCGGCGCTTCGAATATTTCCGGGGCCGCTCCGCGGGCCTCTTGCAGCCGGGCCGCCAACAGGCCGTACAGCGCCCCCGGCTTGACCGGGTTCAGCGTTAGCCCGCTGAGGCCGTTGGGCGGCGAAACCCGCTCGCCAAACGGCGAGAGGGCCACCAGGGCCGAGCGCTCGCTCTGGCAGGCGTCAAAATAAGCGCACAGGTTGGGCTGCTGCAGGTCGAAATAATGAGCGTCAGCCAGGGCTACATCCACCGCCGGATGATCCTTCATCCAATGCAGGGCCGGGTTGAGGTGAGCAAAGCTCTCAGCCTGGCCGCCCCAATAGGTCACCCATTCATCCAGAACCTGGCGCGCCAGGTTCGAGCCGGTCAAGATTAACACCTGCTTGCCCCGCATCCAGGGCTGGTCGGCGTGCAGATAGGCCGGCGGCTCGCCCGGCACGATCTCCAGCCGGACGGTGAAATAGAAGGTCGTCCCCGTGCGTCCATCGCTTTCCAACCAGATGCGCCCGGCCATCAGCTCGACGATATGCTTGCTGATAACCAGCCCCAGGCCGCTGCCGGTATATTTGCGGGTGGGCGAGGTGTCAACCTGGCTGAAGGGCTGGAAAAGCAGCGGGATGCGGTCGGGCGGAATGCCTGGGCCGGTATCCTGCAGGGTGAATAACAGCTCGCAGAAAGGCGGCTCTTGCGCGGCGAGCGCATCCCCCGGCTGCCCCACCCGGCTCACCCTCAGCGAGATCGACCCGCTTTCGGTAAACTTGACCGCGTTCGAAAGCAGGTTGACCAACACCTGCCCAAGCTGGATCGCATCGCCTTGCAGCCGGTAGGGGATTTCCGGGCCGGCGCTATATTCCAGGTACAGCCCTTTTTGCGCCGCCTGGATCGCTACCAGATCCAGGGCGGCCTCGATGACGCGGCGCAGGTCAAAAGGCTGGTCGGTCAGGGTTAGTTTGTGGGCTTCCAGGCGCGAGAAATCCAGCACGCGGTTAATCAGATCCAGCAGCCGCCCGGCGCTGTTGAAAATGGTTTGCGTATAGTTCGACTGGGCCGGGTCGAGCGGCGATTCAAGCAGCAGTTCCGACAGGGTGGTGATTGTGGTCAGCGGGGTGCGCAATTCGTGGCTCATGTTCGCCAGAAAATCGGCCTTAGCCCGCGAGGCGCCTTCGGCTGCATCCCGCGCTTTGCGAATGTTTTCGTACAGATCTACTTTGCCCACCGCCAACCCCAGGCGGTGCGCCAGGGCGGAAAGGAACTGCTCATCGCCCAGGGAAAAGGCGTCGGTGCGGTCTTGAAAAACGTACAATACGCCCTGCACCAGGTGATCGACCATTACTGGAATGGCGGCGTAGGAGCGCACGGCCGTATCGGCAAAATAGCCGGGGTCGAAATCGTCCTGGGCAACATCTTGCACCAGCCAGGGCTTCTTCTCCTGAGCGATAAAGGTCGAGAGGCTGTCCACCGGCTGCACCAGGCGCTCCAGCACAGCGGCGTGCGCTTCGGGCATACTGGAGGCGGCCAGGCGGAAGCCGCCTATCTGGGCATCCCACAGCGCCACCGCCACCCCAATCCGGGCAGATAGGGCGTCGCAGGCAATTTCGATCACCTTTTCCAGGCCGGCTTCCAGCTCGGTGGGGCGGCTGATGGCGACATCGATCTCTGCCAGGGCCGCCTGGCGGCGCAGCGCCAGGTTGGCCTGGCGGCGGGCCGTAAAATCCTGGGCGATGACGTGGACAACCAACCCGGTAAATTCGATGCGCCGGTTATTGACTTCCCCCGTACTCGTAAAGTTCAGCGAGGCCGAAAGCACCAACCGGATTCCATCCTGGCGGATGATTTCTTCCTCCACCAGGGTCGAAGGGCCGACAGGCCGATTGCCATTTTGCTCGATTAGCGCGTCAATCGGCAGGGTGTGGGTCAGCTCAACCAGCCGCTGGTATGATTCGGGGTGGATCAGTTCTGAAAGGGGACGCCCGATCATTTGCTGAGCCGACTCGAACCCCAGCAAGCGCGCCCCGGCCGTATTGATAAAAGTCAGGCGGGGGCCGGTGAGGGTGGCAATCAGCATGTTCGACAGTTCCACCACCTGGCGATAGCGATGCTCGCTCTCGCTCAACGCATCCTCGATGCGCTTGCGTTCGGTCAGGTCGGCGGCCATGCTGATGACCAGCCGGCGGCCATCGGGCAGCACTCCCAACGGGGAGGAGCTGAAGTGCCAGGTCAGCTGCCGGCCGTCTTTGGCGCAAATGTGATGATCCTGATGGGGATCGACCCGCGGCTGAGGCACGTAGGCGGCCGGCATCAACGGGTGCGCATCTGCCAGAAACTCTGGGCCGAGCGGACCGTAGGCTTTCTGGATCCAGGCATCCATGGTGGGCAGGTCGGCCTGGGTGTAACCGGTCAGGTCGGTCCAGGCCCGGTTGAGGGCGATCACTTCGCCATCTTGCGCATGGATGATTATCGGGAAAGGCGCGTTTTCTACCGCCCGGCGGAAGCGTTCTTCGATCTCTTTGCGCTCGGTTACGTCGAAGGCAATCGACATCCGCAACTGGCGCCCATTCGACAGCCAGCCCAATGAGACGGCGCTGAAATCCCATACCCGCTGCTGGCCGTCTCTGGTGCGCACCAGGAACTCGCCATAATTCACCGCCCCCGGGCGCGCTCGCCCGTGCAGCATGGCCTGCCAGACCCGGCTTTTATCGGCGCCAAACGCGTTCTCCAACCAGTCGTCCACGGTGGGGATGTCCTCCAGGCGATAGCCGGTCAGGTTGGTCCAGGCGCGATTGAGCAGCAGCATTTCGCCGTCTTCGACGGTATACAGCGCCAGCGGGAAAGGCGATTCGGTCACCGCCTGCTCGAAGCGCAGCTCGATTTCCTTGCGCTCTGTGATGTCGGAAGCCATCGCCATACGCAGCCGCCGCCCATCAGGCAAGTGACCAATCGGCACCGCGATCATATCCCAGATCCGCTGGCGGCCATCGCGCACGGTCAGGGTCAGCTCGCCCACCCGCTGGGGTTGGTCGGGGGTCATCAGCCGGATGATCGAGGCTTCGAGCCGGGCCGCATCCTGGGGCAGGTTTTGCTGTGGAGTGTGCAGGTGCGCCCGGCGGATGTAATCGGGCAGGGTCGGCACATCCAGCAGGCTGTAACCGGTCAGGTCCATGAACGCCTGGTTCACCAGGATCATCTCGCCGCCCTCGGCGTAAATCGAAAGCGGGAAGGGAGCGTACTTAACGGCCTGGGCAAAGCGCTGCTCCATCTCTTTGCGGTCGGTCAGGTCAACGGCCATCAGCATCCGCATCCGCCGGCCATCGGGCAGGCCGCCCAACCAGACGCCGTCAATGTCCCAGACCCGCTCATGCTCGTCTTTGGTCCAGATCGAGAACTCGCCTTCGTGGGTCATCCCAGGCTGGGCCTCCATCTGGCGCACCCATTCGCGCATCATCGGGTAACGCTCGCGGAAGGCTCTTTGCAGCCAGGCGTCCAGGCTGGGCAGATCGGCCTGGGTATAACCGGTGTAGTCGCTAAAAGCCTGGTTGAGCAGGATCACTTCGCCGTCTTCGGCGTACAGGGCCAGCGGGAAGGGCGCATTCTGCACCGCCTGCTCGAAACGCTGCTCGACGGACTTGCGCTCGGTGATGTCGGTCGCCATGGTCATGCGCAGCCGCCGGCCATCGGGCAGGCGGCCGGGCGAGACCGAGTGAATATCCCACAGGCGCTGGCGGTCATCCTTGGTATGGACGACAAACTCGCCCAGGTGGGTGCGTTCGTCCAGGGGGATAGCCTGGCGAATGCGGGCCATGGCCTGCTCCCCCTGGTCGCGGTAGGCTTTTTCCACCCAGACCCGCAGGGTGGGAATGTCTTGAATGGTATAGCCGGTGATCTCCGTCCAGGCCCGGCTGACCAAAAGCATTTCGCCGTCTTCGGCCGCGTATAAGACGATTGGGAAGGGCGCTTCTTCAATCGAGCGCCGGAAGCGTTTCTCAACCTCTCGGCTGTCGGTCAGGTCGGAAGCGATGCTCATGTGGTAACGGCGCCCATCGGGCAAGCGACCCAGCGAGACGGCGCTGAAATCCCAGGTGCGCCGGCGGCCGTCTTGGGTGTAGACGGTAAATTCGCCCACCGGGAGCTGGCCCTCGGCCCAAGCCTCGCCCTCGCTGGCGCGGCGCTCTGGGGACGCTTCGCCGCGATAGGCTTTCTCCGCCCAGGCCTGGACGGTGGGGATGTCTTGCAAGCTATAGCCGGTCAGGTCGATCCAGGCCCGGTTAATCAGCAGCATTTCGCCGTCTTCGGCGTACATGGAAATCGGCAGGGGCGAGTCCATCACCGCCAGTTCGAAGCGGTTTTCGGCTTCCTTGCGGTCGGTCAGATCAACCGCCATGGTGATGCGCGTCCGGCGGCCATCCAGGGTGGTTCCCAGCGGGGCCGAGCTAAAGCTCCAGATGCGCCGCCCGCCGTCCAGGGTCTTGATCTCGCGCTCGACGCTTTGCGTCACCCGCTGGCTGGAGTCAAACCCCTGGCGGATAACGTCCAGCATAAACTCCCGCTGATCTGGCGCATAAACCTTTTCAACCCAGTCTTCGATGCGCGGCATGTGGCCCGGCTCAAAGCCGCTCAGCTCGGTCCAGGCCCGGTTGAGCATGATCACCTCACCATCTTCGGCGTGGATGATGACCGGGAAGGGGGCGTTGAACAAAGCCCGCTGGTAACGCGAGTCGTTTTCTTTGCGTTCGCTGATGTCGGCGGCGATCTCGGTCAGGCCGATCAGGGTATGATTCTGGTCGTACAACGGGGAGACGGCGAGCAGCACCGGGCGCATCCGTCCATCCCGGCGACGCACAAAATATTCCATCGTCCAGCGTTTTCCGCTGTGCAGGTGGGGAATGACCTGTTCTTTATAGAACTTGCTGCGCCGGCCCAAAATCTCGGCTGAAGAATGACCCACCGCTTTTTCAGCCGGGATGCCATACAGATTCTCGGCAAACTGATTCCAATACACGATCACGCCGTTCAGGTCAAGCACGACTACCGCCTGATCCAGGCTGTTCAAAATCTGGCGTTCGAGGGCGGCGCAATCGGCCGGCCAAAGCTCTGCTGCGCTGGCCGGCTCCAGGGCCGGCGCGGCAGAGCCGGTCGATCCGGCAGACGGCGGACGCGGGCCGGGCGGCGCTTCCTGGCGCTCCAGGCCCGGCGCTAAAAACACGGGGATGTTGCGCAGGCTGAGATCATCGTGGGCCTGTTCGGCCAGTTCCGGCGCGCCCGGCAGCGCGGCATCAATTAAGACCAGATCGGGGCGTAGCGTACGAATCTGCTCTAGATGATCATCTGCAGGGGCAATCTGTAAGATTTCATCGCCAGGTTTCAACGTTAAATAGGGTTGGGCCTGGCTTAGGTCGGGATTATTGACGATCAATAATACACGCATACGGCCTCATGTATGGATTCGCTGATACAAGTTCGTCCATCCCCATTATCCTTGCCGTAAATATGAAAGTCAATAGGACAACACCCGACATTGCCTCCGATTGGCGCAGAGCGGCCGGCCCAAGCGTCTCATAGGGTGGGCGTCGTCCAACGCCGCGCGGCCGGGCGCAGCGACGTGGCCGGCTTCCGGTCAGGCGAGCCAGATTACCTATCTTCTTCGTCTTCGGAGAAATCTTCGCGTTCCAGCAGCACTTCGCGCTCACGGCCGCCGCTGGCTGGGGCAATGGCGCCCAATTCTTCCAGCTCGTCGATCAGGCGAGCGGCGCGCGGGTAGCCAATCCGCAGGCGGCGCTGGAGCATCGAGGCGCTGGCGCGCTGCTCCTGGCGCACGATCTTGATCGCCCGCTCGACCAGGTCGTCCCGGTCGGGTAGGGTTTGCTCCTCGGCCAGCATCGCCTCCCAGGGCGATGGGTCGGGCGCGGCCGGGGCCGGGCGGTTGGTTTGCCAGAAAGTGATGACTTTATCTACCTCGGCGTCCGACACCATTACCCCCTGCACCCGCTGCGGGCCGGAGGCGTCGGGCGGCAGGAAGAGCATATCGCCCCGCCCCAGCAGGCCCTCGGCCCCTACGCTATCCAGGATGACCCGCGAATCGACCGAAGAAGCCACCGCGAACGAGATGCGGGCCGGGAAGTTGGCCTTGATCAGCCCGGTGACCACATCGACGCCGGGGCGTTGGGTGGCAACCACCAGGTGAATTCCAACCGCGCGGGCCATCTGGGCCAGGCGCACCAGGTTATGCTCGGTCTCTTCCGGGGCAGACATCATCAGATCAGCCAGTTCGTCGATCAGCACCACCACCCGCGGCATGGGCAGCCCGCCCTTATGGCGCTGGGCTTTGCGGTTATACGTGTCGATGTTGCGCACGTGGGAGGCTTCCAGAACTTTGTAACGCCGGTCCATCTCGACTACCACCCAACGCAGCACGGCCTGGATGCGCTCTGGATCGGTTTCGACCTTGCCATACAGGTGCGGCAGGCCGTTGAAACGCACCAGTTCGACCATCTTCGGGTCGATCATCACCAGGCGAAGATCATCCGGGGTGTTATTGATCACCAGGCAGGTGGCGATCGCCGCAATACAGACCGATTTACCCGATCCAGTCGTCCCGGCGATGAGCAGGTGAGGCATGCGGGTCAGGTCAGCCACCACCGGCTGGCCGGAAACATCCCGGCCCAGAGCCATCGCCAGAGGCGAGCTGACTTTGGCAAAGGCTTCATGCTCCAAAATAGGCCGCATGCGCACCACAGAAGCCCTGGGGTTTGGCACTTCGATGCCCACGTACGGGCGGCCCGGCACGGGAGCCTCGATGCGCAGGCGCTCGGCCGACAGGGCCAGGGCCAGATCGCGCCCCAGGGAGGAAATCTGGGCAACCCGCACTTTCATCTTGGCCGGGTCGCCCTCGCCGTTGGGTCGGTCCTTCTCCACATAGCCGGGCGAGACGGCGAACTGGGTGATGGTCGGCCCCACCCGAAAGTCGATCACTTTGGCCGGGATGCCAAACTCGGCCAGGGTCTTTTCGATCAGCCCGGCAATCTGGTTAATCGTGCGCTCGTCGGGGCGGCTGTACTGCTCATACACCAGCAGGCCCAACCCTGGCAGGCGCTCGTCGCGGGGCGGCAGAGCGGCCGGCGAGGCCGGTTCTTGCGGGGTCAGGTGGAAATTCTTGCGGAATTGGGGCGGGAGGATCGGCGCTTTTTTGCGCGCCGGAACGGCGGCTGGAGCGGCCGGGCCCGGCTGCAAGGGCGCTTCACTGACCCCCAGGCCGGGCGCATCCACCAGGGCAGCAGAAGCCCGCTCCGACCGGGCAAGCTGCGCCTGCAAGGCGGCCGCCCAGCGGGCCGGCAGCCCCAGCCCGGCCGCCAGAAAAACCATAAACGCCAGCAGCAGCAGCCCGCCCGACCACAGGGCGCTCTCCAGCCCGGCCGTCGCCAGCACACGCCGGGTCAGTTCGGCCAGGCCCCACCCCACCTGCCCGCCGTCCAGGCCGGCGTCGGCCCGCTCGATCGAGAACCCCCCCCACACACCCAGGAAAGCCAGGGAAGCAAATGCGGCCAACTCCAACAACAAAAAGCGCCCCCAAAAAGCCGAGGAGGCGCGCGGGCGCGAGCTGCGCGCCGCGGCGGGAACGGCGCTTTCAACAGAAGCGCCGGGCTGAAGGGGAACCTGCCCGCCGGTCGATTCCAGGCGGGAGGCCGCCGGGCCAGGTTGAGAGCCAGGGCTGCGCTGAAACATCCACAGCCCCAACCAACCCGCAAACAGGGCCATCCACGGACCGCCATAGCCCAACCAACGCCGCACCAGCGCGCCCCACAGGGCCAGCAGTCCCGAGGTCAGGCTGGGGGCCAGCAGCGCGGCCAGGGTGAGCAGCGACAGGCTGAGCCAGAAGACCCCGCCGAAGTCCCAGGCAAACCGCTCGAAACGCGCCAGGAAGTCGGCTATACGCAGGGCGGTGGAGGGCGGAGAGGCCGGCGCGGCAAGCGGCTTAACGGCCGGCTTCGCCGGCGAGGCGGCGGACGGTTTGGAGGCCGGTTTCTGCGCGGCGCGAGGCGTAGGTTTCTGGGCCATCGAGGCTTATTATACCCTCAGCCCGGCCCAATTAGAACAAAGTTTCGGCCGGCTTCGCCGGGAAAGAGGTTCCCGCCCTCGACGGAAGAACCGGAATGCTGGATCTCAATTCTTCTCGCGCTTGCGCAGGAAGTCGGTGCCCATCACCAGCAGGAGTGAGAACAGGCCCAGGACCATGGCGGCCGAATAGGCCCCAACGTACTGGCGCTCGTCGAGGGCCCGGTAGATGTAAAGCGTGGCCGTCTCGGTGCGGCCCTGGATGCCGCCGCCGATTACCAACACCGCGCCAAACTCGCCCAGGGCGCGGGCAAAAGTGAGCGTAATCCCGTAGATGAACCCCCAGCGCAGGGCCGGCAGCGTCACCCGCCAGAAGGTCTGCCAGCCGTTGGCCCCCAGGGTGGCGGCGGCCTGCTCTTGCTGAACGCCGAAATTCTCCAGGATGGGAACCAGCTCGCGGATCAAGAGCGGCAACGTCACAAACAGGGTCGCCAGCACCATGCCGGGGATGGCAAAGGCCACCTTGATGTCCAGGGCGGTCAGTACGGGGGCCAGCAGCCCATTGCGCCCAAACAGCAGCAGCAGCATATACCCCACCACCACCGGCGAGATGGCGAAAGGCATATCCACCAGGGCGTTAATCAGCTTGCGCCCTGGGAAACGATGGCGCACAAACACCCAGGCCACCAACGTGCCGAACAGGGTATGCACGATCACCACCAGCAGGCTGATCCAGATCGTACGCCAGAAAGCGCCCAACACGTCGGGCCGGCTCAGTTCGACAAAGATAGGCCGGAGACCCTCGGCAAACGCCCCCACCGTCAGAGCGGCCAGGGGCGTGACAATCAGCCCCACCACGTATAGCATCACGATCCCGATCAAGACGCGCTGAACCCAGCGCCCACCGGTCGAGGTCGGACGTTTTTTAGCCGTTGTGATTGGTAAAGCGCTCATGCGGTCGGCCTCGGGCTGCGATGCTGCAGCCAATCAACAAACAAGATCATGCCAAAGGCGATTGCCACCATCACCATTGAAACGGCACTGGCCCCCAGTCGGTTCTCAGACTCGACCTCGCCC
>CAYQDU010000079.1:0-18340 GCA_964416275.1 uncultured Anaerolinea sp. | reverse complement strand
GGGGTGATGCTCAGTGTGGACGGCGGCGCGTATAAAGGTATATTCTAAGGAGTGGTGATGAAGATTGTGGTTGCTTCGCAGAACCCGGTGAAACTTCAGGCGGTGCGGCGCGGGTTCGAGCAGATGTTCCCGACGATGGATGTGGAGATCGAAGCGGTTTCCGTTCCTTCCGGCGTGGCGGTGCAGCCCGCCACCAGCGCCGAAACGCGGCTGGGAGCGCGCAACCGGGCCTGGAACGCCTCCCGGCTGCGCCCGCAGGCCGATTTTTGGGCCGGGGTGGAAGGCGGCATCGAGGACAGCCCGCAGGGGATGACCGCCTTTGCCTGGATTGTGGTGCTGGGCGGCGAAACGCCCGACGACGCGCCAGACGGGCGGCGCTGCGGCCAGGGCTGCACCGGCACATTCTTCTTGCCGCCTCAGGTGGCCGACCTGGTGCGCCAGGGCAAAGAACTGGGCGAGGCCGACGACATCGTGTTCGGCCAGGTCAATTCCAAGCAGGCTAACGGGGCGGTGGGCATCCTCACCGGCGACGTGCTGGATCGGGCGGGATTCTACCAGCAGGCCGTGCTGCTGGCTCTGATTCCATTCAAAAATCCCAGCTTATACCCTCTGGGCTGCGCGTAGATTTTAGTCCGGAAGAAGTTATCTTTAGGGGTTGTTGCCTGGCTACGCCAGGCAACAACCCCTAAAGATAGAAAAATTCCCGCCTTCGGCGGAAGAGCCAAATTTCAATTTTCCGCAGACAGCAGTCCTTCGATCTCGGCGGCGTGTTCTTCTTCGTGTTCGATCAGGATATTGACGATTTCTTCGACCGTGCCGTTCATCCCCCAGGGAAAGATGAACGGCTCGGCGATCTTTGCGCTTGGAAGGCTGTGCAGCCGGTCGATCAACTGCTGACGAGTGACCTCCCATTCCTGGATCGTGTGGCGCAGGTCCAACGCTTCGCGCTCAGAGACGGTGCGGGCGTTGTAGTCGTTAATACCGCGCCCCGCCGGCACAGGCGGTTCGCGCCCATCGACGTGCGCCTGCAGAGAGGCGACAGCCGCGTCGTCCCAGCCGGTCAGGTGATCCAACACTTCTTTCATCCGCCAATGGGGGTAAATTTCCCGATTCGTGTCGGCTTGCGCCACCACCCGGCGCATGTGTTCACGCAGCCGCTGTAAATCCTGGATCAGCAGTTCACAGTTATCCATTTAGACCTCACGAATTTTTTCTCGATTTTGGTTGCCCGGGTCTTCCAGCCGCGGCGTCCCACGCAACCGCGGCTGGCGAGGATGTCTTAAGCAGGGCGATACCCTCCCTGAACTTCAGACCCGGCGGGCGAGCCAGGCCTGGGCCGGGCGTTCGACCAGCAGGTACAATCCCAGGGCGGCGATCACGGTCAGTGGAAAGCTCAGGATCAGCCCCAGCCAGAAATAAACCGGCGGGGCGATCTGCGGCGGGTAGACCTGGGCCAGCAGATAGGCTTCGATGCGAATCACCAGCCCGTGAACCAGAAAATACGAATAGCTGATATTGCCGAACCAGCGTAGGGGCGTCCAGGAAAAGACCCGCGCCGTCAACCCATTGGGCTGGTCGAGCGGCTCGAACATCAGCAGCCCCAGGCCGATAAAGTTGGCGACCGCCCGCCAGGCCAGCCCGGCCGGGGTGATGGGCAGCAGCCAGATCACCCCGTACAGGCCGGGGATGGCGAACAGCCCCAGGCTGGCCGGCAGCTTCCAGCGCCGGGCGGCGCTTTGCAGGTCGTAGACGACCGCCCCGGCCAGGAAGGCCGTCAGACGTACCGGGACGGTTTCGGAGCCGAAGGCCGCCGCAACCAGCCCGGCCGTCAGCCCCACCGCCGCCAGGATGCGCCAGGCCGTCCCGGCCCGGCGCAGCGCCTTTGCCAGCAGCGGCAGGCTCAGGTAGCTGAACATTTCATAGCTCAAGGCCCAGGCCACCGAGATCATCGGCTGGATGGGGAACAGCCCCGGCAGCAGCAGCAGATTCGCCAGCAGGTACAGGGCTGCCTCCCGGGGTTGGGCGGGGATCTTGCTGATCGAAGGCGCGGCGAACGACAGCCCTACGTACACGGCGAAGATGGTCAAAAAGACGGGGTAGATGCGCCGCACCCGCCCGCCCAGGTAGCCCAGGTAGGGGCGCGGGTGCTGAATGAAGCTTCGATAGGTCAGATAGCCGCTGAGCAGAAAGAACAGATCGACCGACGAGTGCGAGATGGTGAACTGGGCGCTGGTCCAGCGGAAGGTGAGGGTACCCGGGGCCAGCCAGTAATAGAAGTTGGAGATAAAGTGGATCAGGTAAATATTGAGCATGGCGAATCCGCGCAGCCCCTCTACAAAGGAGAGGGTGCGGTTTTCGCCATGCCCGGTTTCAAAGATTCGCTGCAGGCTGGCGCGGCCCGGCGGCAGCGACCATTCAGCCAACCAGGGTTTCCAGCCGGTCTACCAGGCCAGACAGCACGGCGAAGGTCTGCTCGACCGGCTCCGGGCTGGTCAGATCGACCCCCGCCAGCTTGAGGGCGTCGAGCGGGTAAAGGGCGCTGCCGGTCTTCAAGAAGCGGCGGTAGTCCTCGGCAGCCCCCGGCGCGCCCGCCAGGATGCGCCGCGATAGGGCGTTGGCCCCAGAGATGCCCGTAGCGTACTGGTAGACGTAGTAATCGGCGTACAGGTGCGAGAAGGTGGCCCACAGCATGCCCACCCGCGGCCGGTCTACGGATACGCTTTCGCCAAAGGCTTCCTGGAACAGATCGGCCATCAGGTCGATGGCCTCGTCGGCGCTCAGGCCCTGGCCGCGCTCGACGCGGCGGTGGGTCTCCAGTTCGAAGCGGGCCAGGGTAGGCATAATCAGGAAGTAGCGTAGGAAGTTCGCCATGGCTTCTTCGATCAGCCCGATCTGGAAACTGCGTTCGGTCTGGGTTTCGAGCAGGTAGGCCCGCACCATCGCCTGGTGGAAGTTGGAGGCCACCTCGGCCACGAACAGCGAATAATCGCTGTACACCAGGGGCTGGTTCTGCCAGGTCAGGTAGGAGTGCATCGAGTGGCCCAGCTCGTGGGCCAGGGTGCTGAGGCTGAAGATTTCATCGGTGTAGCTCATCACGATGAAGGGATGCGTGCCGGGCGCGCCCGACGAGAAGGCCCCGGCCATCTTGCCCTGGTTGGGGGCCGCATCCACCCAGCGGTCTTGCAGACAACCCTGCCGGATGACGGCGGTGTAGTCTGCGCCCAGGGGCGCCAGCCCGGCGCAGATCCATTCGACCGCCTGGGTAAACGGCACTCTGGGGCGCTGATCCGTGAGCGGGGCCCACAGGTCGTAATGCTCCAGCTTCTCGATCCCCAGGGCCTTTCGCCGGGCGGCAAAATAACGCCGCCAGATAGGCAGGTTCTTCTGGAAGGTGTCGAGCAGGTTGTAGAACACTTCCACCGGGATGTTGTTCTCGAACAGCGAGGCTTCCAGGGTGCTGGCATGGCGCCGGGCGCGGGCCTGGAACACGTTGGCCTTGAGCGAGGTGACCAGATTGCTGGTCAGGCTGTTCTTGTGAGCCAGGTATTCGTCCATGTAATTGCGCCAGGCCGATTGGCGCAGGCTGCCGTCGGGGGAAGACAGGATTTTCTGAATAGCCGATTGGCCCACCGGCGCGGGCCGACCGTGCTGGTCGTGGGCGGGCTGGAATTGGAAGTCGGCGTCGGTCATCAGCCCGGCGGTGGTTTCGATATTGGCGAACGGCTCGGCCAGCATGCCCAGCAGCTCCTCGACCTCGGCCGAGCGCACGTGAGCCTGTTTACGGAACAGATTATCGAAGGCGTGGGCGTAGACCTTGAGGGCGGCATCCTGATCCATCCAGGTTTGCAGGGTGGGCTGGCCCAGGGCGATCAGCTCCGGGTCGATGAAGGCCGCCGCGGCCAGCGCCTGTCCAAAGGCGGCCTGGGCCTGGCCGGGCAGGGCTGCGACGGCCGGGTTGGTCTTGTCCACTTCATGCGAGACAGAGGCGTACATCATGGCCTTGTAGGCCCGGATGATGAGCTGGTCGCGCATCTGCAAGGCGGCCGCCAGGATATGCGGCCCTTCAGACAGGCGGCCCTGGTAGGCGGCCAGTTCCGGCGCGGCGGCCTGGATGGCCTGCAGTTCGACTTTCCAGGCCGCCAGCGAGGGATAGACGCTTTCGGCGTTCCACGTGGCTGAGAGCGGAACGTCTTTACGCAGCAGGATTGAGGCGGAATCGGTCATAAGCTCAGTCTCCACAGGTGAATTTACGCGCCACCACCTGCCCGCTGAATGGGTCGATCAGGAAGGTGGCTTCTTGCAAGATGGGTTCCGGCTCGGTTGCGTCAGGGGTAATGCCGTCGAGCAGCGCTGCATCGTTCGGCGCGCCGATCAGCCCGTTCTCGCTTTCAACGGCTCGCTTCTTTGGCACGGCCTGGATATACCAGTATTCGCCCGAGGCGCGGATCGCCAGGTTTTCGGGTGGGATAGGGCCAGGGCAGCGGCGGGCCCCAAAGATGGTGAATTGGTCTACCACTTCCCGCCCGCTTACTTTTTGGGCCTGGCGCAGCTCCCAGTTGCTGCGGCTTTGGGTGGCGGTGTTTGGCTCTAAAGCCCGCCAGGCGATGTCGCGCACCTGGTCTTGCCCCAGGCGCGTGGGGCGGGGGCCGCAGGCGGCCAGCGCCAGCAGCAGGCCGGCCGCGCAGAAGAAGGCGGAGAAAAACGACGTGTGTTTCATGGCTGCGCCTGCCATTCCAGCCGGTAGGTGGCCGCCCGGCTGTCGGCCAGGACGACCTCGAACAGCAGGTTCCCGGCCGGCAGCTCGGCCCGCTCCAGGCGGAGCTGGCCGCCCAGGGCGTCCAGGGCCAGGGTGGTCCAACTCTGGCCGCCGTCGGTCGAGTAGCGCACCAGGGCGGGGGTCTGTTCGTCGCCCCAGCGCAGGCTGGCCTGTTCGCCCGCCTCCAGAACGGCGGGGGCGGCGGCGCGGGCCAGGGCCTGGGCGGAGAATGGTTTTTCAGCCAGGATTGGGCCATTGGCGGCCCCGGCCGCCAGGCGTACCAGGCGCACTGCAGCGTAGGGTTTATCTGGGAGAGGGGCCAGGGCGTTGATGGCCCGCGCCTCATACCCTTCGGCCTCGGCGTGCAGTTCGGCCAGCGGGAACGAGGCGATCACCCCACCCTGCTCGTCCAGGTAATCCAGGCGGTAGGCGGGGTCTTCGGCCGGAGCGCTCAGGCGCCCGGCGAACTGGTAGAAGGGCTGCATCGCCAGCGAACCATCCGGATTAACGCTGGCCCGCACCAGCAGGCCGGGGGTCAGCGGGTCGGCCTCGGGGCGGGCGTCGCTTTGCGGCCCGCCGTACTTGGCCTGGTCGTAATACCATTGGATGTAGGTATAGTCGGATACCCACTGGGTCTGGCAGTAGCCCATGATGTCGGAGTATACGTCGGGTGAAAGCACCTGCATCTTGACCACGTTCAGCCCATACTGGCCGATGGAGCCGGTTTTGTAGGGGTAGTTGCGGTCTGTGCCGGAGGGCAGGCCGCAGGGCGAGTGCGGGCGGCCCAGGGTGTGGCCGATCTCGTGGGCGGCGATGTTCTCGCCGGTGAAATGCCAGCCTGGCACTTCAGCGTCGTCCATGCCGGTGCTGATCCGGTTGCTGATCCAGCTCATCCCGGCCACCCCGCCGTTGAACCAGCTCGTGCCTTTGGCGTCTTTGGAGGCCAGCAGGCCATAATAGACCTGGTAATCGGGGGCGGCGTCGGTGCGTTTGAGGTCGGTCACCAGGTTCAGCAGTTGATCCCAGGCCCGTGAATCGGCCAGGTCTTGCCCGCCTTTGCCATACGAGATGGCGTTGCGCACCGCCACATTGACCGCGCCCACCGGGTACATGCGCAGCAGCCCGGCGGCTACGAAGTCGGTCTTGGGCGCGGGGAAGGCGATCCCGCTGGACGGGTCGTAATATTGGATCGGCACAACCTTCACTTCCAGGTTGGGGATGGCGATGAAGTTGAGGGTCAGGTTCAGGCTGTTGTTGGTTTCGTCGGTTTCGCCATACAGGTTGTTCGGGTCCAGGGTGATGGTCAGGTCGACCTTGCCGCCGCTCGTCCAGGCGGCCGGCAAGCTGAGGTTGGTGCTGGAGGCCAGGTCGCCGCGCGTCCAGCCCACCGGGGCCACCGCCGTGCTGACCGTGAGCGGCGAGCCGGGAAAAGCCACGCCATTGCGGCTGGCGCTCACCGACAGGGGCAGCCCGCTGAGGGCTTTCCCCCCGGTGGTGTGGGCGTAGATCCGCAAGACGGTGGCCTTGCCAGCGATCATCGGCACTTTGTTGCTGGGGTTCTGGATAGCCTGGGTGGGTTCCAGCGTGTCGATCAGCAGGTCGCCGTTGACCGCGATGCTGGTGCGGAATGCCAGGGGCAGATACAGGGTATGGACGGCGGCCGGGCGTTCGTTGGGGGGCGGGGGCGGCCCGGCCTCCTGGGCGGCGGCTGGGGCGAAGACCAGCCCGGTCGTTAAGACACAGGCGCAGGCCAGGAACAGCCCCAGCCGCGCAAATTTGTTAAAGGGGAGAGATACCATAAGGTTCCTTCATAGAGATAAACGTGGTTTTGTTCCAATGGGGGAGTATAGCACGAAATGGGCGATTGTGTTTGCGGCCTGCGCGGCGCGGCGGCCCTATCGTTAACGCAAAGGATCGCCCGGATATACCGCGGTATATCCGGGCGATCCTGGGTTTGTTTATCCCAGCTCGCTGGCCGTGCCGTAGTTGACCAGCAGCTTTTCGAGCAGGTTCAGGTCGCGCGGGGTGATCGCTACCAGTTGCAGGCCGATGCGGTAGAAATCGGTTTCGACATCGGGCTGCATCCATACGGCTTTGGCCCGCAGGCTCATGCCGTTCTGGCTGTCGAAGCCTTCCGGCAGCTCGATCCGCAGATCATAGACCGCGTTGATGTCCAGCGGATAGTTGCCGATCATCAACGCGCCCCCGGTGGTTAAATCGACCAGATAGCCCAAGAGCGTGCCGCTTTCCTGGTCGCTAACCTGGGAAAAGTAGGTGAGATATTTCCGGTGATACCTGCGTCGATTATCCATAGCTGCACGTTTCGCCTTAGCTCTATTATAGTCAGGCGGCGGGGAATTGCAAATGGTACATTTTTACCGGGTTTGAGACGGATCATTTCTTCACATAGATCGGGTTGCTGAAGATCCAGCCCCGGCGCTGGCCCTGGTAGTTCAGGTAGGCTTCCACCCGGTAGGCTCCTGGCTGGCTGGTGATGTACGAAGCGTGCTGCTGGTTCTGCCAGGTTTGCAATACCTCTCCGTGACGCACCAGGCGGCACTCGGCGGCCTGCGGCAGGCGGATTTGCAGCGTGACCCCGCGCTGAGCCGAGATTTCGCTGCCCATCTCGGCCGTCTGTCCGAAGCCGTTGGCGGTGAAGCGGAAGCCGCGCGTGGGGGCGGGCAGGTCGTAGCACACGAAGCTGCGCCCGCGCCGCAGGGCCTCTAAAATGACGGCCCGGTCGGGTTCCAGGTCGCCGCTCAGAGGCGCGTCGAGCAGCAGGTGGTTATTGACGGTCTGGAAGTGGAATTCGTACGGGAACAGGGTCCAGCGCAGCGGCCCCAGGCGGGC
Source organism: uncultured Anaerolinea sp. (assembly GCA_964416275.1). GTDB lineage: Bacteria > Chloroflexota > Anaerolineae > Anaerolineales > UBA4823 > RBG-16-57-11. Next base: position 10,734 of record CAYQDU010000079.1, on the reverse strand, counting down.
GTCGAAGCCGTGGGCGTCGCTGCCACCCACCGCCGTCAGGCGCTGGCCGGTTGCCAGCAGCTCGTCCCACTTTGCCAGGGCAGCCGGGAACGGACCGCGGGCGATGCGCTGTGGGTTGTAGGCGTAGTATAAGGCGTGCAGGCGGCTGCGCAGGCGCGACTTGAACTCCGACATGGCGTTCCAGATCTCGATCCCGTTGAAGCCCTGCACCTCCCAGCTCTCCCACGAAAGATCGACCTGGTCCACCGCCGGGGCGGCCGGGTCTACCGGATGGGCGATGAATGACAGCCCACCCGCCTGGCGCACGCCGTCTACCAGGCGGGCCGGGTCCCAGGCCAGCCCGGCCAGTTCTTTGCGCGCCCCAATCGCCAGCAGGTGGTTCTTGGGCGGCTGGCGGGCCTGGTCGTGGATCTCTTCACCCACCAGCAGCAGCGTGCGCCGCTCGCCCTCGGTGTAATAATCCTCCGGCCCCTCGACATAAACGTTATGATCGGTGACGACGACGACGTCCACCCCGGCGCGCAGGGCGGCCTGGGCGATCTGCGCATGGGTCAGCCGGCCGTCGGAATACAAGCTGTGCAGATGAAGATTGAGGATAATTTCAGGCATGGGGGGTTTGACGTTTCGGGAAGCGAAAGGTATAATCAGCCTGTTTAATTCCCGGCTTGCGCCTGGGCGCGGCGCGCCCGTTGAAGGATCAAATTTAAAGCCTCGGAGGGTTTTGTGAAAACGTATCTGGATATTGCGTTGATTATAACGTCGATTGCGCTGATCGCCAGCGTAATCTTGCAGAGCAAGGGCGCCGGCCTGGGCGGGCTGACCGGCGGCGATACCGGCGGCATCTTTACCGCCCGGCGCGGCATCGAGAAAGTTCTGTTCTGGGTCACGATTGGCCTGAGCGTTCTGTTCTTCCTCCTCGCCATCGCTACCACCATGGTGGCCGGGTAGTCGGCAAACCGCCGCAAGCTACAGGAAGGTTCAAAGTACGGATTTTGGACACGGATGAAACGGAACTGCGCGGGTTCGGCGCCCTGGCTGGGTTTGAATTCGTGAGAACCGTGCGCTTCCGTGTCCAAAATCTGGAAACCTTATGAAAAAATTACGCTGGCAAATCATCGTCGTGCTGTTGGCGCTGGGCGCAATTGGGTTGCTGCTCATCACGCAGCAGCAGACGAGCTTGCCCGGAGGCAGCCCGTCCGACCAGCCCGTCTCAGGGGGCGTTTATACGGAAGCGCTGGTGGGGTCGCTGGGTCGGCTCAATCCCCTGTTGGATACGTACAACCCGGTCGATTATGACGTGGATCGTTTGATCTACAGCGGTCTGGTCAAGTTCGACGCCAACGGCCTGCCCACCGGCGACCTGGCCGAAACCTGGGGCGTCTCGCAAGACGTAAAAGTGTACAACTTCGCCATCCGGCCCAACGCAAACTGGCATGACGGCCAGCCCGTCACCAGCGACGACGTGGTTTTCACGGTCGAGATGATGCGCAATGAGGCCATCCCCCTGTCGGAAGACCTGCGCGAATTCTGGAAGCAGGTCGAAGTCGAAGCTCTGGACGAAAAGACGGTCCAGTTCCGCCTGCCAGAGCCGTTTGCGCCGTTTTTGGATTACGTCAGCTTTGGCGTGCTGCCCAGGCACGCCCTGCAAGATACCCCGGCGGCGGGGATGATCAGCGCGGCCTTTAACGTGAACCCCATCGGCAGTGGGCCGTATCGCTTCGAAGGCATGGACGTGGACGGCGAGCAGATCAAAGCGGTGGCGCTGCGCAGCTTTGAGGGCTATTACGGCCAGAAGCCGTTCATCGACCAGGTGGTCTTTCGCTATTACCCGGATAGCGCCGCCGCCCTGGCCGCCTACGAGCAGGGCGATGTGATGGGCGTCAGCCAGATCACGCCCGATTTGCTGCCCCAGGCCCTCAAAGATACCCGCTTGAACGTGTTTACCGGCCGCCTGCCGCGCCTTTCGCTGATCTACCTGAACCTGGATAACCCCGATAAACCCTTCTTCCAGGATGTCAACGTGCGCCGGGGGTTGATGCTCAGCATCAACCGGCGCTGGATCGTAGACCGGCTGTTGGGCGGACAGGCCATCCTTGCCAGCGGGCCGATCTTCCCCGAAAGCTGGGCTTATTATGACGCCGGCGCATCCCTGGAATTTGACCCCGACCAGGCGGTAGAACTGTTCAAGAAAGCCGAGTACACGGTGCCGGCAGAGGGCGGCAATGTGCGCTCAAAAGAAGGCCAGAAGCTGGCGTTTGAGATGGTCTACCCCGAAGGCGAGCTGTACCAGCAGATTGCCGGGCATATCCAGCAGGACTGGGCCAGGGTGGGCGTGCAGGTCACGCTCAAGGCCGTGCCGTACGACGCTCTGCTGGGTGAATACCTGGAGCCGCGCGCCTATGACGCCGCGCTGGCCGAGCTGAACTTCGACCGCTCGCCCGACCCCGACCCATATCCCTTCTGGCACCAGTCGCAGGTATCGAACGGGCAGAATTACGCCCAATGGGACGACCGCCAGGTGAGCGAATACCTGGAACAGGCCCGCGTGCTGGATGCCCTCAGCACTCGCCAGAAGCTGTATCGGAATTTCCAGGTGCGTTTCGCCCAGGAATTGCCCGCCCTGCCGCTGTATTTCCCGGTCTATTCGTATGCGGTCGATCAAAGCGTGCGTGGGCTGAGCATGGGGCCGCTGTATAACCCCAGCGACCGCTTCAACACCATCACAGCCTGGTATCTGCGCACCAGCGCCGTGGCCCAGGCGCCTAAGCCTACTTCTACTCCCTGAATAAATAGTGGGTAACTCCCCGCGCAACCGGAGTGGATGTGATTGGCGAGCTTCGCCTGGCGAGCTCCGCTCGCCTGGAAAGAGATGTGGCGTGGATTTTGTCGCACTTCGGGCGATAGAATCCACGCCACATTTCTTATTTGATTTTCGCATCCTTGACATCGGTCGGGGCGAGTTTCACGAACTTCGAAAATGAGGCCGAGGTACTATTGTGGGGAAAATGGGCGGCGTAGCCGCCCATTTTCCCCACAATAGAAAAAATCCCCTGAAGAGCGCCAGGCCTGTTCGGGTGAGCCACTACTTCTTTTCGTACAGCCAGCGATAGATGGCAAAGATTTCGTAGATGCGGCGAATGTAATCGCGGGTTTCGCTGTAGCGGATGACCTCGAGGAACAGATCGGGGTCGCCGCCCGACAGGTCTTCCCACACCTGGGCATTGCCCGGCCCGGCGTTGTAGGCCGCCAGGGCAGCGTACAGGTCGCCGTTGAAGCGAGCGCGCTGCTCGTCCAGGTAATCGGCCCCGAAGCGCAGGTTGACCAGCGGGCGCACCAGGTCGGCGTCGGCGTAGTTTTCGGGCCAGCCCAGGTTTTTGGCGATGCCTTGCCCGGTGGCGGGGACGATCTGCATCAACCCGTTGGCCCCGGCCGACGAGCGCACAAAGCCTTCGAACAGGCTTTCCTGGCGCACGACGCTGAACAGGAACAGCGGGTGCAGGTTATAAGATTTTGCCAGCGGCAGGATCAGTTCACCGTAATACGGACCAAAGCGCAGATGATTGAAATAAGCCGGGGCCTTGAGGGTGGCGGCGTCGTCCATGCCGGCCGAATCGAGCGCCTGGCGGGCGGCGGTGATGCCCACCCGGTACGCGCCCATGGCGATCAGGTGGTTCGCCAGGCGATACGAGCGGGCCGGGTCGGCCTGCACCGCCTGGCGCAGGGCTTCGTATTCGGCCCGGGCCAGGTCATACTCGCCTAACCGCCACAGGGCGTCGCCGCGCTGCAGGGTCGGCTCGCCGGCCAGCGGCCCCAGGTCGGCCAGATTTTCAGCAGGGGGCAGGTTGAAGGTCTGCTTAAGCCAGGCCTCGGCCCGGACTTTCTCGCTGCGGGCGTCATACTCGAAGCTGTACGAGAGCGGCGGGTCGAACGGCGGGCGGTTATACAGCAGGTCCTTGGCTCGCTCGCTGTAGTAACCGGTGGGGTCGGCGTCGACGGCTTTCTCGAGGGCGGCGCGGGCGGCGGGGGAATTATCTAGCTTAAGATAGCATTTGCCGATCCACAGGTGGGCAGCGGCCTGATCGTGCGCGGTGGGGGCGGTTACCAGGGCGCGCTGGAACTCGTCCAGAGCGTAGGGATAATCGGCGGCGCGGTAGCGGGCGATCCCGGCCAGAAACAAGGCGCGTGGGATGAGGGGTGAATCGCGATACTCGCGCACGATGCGTTCCCAGGCGTCGGCGGCTTCGGAAAGCTGGTTGTTGCGCTCCAGCACCAGGGCGGCGTCGTTGAGGAACTCGGCGGCGCGCGGGTGATTGGCGGCCTTTTCGACAAAGTCGAGCAGGGTCTTGGCGGCCTGGTCGTACTGGTCAAGGTGGAACCACTGCGTATAGCCGGTCTGTTCCCAGGCGTCGTCCCAATAGGTGTGGCCGGCGTAATCCTGAATGACCGTCTGCCAGTGATCCAGGGCCGAGTCGTAATTGCCCAGGGCGGCGGCGGTCAGGCCATAGTAGTAATGAGCGGTGGCCGGGTCGGCCGGTTTGGCTTGCAGGTAGCGGTCGAAGGCGGCCTGGGCCACGCCATACTGCCCGGCAAAGTAGTCTACGATGCCGCGCTGCAGCTCGTCCACCCTGATTCCATTGTCGATCAGGGCCGTCAGGGCGTTGAAGGCGTAGGGCGAGGTGGGGTGGTTCTGCACTGCGTCCAGGTGGGCGGTGTTGGCCTGCTCGGTTTGCCCCAGTTGGGTATAGATTTCGCCTTTGCGCAGGTCGATCAGGGCGCGGGTGTTCTCATCGCTGACCCGCTGATACAGGTCGTCGTACAGGGTCAGGGCGGTGGGGTAGTCTTCGGCCAGGGCGTAGGCGCGGGCCATCTTCAGGCGCAGGAACGGCTCTTCGAGCTGGCTTTGGGCCGCCAGGGCAGCCTCGAAGTCTTTGGCGGCGGCGGTGTAATCGGCGGCGGCAAAACGGGCGTCGCCGCGCTGGTCGTAGATATAGGCTTCCAGCAGGCCGGGGCGCAGTTCCAGAAAGCGGGTGTACGCATCGGCGGCATCGGTGTACCGTTCCTGCTCGCTGCGGATGTGGGCCAGCAGGTAATAGGCCGCAGCGCGCGGCTCGGAGAGCGGATAGGTCTTGAGGATTTCCTCCAGCGCCCGTTCGGCTTCGTAATCGTTGCGTTCCATGCGCCGGGCGCGGGCCATGCCCAGCAAAGCCGCCGGGCGCACCTGTTCGTCGGGGCTGGCGTCGAAGGCGCGCTGGTATTCCAGCAGGGCTGTCTCCCAATCGCCGTTGAACAGGGCGTGATCGGCGCTTGTCAGGCGGGCCAGTGGGGCCAGAGTGGGGGTCAGAGTGGGCGTGGGAATGGGCGTGCGGGTGGCGGTAGGGCGCGGGGTGGCGCTGGAGGCGGCGGTAGGCGCAGCGCGTTCTGGCGCCCGGCGCACGCAGCCCGCCAGCAGCAGCGCCGCCAGCAGCAGCCGCAGGATGGGGGATAGCGTTTTCATTGGCAGAGATTATACCCGCAGGATTGCAGATTGCCGGTTGATGATGGCAACGGCCTGGCGGTCTTGCTTCGGCGCGCCGGCGTATTTTGCAATATTTATTGGAATTTAATGGGCTTCAGCCCTTTATCTCGCTATAATTTTGGCAAGACAAGTTGAAAAAGACGGTTAAATCTGCTTGCCGCGATCCTGGCGGGCGTGAAATATAGAGAGGAAACCCTATGAAGAAATTGTTCTGCTTGCTCGGAATCGGTCTGTGCGCTGTAATCCTGGCGCAACCGGCGCTGGCCGGGACGCCGGCCCCGACCGGGAATGACGACCCGCCCCCGGCCCAGCCAAACGCGCTCCACAGCCTGTTTCTGCCGATGGTCCAGTCTGCCCCTCAACGCTATACGGTGTCGGGGCAGGTAAAAGACGCGAACGACACACCGTTGAGCGGGGTCAGCGTTGCCAGCGACAGCGGGCAAACCACGCTCACCGACGCCAATGGTATCTACCGCCTATCGGTGCAGGCGGGCGAGCGCCAGATTTCGGCCTCCATCGCCGGCAAAAGCTTTGACCCGGCCCCGGCCTGGCTGGCGGTGAACGCCGACCAGCACAACGTCAATTTCTCGGCTGGGGCAGCCTGTGTCAGCCCAACGGCTAACCCCAGCTTCGAGAGCGTGTTCTATTGGAACCCCATCAGCGGGTCGGCGGCGGGATATACGCCCTATTATTCCAATCTCCGCGCCAATACCGGCTGGTGGTCTGGTTATACCGGCATTCCGGTGGGGTGGGCCAACCGGGAAAGCTGGTCGGCCTGGCGCTCGCACGAGATCGTCATCCCGGCTACGGCCACCAGCGCCGATGTGTCGCTGTATATGTTCCCCTTCAGCCAGGAATCCTATCTGGCGCGGGGGGAAGCCACGCCCGATCTGAGCGGCCTGAACACGGATGCCCCGCAGTCTCCCAATGCCAGCGATGGGCAGTATTTGATCGTCACCGACGTATATAACAACTGGCTCGGCACGCTGTTTTGGGTGCGGCATAACACCCAGGCCTGGCAGTTCAGCGGGGCGCTTTCGCTGCTGCCCTGGCGCGGCCGTACGATTAAGCTGGAGTTTGGCTCTTACAACGATGGCTACGGCGGGGTGACCTCGGCCTACTTCGACGATGTGAATGTGACTATCTGCGCTGGGGCCAGCGCCGGCTGCGCTGCGCCGAGTAATCTGCTATTCAACTCGGATTTCGAGACCCCCGATACAGGATGGACGATCTCGGCGGCTGCGTTGCCGTCTGCTTACACAACCGCCCAGTCGTACAGCCCTACGCGCTCGATGCTGAGCGGCAAGCCGCTGGGTATGGCGACGATGCCCGGCTGGACGACCAGCGAGTTCTATCAATATGTGAGTATTCCGGCCAACGCTGCTTCGGCTACTTTGAAGATGCGCCTGCTGCCGCAGAGCAGCGATCGGTACGGCTATCACCCGGCGCAGCAGGCCGCCCTGGATGCCGCCGCCAAAACGAACCTCCCGGATGCCGCCGAGAGCCAGTACGGTTACCTGTGCGCCGATGGAATGTGCGGCCCCACGAATGCGCGCACCCTGGCGACGTTGTTCCGCTGGTACCCCATCGACTCGGCCTACTGGCTCTATCGCCAGTTCGATCTGACGGCCTATCGCGGCCAGAGCTTTGGGATCGTGTTTGGCGCTCAAGACTGGGGCGATAACGGCAATACGGCCCTGTACGTAGATGATGTGGTTCTGGAGGTATGTCTCCCCTGAGCCATGCGGCCCGGTTGCAGCGTCTGGTAATATAGTTTCCCGGCCCTCCTGACCAAGGCGGAAGAACCAAACAGGTGTTGCGTGGATTTTGTCGCCCGAAGGGCGACAAAATCCACGATTAACCCTCTTTCGGCCAAGCTCGCCAGTCACACCCACCGCGCCGGCGTGGGGGCTACCCCATGCGCTGCAGAGCCGGGTAACTGCGGGAAATTTCCCCTTTCAGCGGTAGAGCCAGTTTTGACATTCCAGGCAGCGCATGTTACACTCGCTGAAATAACTCTGTTCGGAGCGAGGGTCTTATGCGAAGCGTGGATTGGGACGCCGCCGCTTCGGCGGTGGTGATGATTGATCAGCGCCGGCTGCCGGGTGAGCTGACCCTGGCGCACTATACCGATTACCGCCAGGTGGTAAACGCTATTCGCGAGATGGTGGTGCGCGGCGCGCCGGCCATTGGCGCAGCGGCCGCTTTTGGGCTGGCGCTGGCGGGCTTTCAATCGCCGGCCCAGGCCCCGGCCGGGCTGCTGGCTGATCTGCAATCCGCCGGACAGGCGCTTCTGGCCTCCCGGCCCACGTCGGTAAACCTGGGCTGGGCCATCCGGCGCATGCTCGAGCGGGCCAATTGGCTGGCAATCCAGCCCGGCTGCCAGGCCGACGACCTGCGCGCCGGGCTGCTGGCTGAGGCTCAACGCATTGCCGATGAGGACGTAGCCGCCAACCGGCGCATGGCCGAACACGGCGCGGCCCTGATCGATGATGGGGATACCGTCATCCACCACTGTAATACCGGCGCGCTGGCGACGGTCGATTGGGGCACCGCCCTGGGGGTGATCCGCATGGCGCACGAGCAGGGCAAGCGCCTGCACGTGCTGGTAGATGAGACCCGCCCGCGCCTGCAGGGAGCGCGCCTGACGGCCTGGGAGTTGCAGCAGTATGGCATCCCCTTCGAGATCATCTCCGATAATGCGGCCGGGTATTTTCTGCGGGCTGGGATTGCCCGCAAGGTGTTCTTCGGGGCCGACCGGGTGGCGGCCAACGGCGATGTAGCCAACAAGATTGGCACCTATATGCTGGCCCTGGCGGCTGCCGATAACGGCGCGCCGGTCTACTGCGTGGCGCCCTGTTCGACCATCGACTTTTCGCTGGCTCATGGTGGGCTGATCCCTATCGAGGAGCGCGGCCCGCAGGAAGTGCTGGATATCCAGGTTGGCGGGCAGCCCATCGCCCCGGCCGGGGCGTCTGCCCGCAACCCGGCCTTCGACGTAACCCCCGCCCGCCTGCTGACCGCCATCGTCACTGAGCAGGGCGTGATCTTCCCTCCTTTTGAAGCAAACCTGCGCTGTCTTGGAACAGACTGATGCGGCGCGTGGGGTTATTGGGGCTTTCCGGCTGCGCCGGGAAAATCTCTATGGGAGCCAGTCAGCGGGCGGCGCAGCGCCCGCTGACTGGCTCCCATAGAGCTACCCCCGCCTTCGAAAAAGACCCCCCGATAATTTCCGCTTCCGGCCCAGATTTAGGGTACAATATAGCCCCGTGCGTCTCTGACGCTGCCTCTTGACGCGAATCGGCAGCGCGCACAGAAAGATTGGCCGATGAATATTTTGCTGACCGGCTCGGTAGCCTTCGACTATCTGATGACTTTTCCTGGCTATTTCCGAGACCATATCTTGCCGGACCGCTTACAGACCATCAGTCTGTCGTTCCTGGTCGAGTCGATGGTGCGCCTGCGGGGTGGAATCGCCCCCAACATCGCCTATACCCTGGCGCTGCTGGGCGAGCGTCCGCGCCTGTGGGCCACGGTGGGCGAGGATTTCGAAGAGTACCGGGCCTATCTGGAATCGCACGGCATCGATACCTCGGGCGCGCGGGTCATCCCCGGCGTGTTTACGGCTTCGTTCTTCGCCAATACCGACCGGGCCAACGCCCAGATTTCCAGCTTCTACCCCGGCGCAATGGCCTATGCCGCCCAGCTTTCGCTGACCGAACTGCGCGATAATCTGCCCGATGTGGTGATGATCTCGCCCAATGACCCCCAGGCCATGCGCCTGTATATCGACGAGTGCCGCCAGATGGGTCTCCCCTTCCTGTACGACCCAAGCCAGCAGGTGGTGCGCATGTCTGGCGAAGACCTTCGCTCTGGCCTGGAAGGGGCGATGGCCCTGTTCTGCAACGATTACGAGTACGCCCTGATCCAAAAAAACACTGGCCTGGGGGCCGAGGCGGTGCTGAAGAACCGCCCGGATGCCTATGTGGTGGTGACTCGCGGCGAGCAAGGCACCACGATCTACACCAACGCCGGAACGTACGACATCCCCATCGTGCCGGCCGAGCAAATCCTTGACCCCACCGGGGTGGGCGACGCCTTCCGGGGCGGTTTCCTGGCCGGTTACAGCCGGGGCTTCGACATGGCAACCTGCGGGCGAATGGGCGCCCTGGCCGCCACCTACTGCCTGGAGCAGAACGGCCCCCAGGGTCACAGCTTCACCCGCCGCCAGTTCGTAGCCCGCTTCCGCCAGCACTTCGATGACAAGAAACAGCTAGAAGCGCTGATTAATGAATGACGATTGCACAAGGTGCAGGCCATCTCAATCAGCATTCTTATTAATCGGGGCTTTCTTGTTTTTGCTGGAGAAAAAGTTATCTTTGGAGGTGGTCACGTAACCACGCTCGGCAACCCCCTCCAAGATTAACCCCCTATCGGCGAAGCTCGCCATTCATTCCCTGCGGTTGAGTGGGGAGCTGCCAGCGGAATAACCTTGATCTGCAATCATCAATCTAAAGAGGAGTTTGCGTACTAAGATGGAAAATTACGATGTTCGTGATATGAAGCTGGCCGAAGGCGGCCGGCGGCGGATTGAATGGGCCGAGCGCGAGATGCCCGTGCTGCGCCTGATCCGAGAGCGCTTTGCCAAAGAGCGCCCGTTGCAGGGCATCCGCATCGCAGCCTGCTTGCACGTGACCACCGAAACCGCCAACCTGATGAACACCCTGCACCTGGGTGGGGCCGAGGTGGTATTGACCGCCTCCAACCCGCTATCTACGCAGGATGACGTGGCCTCTTCGCTGGTGACGCATTATGAGATCCCGGTGTATGCCATCAAGGGTGAAAATAACGTCACCTACTACAAGCATATCAACGCCGCCCTGGACATCAACCCGCATGTCACCATGGACGACGGGGCCGACCTGGTCAGCACCATTCACAAAGATCGCCGCGATTTGCTGAAAGGCATCCTGGGCGGCACCGAAGAAACTACCACCGGCGTCATTCGCCTGCGGGCCATGGCCGCCGATGGGGCCCTGGCTTTCCCGGTCATCGCCGTCAACGACGCGATGACCAAGCACTTCTTCGATAACCGCTACGGCACGGGCCAATCGACCATCGACGGGATTGTACGGGCCACCAATGTGCTGCTGGCCGGGCGCAACTTTGTCATCGCCGGATACGGCTGGTGCGGGCGCGGCCTGGCCATGCGGGCGCGC
>CAYQDU010000078.1:0-18638 GCA_964416275.1 uncultured Anaerolinea sp. | reverse complement strand
CCCGATGAGATCGACACGGCCACCGTCAGGACGTAATCGGTGAGCAGGGCCGCCCCGGCCGTCTGGGCCGGGAGCTCACCCAGGTTATCGCGGGCCACGATATAGGCCCCGCCGCCGCTGGGGTAGGCGTGAATGGTCTGCTCGTAGGAAATGGTCACAATCGCCAGTAAGACCACGATCACAATGGAGATGGGGAAAGCATAGCCCAGCGCGCCCGACCCGGCGGCCGCCAGAATGACCAGGATTTCCTGGGTGGCGTAGGCGGTGGACGAGAGAGCGTCGGAGGCAAACACGGCCAGCCCCACCGCTTTGCCGATGGTCTGGTGGGGGGCGTCGGCGGTTGCCAGGGGCTTGCCGATCAACCAGGTGTTGACCGAAGGCGGCGGCTGGTATTGGGAGCTTTGATAGAGAATACCAGACCCCTGGGGGTAATTGTCGGGCAGGGGATCGTTGCTCATGGGGTTTCCTCTAAATTGGCTCGATCAGGGCGTCCAGGCGCGATTGGTAAGCCGCCATCAGGCGGCGGGTCAGCGGGCCGGGTGCGCCGTCAGGACGCTGGGCGGCGCCGACAATGGTCTCGTCGATCTGGCGCAGCGGCAAGACCGCCCGGCTGGAGCTGGTAATAAAGGCCTCTTCAAAAGTGGGAATCTGTTCGCGGCGGGCTGGTTGCAGGCGCACAGGCAGGCGCAGGGCGGCGGCGCATTCCAGCGCCAGCGAACGGGTGATGCCGGAAAGCACGCCCTCCTCGGCCGTCCACAGTTCGCCAGCCTGCCAGGCGAAGAAGTTGCTGCTCAGCCCCTCCAGCAGGCAGCCCTGCTCATCGGCCATGATGGCCTCGTTTACCTCCGGCGGCAGCGATTGGCGCACCGGCCCGGAACGGGCGATGAAACGGGTCAGCTTGGCTTTGGGTAGTTGGCGCTGCATCGTCACCGTGGTTGCCTGCACGCCCTGGCAATAGGCTTCGGGCGGCGGCGTGTGCAGCGCCTCGGCGCTGATGTAGACCGTCCCCGGCGCCACTTCCAGGTCGAGGGTCAGGCGCAGGCGCAGATTTTGCCCGGCGGAGGTGTGCTGCACCACCTGGCGCAGGGCGCTGCGCAGGCGAGCGGTATCCAGGGCGACGGGTTTCCCGGCCAGGCTGGCCGTTTGCCCCAGGCGCTCCAGGTGATCGTTCAGGAGCAGGGCTTTGCGGCCCTCGAAGGTGCGGAAGGTCGTATAGGCGCCGCCCGGTAGGCGGGCCGAAAGCGCGTCCAGCGTGCTGCAATCGGCTTCTACCGGCAGAGGAATCAGCGCAGCCTGGTCAGGCTCAAAATGAACTTCCCATAGCGATAGGCTCATGAGCGCTCGGTGTTGGAAGAACCCAGGGTCAATGGGATGCACGGCTCAGGCAGGCTGGTGGGGTGGTAGTGAACATATACCTTGCGCACCAGGTCCATCCGCTCGTAAAGTAAATTTTCTACCTGGGTAGCGATGCAGTCGCCGGCTGCCACGGTCAGCCCGCCGTCTACGCCAATCGTCAGATTCACCACCAGGTAGGGGCCGAAGCGGTGAGCGTGCATCTCTTCGACGCTTTGGATTTCCTGAATGTTGCCTAATAACGCCAGAATCTGGCGGTTTAGCTCTTCACCTGGCACGTCGTCCATCAGGTCGGACGACGACTGGCGCAGAATCTCGACCCCGGTGCGCAGGATGAGCAGCGCCACCAATGCGCCGACCAGCGGATCGACCCACGGATAACCCTGGCGGCCTAAGAAGATACCCAGGGCGGCTGCCGAGGCCGACATCACATCGTTGCGATGGTCGTAAGCCAGGGCGCTGACCGCTGGGTTGCCGCTCAGGCGCGCCAGGTGGTTGGTGTAAAAGGTCAGAAACAGCTTGAGCGCCACGGTGGCGAGCGATACCCACAGGGCCATGGCCGCCGCGCCCTGCGAAGCGGTGTTCCCCACCCACAGGTCGAAGACGTTGTTCACAGCGTCCCAAAAGATAGTGATGCCAGTGGTCAGAATGAAGGAACCGACGACCAGCGAAGCGATGCTTTCAAGCTGATTGTGTCCGTAGGGGTGCAGCTCATCGGCCGGCTTACGGGCCAGGCGCATAAACACCCACACCACCACGTAATAGGCTACGTCAGAAATAGAGTTGATGCCGTCGGCCAGCAGCGCCGAGCTGTGACCCAAGATGCCGACCGCAGTTTTGACCAGGGCCAGCCCGATATTGGCGGCCAGCCCCAGGTTTACCGCCAACTGGCTTCTGCGGTGGCGCTGCTCAAGCGCCTGCCGCTGGGTTTCACTGCGATGAAATTCTACCCGGCTGGGCAGCTCAGTCGCCCCGTTAGTGGACGGCCCAGCTTCTGAAGGAGCGTTAGACAAGTCTTGTTGCATGTAAATTCCTCAATTGCTTATTATAACCGCTAAACGTTATGGCTCTTCCAGCTTCGTCGGAAAAATTTCTATGGGGGCTGCAGACGGCGCAGGTACACCACCCCATTAAACTGTGGAGCAGGCATGGCGCTCTGCGAGCGCCTTCAAAAAAGAGGACTCTTCCACCGAAGGCGAGAATTTTTCTACTTTGGGAGAGCTGGTTGGCTATGCCACCCATCTCCCCCAAAATAGTACCTCTTTTCAGGCGAGCTTTGCTCGCCAGTCACGTCCACTCCGGTTGCGTGGGGAGCTACCGCTTTCGGCGGGAGAGCCAAAAAATTTATGGGGAGTTTGCAGATGGCGCAGCCATCTGCAAACTCCCCATAAATTTATCTGTGGGGTAAACTGCGGGGCCGGCGCCGGCCCCGCAGTTTACCCAAAAATACAGGTCTTATTCGGCCGGCTTACAGTGGGGTACCACCCGATTAAACCGTGAAACAGGTATGGCGTTCTGCGAGCGCCTTCAAAAAGATGGGGAGCCGCTTACAGTGGGCGCTGGCGCAGCAGGTCGCGAATCTCGCGCAGCAGTTGAATATCCTCGGGCGGAGCGGCCGGGGCCGGGGCTTCTTTGGGCTGCGCAAAGCGGCTCTGGATGCGATTAATCGAGCGCACCAGCAAAAAGATGACAAAAGCTACAACCAGGAAGTTGATCACCGCCTGAATGAATTTTCCATAGGCGATGACTGCTTCGCCTACCTGGACCGACAGGCCCGAGAAGTCGATCCCGCCGGTCAGTACGCCGATCAGCGGGGTCAAAATATCAGTCACCAACGAGTTTACGATGGCAGTGAACGCCGCGCCAATAATGACCGCTACGGCCAGGTCCAGTACGTTGCCGCGCATAATGAATTCACGAAATTCTTTCCACATGCTGATCCCTCCTGAATGGATTTTCTGGATTTAAGATTAGGCTGTGGCCGGGTATGCAGACAGCGCTCCGCCTGTATACCCGGCCACAGAACTTTCCCGCCTTCGGCGAAGGAGCCGAAGCTATCCAATATTGGCTTTGCCATGCGCCGCCCCGGCCCTCAAGCGGATCCCCGCCGGCTTGCTGTAGCAAGCTTGAAGGGTGTTGGCCGATGGTTTCGATTTGAGGCAACGGAGCGCCAGGCGCTCCAGCTGAGCCGCCGCGTTCTCAATAGGAAATCTTACGCGGCAGTTGTTTGGCCTGTTCAACCCAATTTTGGACCTGAGACAGCACCGGCAGGCGGCGTACCAGTTTCTTCTCCTGGTTCACCTCGCCCAACTTCTGCACCAGGTTCTCGGCGTTGCGGCGGGCCAGTTCTACCACGGTATCGACTCCCGCTGCTTCCAGCAAATCAGAGAACTCGGACCCAACCCCTTTGATACGGAATAGATCGGCATGGTTTACCCACTGCAGGATCAGCCCTTCATCAATGCCGGCTTTGGTAGACAGCTCAATCCGGCCCTGGGGTGTGCCGCCTTTTTCCAGCAAGGCTTCTACGCTGCGCACGCCCACCTCTTGCAGTTTGGCGGCATACTTTTCGCCAATGCCCTCAATGTCGATTATCCTGGTCATGTAGTCTCCTTTTTTACTCCCTGATCTCTGGATGGCCTGTTGGTCAGGCTGGGCTTTGCCCACGACCGGCTAACAAGAAAAACTTTTGTTCCGGCATTGTATATCTATCATCTATTATATATCATCGTACTCGAAAAACAATCGCCTGATTGTCACGATAAACCACTTCCAGGCCGGGGTCTTGCGAAGCCTGGGCCAGGAATTCCTGGTGATCCAGGTCGGTAATTGCGTAACCACACCCGAAGCGCTGGCGAATCAGCGCCGAGGGTTGGCCCACTTGACCCTCGGTGATGCGCACCCAGAGATCGTATAGGGCCGGGTCGTAAAGCTGCATGTAGGTCGGGTCCAGGCCGATCAGGTAGGTGTTGTGGGTATTATAGAAAAACAGGCGTGGAAAATCGTCCCAATCGGTTTGGAAGACCCGTTCGCCCTGGGGGGTGTTGTCGCGCAGCCAGGCCGAGGCGCTGGCGTACAGGTCGTAAGGGGCCGAGCTGCGCACGCTGGCGCGCGCCTGGGGCAGCGTTTGGAACATGCCAACCGCCAGCAGCGCGATCAAAGCGGCGGGAAAGTAGCTTTCGCTCCAGTGCAGCCAGGCCTCAACGCGCCGCCGCCGCCCGGCCGGCGCCCTGGTCGGCACATCCCAAACCGCCGGCGATTCGTCGGCTGCAGCTGGTTCGGAGCGGGTAGGGCGGTTGTCGCCCTCAGGGGCCAGCCAGGCCGAAACCGAGAAGGCCGCGAAGATCAGCGCAAAGGGCGGAAAATATTCGATGAAGCGCCGGGCGCTGAACAGCATCACGCCAAACATGGTCGCCGTCAAGAAAGTGGTCGCCAGGCGGGCATCCATGCGCCGCCCACTCATGCCCAGTCCAAACGCCCCGGCCACGAAAGCCAGCAGCGCCAGGGCCGAGTTGTCGATCAACTGCTTGGTGTCATACGGATACCATTCGCTGCCCACGCTGACCGAGGTGGGGTCGAGCAGCTTGGGCATATAATGGTGGTAAATAAATACCAGGTCAGCCGGAAAGTAGGGATTGAGCAGCAGCCCTAACCCCACTCCCAACCCGCTGTAGAGCAGCGGGTGCAGGTCGAGGCGGTGTTCGGTGAGCCATAAGGCCAGGGTATACAGACCGGCCAGCGCAACCAGCAGTGGGAAGGCGTTGTACAGCCAGACGTACAGGAACCCCAGCGGCAGCAGCCAGGCATAGCGGCGCTGGAACAGCAGCAGCATACCCACGGCCAGCACGCCCAATGAGAGCGACTGGGCCCGGGTAATGCTCATCCGAAACAGGAACGCCTGCGAAACTGCCAGCAGCCCTAAGGCCCACAGGGGCGCATAGGCCACCCGCTGAGCGCGCAGCAGCCATCCAATTGCCAGGAAAGCCAGGCTGGCAAACACCACTGCCCCCCACTTGGCGCCCAGGCGCAGATCGCCCCATGTGAACGGGATCAGCCCTACGTGGAACAGGAAATGGTGGTCGTAAAATTCGCCCGGGTTCAGCACCGAGAGCGGCAGCCAGGGGAAGGATGGCTTCAGCCCCTCCTGGCGCATCAAGGCCGCCATTCGGATATGATAAAACCCGTCGTTGTCGGGCATGTCGGGGGTGGAAAACTGAATCCAGGCCATGGCGGCCAAAAAGACGGCCAACAGCCCCAGCGTTGCCAGGGCGCTGCGCCAGCCTGAGGTGCGGGAGAGCTTCTTCCAGAAAGTAATCACCTTGCCGTCGATCTGTTCTATATCGTTTGCACCCTGATGCTCTTCCGCCGAAGGCGGGATTTGACTTATCGATGGGGGGCTGCGGGCGCACAGCCGCCCGCAGCCCCCATCGATAGAAATCTTCCCGGCAAAGCCGGAAGAACCCACCATAAACGTGCCAGATTTAGCCCCCCATTGACAGTATAATAACAGAAATTCTGTCGATAAGGGAGTGATTTATGCCTCGCTCGCGTTCCCCGAAAGCCTCTACCAGCCCGGCAAATGTGCCCCAAAAGACCTGCACCTGGATTGTAGCCGTCCGCAAGTTGGATATCCAGATCCCGGCGAGTGAAGGTGAAATGATTTCTCCGTATGTTGTCATCATCGCCGATGTGACCCAGGAAATCTTCGTCAATATGATTCCGATCGAGTATAAGCCGTCGGCCGACGAAATAGGCGAAATGCTGTTCGGCAGTATGATCAAACCAGGCGCTGCGGATGTCGATGCCTATCGCCCGGAGCGGGTGGAGTTCGAGCAGGCCGAGTATGTAAGCCGGTTGTCTTCAAGGTTGTGGGAACTGCAAATTACGGCGGTCGCCGGGCAGCCGCATCCGATTGTGGATGAAGTTCTCAATGGCCTGAGCGCCGCCCTGAATGGCATCCCGCCGATTTCCGGGCTGTTGTCAGGGCCGGGGGTCACCCCGCAGATTGTCGAGCAGTTCATCCAGGCTTCCGGCGCATTTTATCGCCTGGCCCCCTGGAACATCCTCAGCGACACCGATGCGCTGCGGGTGCGCTTCGAGCCGTCGGGCGAGCAGCGCTACGTGCAATTGATGGGCGGGAGCGGCGTCGATACTGGCATGGCGCTGCACATGCGCTGGGAAGACCTGCTGATGCTCTACACCCCCACCGACGAACCGCTGGAACAGGTGTCGGAAAACGGGCTGCACGCCCTGAATTTCGTTGATAAAGAGGAATTGCCCGAAGAAGATTTGCAGGCTATTAAGCGTTATCGCTGGAAAGGGGCGCAAAAGACCATTTACCCCATGCCCCTGGTGTTTACTCGTGAAGCCGTCCTGCGCCCAGACCGGCAGGAGATCGTGTTCTACGAAGCCCTTATGCGGGCCATCCCCATCGTGATTCGTGAGCATTTGCGTGAAGACCAGGAAGGCGAATTTTTGCCCTTCGAGGCCGAGGTGGAGGTTGCCACCGCCGACGGCCCCATGCGCCTGCATTTTACCTATCCGGCCGGCGAATTCCCGCCCGACTTCTTCATGACCCGGTTGAGCCTGGATGATGAAGATTGGGACGAAGACGATGAAGACGATGAGGCTGAAGATTGGGATGATGATCTGGCCGAGATCGATATTCCGCTCACCCCGGCCCAAAAGGAAGCCGCCGAACTGGCTTCGCAAGCCTGGGCGACTGAGGATGAGGCTGAACGCCGCAGGTTAGCCCAGCAGGCTATCCAGGCCGCGCCGGAATATCCTGAAGCCTACCTGATTCTGGGGCAGATGGCCGATACCCCCCAGGAGAGCCTGCGCTGGTATCGAGATGGCCTGGAGCAGGGGCGCAAACTGGTGACGCAGGAGTGGATCGACAAGGCCAACGGCGATCTGGGACGCATCACGCAAGGGGAGACCCTGTCTATCATCAAGCATGAACTGGCCGATACATTGGCGGCGATGGGCCAGCCCGATGAAGCTGTGACCCTGTATCAAGAACTGCTCGACGCCGATCCCTTTGATACCGGCGAGGCGCGTTTCAGTTTGCTGGCCCTGCTGCTGCGCTTGAAGCGCGACGACGAGGCCAGCGAACTGTTGGATGATTTTGAAGATATGATGGATGTATACGCCGAGTTCGCCAGGACGCTGATCGCCTTCCGCAAAGACGGCAACAGCGCCGAGGCGCGCCGGGCGCTGAAGCGCGCCATCAAGACAAACCAACAGGTGGCCCCTTTGCTGATGGGGAAAAAGCCCATCCCTACCGAAATAGATGATCTGTCTGAGGATGAATTTGTGGCCGCCGTCCTGGCCCGCGAATATTATCAGAGCTGGTGGAGTACCCCCGGCGCGATCGATTGGCTTAAAAAGTACGCCCCGTGAGTAGTTTTTAGAGGATATTGCGGGGGAGTTGTCGCACTTTGGGCGACAACTCCCCCGCAATATCCAGTTTCGTGGTTATCTGCACCCGCCAGAGGCGTTCAGCGTCAGACAACAATGATGGGGGTCACGCTCGAAATCGGCTTTGCAGATCGGCAAACAGAAATAGACATTCTTCCCGCCCACCAGCACGCAAGGCGTGGTGGGCGTATACTGCACGATGCCGCCGCAGGCGGTTTGCACCGCATCGCCCATCGCCGGGCAGGGCGACATACACTCGGTCCACGTCACCGTGGGTCGCGGGTCGCCCGGGGCGGCGTTCACACGCCCTTCTCCGGCCCTTCTTGCAGAGCTTCCAAATCCTGGCGCAGGCTGCGCCGGCGCGCCGCCAGGCTGACCAGATACAAAGCCAACACGCCGAAGATGACGATATAGCCGGCGATCATATAGCCGCCCGTTTGAGGCGGGCCTTCTTGCAGTAAGAATAGCATGGAGCCTCCTTTCTTTGCTAGGCGTTGAACTTCAGCTTGAGCTGTTCTACCTTGTCTTGCAGCCAGCCCAGGCGGATGCGATGCCAGAGCAGGTCGAAGAAGATGATGGTGAAGGTCAGCAGGCTGAACAGGAAGGTTTGCAGCATTTTGGGGGTCATGTCGAACCCGCCCTGGACGCCGGGCTGGTTGGTGCCGATCACCACCGGGTGGATGGTGCGAAACAGGCGGGCCGAGAAGAAGGTCAGCGGTACGCTCAGCACGCCGATGATAGCGTAAACTGCCCCAAAGCGCGCTCGCCGGTCGGGGTCTTCGATGCCCGAACGCAGCATCAGGTAGGCGGCATAGATCAGCACCATGATCGTGGCGGTGGTCAGGCGCGGGTCCCACGTCCACCAGGTGTTCCAACTGGGGCGGGCCCAGATCGAGCCGGTAACGACGGTGATAAAGGCAAAGGCCATGCCGATTTCCACCGAGGCCAGCCCGGCGATGTCCCATTTGCGCTCTCCGGTCCTGAGGTAGATGACCCCGGCCGCGGCGGCCACCACAAAGCTCATCATCCCCACCCAGGCGCAGGCCACGTGGAAGTAAAAGATTTTCTGCACCGGCCCCATCACGGCCTCGGTGGGGGCGTACAGAAACACCATCCCGGTGGCGATCAGCAGAAAGGCAATCGTCACGCCATCCAGAATTTTCAACAACTGCGGTTTGGGGTCCATTCCATTTCCTCCTCGTTTCGGCCGGTTTATTCTTCGACCACGTAATCGAACACCATGAATGATACGGCGCTGAAAATCACATCGTAAACCACCAGCAGGTTCAGCCAGGGAGTGATCTCGTCGAGCGGCAAAGCCTGCAAGAAACCGGCGCTGGCCTTGACCGAAGCGATAAACACCGGGATCATCACCGGGAAGAGCAAGATCGGCAGCAGAATATCGCGGGTGCGGGTTTGCACCGCCATGCTTGCCAGCAGCGTGCCGAGCGCCACGTAGCCGAATGATCCCAACAGCACCACGCCCAGTAGACCCGGCGAAAACAGGTTTACATTATACAGGATACTGTAGACCGGCAAGACGATGGCCTCCACCAGCAGCATAAAGACCAGATTGCCAGCCATCTTGCCGAAGTAAATGGCGCTGCGATCCACCGGGGCCAGCAGCAGGCCATCCAGGCAGCCGCGGTCTTTCTCCATCGCCATCGAACGGTTCAGGCCCAGCGTGCCGGCGAAGGCAAATGTGACCCACAGCACCCCGGCGGTGACGGTCTGGCGGGTCTTGGCGTCCAGTTCGAGGGCGAAGTTGAAGATCAGGATCACCAGCAGGGCAAACACCAACATGGCCGAGATCAGCTCGCGGCTGCGCAGCTCGGCGGCCAGGTCTTTCCATAAGATGGCCCACACAGCGCGCAGATAGCCCGGATGGGCGGCGGGCGGCGGGGCGGTGATTTCGAGGCTTTTGGACATCCGTTTTATAACTCAGTTCTGGATCGCCTGGCGGTAAAAGGCCAGCAGGCGGTCGGGTTCCATCTCGGCCCGGCGGGCCGAGGCTACGATCACGCCGCGCGAGAGGACGTCGAAGCGCGAGGCCAGGTCGGCCGCGCGGGCCAGGTCGTGGGAGGTCATCACCACGGTGCGGCCGCGGGCCGCCACCTCGCGCAGCACATCGTCCAGCATCTGGCAGGCGTCCTGATCCAGGCCGGTGTGCGGCTCGTCGAACAGCATCACTTCGGGGTCGTGCAGCACCGCCCGGCCAATCGCCAGGCGCTGCTGCATGCCACGCGAGAAGGTGCGCACCAGGTCGCGGCGCCGGTTTGCCAGCCCCACCATATCCAAAACTTTGGCCGCGCGTCGTTCCACGGCTTCTACGCCATACATGCGCCCGTAGAACAGCAAATTTTCCTCGGCGGTCAGATCGCCATACAGCAGGGGTTGGTGCGATACCACGCCCAGGATGCGCCGCACCCCGGCGGCCTGCTGCGGCAGGCGATAGCCCGCCACCCGCACCTCGCCCAGGGCCGGGCGCGAAAGCGAAGCCAGGATGCGCAGGAAGGTGGTCTTACCGGCCCCGTTTGGCCCCAGCAGGGCCACGAACTCGCCGGGTTCCACGTCGAAGTCCAGGCCCTTCAAGACGGTCTTGAGGCCAAAGCGTTTGACCAGTTTCCGCACGTGGATCATGCGCCTAATGCTCCATCAGGCGGGCCAGGCGGTCTTTCAATTCCGCCCGCCGCTTGCGGTACACGTCCTCGGCCAGCTTGCCGTCCTGGTATAGATCGTCCAGCGCCAGGATGGCGTCCATCAGCCCTTCGCGGGTTTCGGCGGGCAGAGCGTCCGGCGGGCTGGCAGACGCGACCTCTTGATCGGCCTTGGCCCCAGCGGCGCGGCTGCGTTGGTACAGCCAGGCCCCAACTACTAGCAAGACCAGCCCCAGGGCGCCCGCTCCCATCAGCAAGCTCTCGCGCGACCCTAGGCTGACCCCAGCCCCGCCGCTGGCCGGGCTGCCGGTGATGGTCAGATCGAGCGTGCTGCCCGCTTCCAGGGCTGCGCCGCTGTAGGAATGATACTGCACACCCTGCATCTCGCGCGTTCCGGCGTCTTGAAGGGCAGGGCCGCTCACTTTGACCCCCGTTTCCGGCGTCAGGATCACCACCGCCTGGACGGGCAGGGGCATGGGCCGGGAGAGCTGCAATTTGCGGTTGTAGGGCAGCTCGTATGAATATAAAACCTGGTAGTTGCCCTCTCCGGGCCGGATGGGAATGGTATCGGCAAAGCCGTTGGGCGTTTCTATAAAGCGTTTGCCCAGCTCGCCTTCCTGGAATTGCAGGTTAGCAGCCCCCTGCGGCAGCAGGAACGTCAGCACCGGGCTTTGCGGCCCGCCTGCGCTGATGATGGTCTTCTGCCCCCGGTTCGAGATGACGTAGAGCTCCGCCACTCGCAGGGTGTGCGGGTCGATGAACTCGAAGAAATAGTGCAGGCGGTCCACTGCCAGCGCGCCCTGGTCGGTGGTAGTCTCGAAGACCTGCATCGTCAGGGTGATCGGCTGGCCCTCGGCCTCCACCTGGGCCACGTCTGAGCCGTACAGCACATGATCGAATTCCAGGGTGGTCAGGAAGGCCCGTCCGGCTGGGGCGGGAACGTTCTCGAAGGTGAACACCCCCGCGGCGCTGACCGGGGCTGTGTCGGTCATCACCAGGCTCATCTGGTCGAAGGCGTGCAGGGTGACGGTCAATCCTTCCGGCAGGTCGCCGCCCGAAGCGTTGGTGACTACGCCATGAATCGGGCTGATGGCTGTCGCGCTAACCGCCTGGGTGGCCGTGATGGCCGGGCTGGCGGCCGGGGCGGGGATTGCGCCGGCCGGGGTGGCTTCCGGCCCGCCAAGGTTGGCGGCAAAGCTCAGGCTGCGCACAGAATCGACCAGCGCCCAGCGTTGGGTCTCGCTGAGCGAGGCAAAGGCCGGCATCGTATCCGCCGCGCCGTTGGTGATGACCTCGAACAGCGCCTGGTTCGAGCGGGCCGCCATGCGCTCCTGGTCGGTGAAGTTGGGCGTCCCTTCGGGGGCCTGGGGGCCATCGCCTTTGCCGGTTGCTCCGTGGCACTGGGCGCATTGGGCGGCGTACAGATCGCCGCCCTGGCGGGTCGATTCGTCGGAAGCGCTCAGGGTGAGGGCGTAAGCCACCACGTCCCACCGCTGGCGGTCGTTCAGGCTGGGGAAGGGCGGCATAAAGCGTTCCAGGTTGCCCTGGGTTACCACCCGGAACCACTCGGCCGGGATGGCCTGGCGAGCGAATTCTGGGGCGCCCAGGGCGGCCACCGGGTTGGGCAAACTGGCAGCCTGCGGCCCGTCGCCCAGGCCCTGCGGGCCGTGACAGGCGGCGCACTTTTCGATGTAGATTGCCGCACCTTTGGCCGGGTCGGGCGGGATAAGCGGGAAGAGCGGCACGGCCGCCGCCGGGCTGGCGACAGGCGTTTCGGGAGCGGGCGGTTGGTAGCCGGGCGGCGGGGTTACGTCGGCGGCCAGCGAGAAGTTACAACCGGCCAGCAGCCCGGCCAGCAGGGCGACCAAAACAGCGAAGCGAATTTTCATGGCGGCGTATCACAGTCGAACAGTGGGCGGATAATGGGCGGGTAAGGAAGGATTTCTTTCAGGCGGTCTTTGCCCCGCATTTGGGGCAGAACCGGTCGGACTTTTGCAGCGGGCCGCCGCAGCGGTGACAGAAACCGGCGGCTTTCTCGCGGCGCTCGCGGCGGCGGTTTGCCAGCAGGGCTTCCAACTGGTCGTCCGGCTCGGCCAGCCCGCTGAGACGCTTGCGACTGTTGCCGTTGCCGCCCACAGCTACCGCAGCCGGCGCGCCGGCCAGGGCCGCGTCGGCCCGCCGGGCGGCGATGGCGCTTTCCAGGCGGGCTTCGGCGTCTTCGACCGGGGCCGTAGACTGCATTTCGTCCAGGCGGCGCAGCACGTCGGCCCCCTGGTGCAGCAGAGCCTGGCGCTGGACGGGGTAATCTTCCTGCGGGATTTTGCCCAGCGTAAAATCGAAATCGAGTTCTTGCAGGGCGTTTAGCAGCCGGTCGTGCTCGGCCAGCAGCGACGAGCGCTCATGTTCCAGCGCGCTTTCAGGCTGCTGGGCGGCCAGCGCGGCGGAGTGTTTTTCCAGCAATGGCCGGGCTACGAACAGCCCTACCAGCACCAGCAAAGCCAGGATGAGTAAGAGCGATCCCAGGTCCATTATTCCTCCAGCAAGGGGTCGATGATGGCCTGGATTTCAGCCACCGATAGGAATGGGCTGAACTTCACCGCCGAGAGCAAACCGTCCCGGTCGATCACATAGGTTTCCGGCACGCCGGTGATGCGGTACGTCTGGGCCATGCGGGTTCCCAGGTCTGGCCCGTTGGGGTAGGTGATGCCGAACTTCGCCAGATATTCGAGCGATCCTTTGTCGGTATCCGTCCAGGCCACGCCCAGGAACAGCACGTCGTCGCGGTTCTGGTAGAGCTTCCAGGCCGACTCCAGATCAACGGCTTCCTGCTCGCAGGGTTTGCACCACGAGGCCCAGAAGTTCAGCACCACTACTTTGCCCTGCAGGTCGGCCAAGCGATAGGTTTGCCCGTCGAAGGTGGTCAGGGTGAAATCGGGGGCCTTTTCGCCTACTTTCATCTGCCCGTGCTGGGCGCGCAGCAGCCCAAAGAAGACTACGATAAGCAGGGCCGCCAGGGCCAGCCAGGCAGCAACCCGCCCCCAACGGGGGCGGGAGTGCACGGGGGTCTGATCATTAGTTTGTGAAGTGGTTAAATCGGTATCCGTCATCGGGCGGCTCCAGGTGGGGTTACAGTTTTTTCAATTCTTCTTCCAGGCGGTTGATATAGGGATCGTCGCTCGAAGGGGATGTGGGCGTCGCCGTGGGCGTCGCCGTAGGCGTCGCCGGGCGCGACCCGGCCTGGAACGAGCGCAGGGCCCGGTATACCAGATAGACCCCGGCCAGCATAGCTACCGGCGGGAGCAGATAGATCAGCCAGTTTAGCCCGCGCGCTGGCGGGGCCGCCAGCACCCGGTCGCCAAAGCGGTCGACGAAATACTGCTTGATTTGGGCTTCGTTCTGCCCCTGGGCCAGCTTTTCGCGAATCAGCTCACGCCATTCGGCGCAGGCCTGGGTCGGGCAAACGTCGAGGGGCGTATTTTCGCATACCGGGCAGTACAACTGCTTGGCAATGGCGTTCACCGCATCGTCGGGGATGGCTGGGGTGGGGTCTTGAGCGAGGCCCAGTCCATAGACAAGGGCCAGGGCGGCCAGCGCCAGGAGGAGAGAAAGCGGAAATCGTTTCATTTTTACCGTCTTGTTGGATGGAGAGGGGCAATTTTCCGCCCCTCTCCATCTGGGTCTGCGCTCAGGCCCGCGCCTCTGCATAGGCCGGCCGGGTGGCGCGCTCGGCGGCGCGCTCGGCCTCTTTTTCGGGCCAGGCCGCCACCAACGTGCCGAGGATGAACACCAGCCCGCCCAGCCACAGCCAGTTGACCAGCGGGTTGTGATAGATCTTGAAGGTGGCCCCCTGGGAGGTGATGGGCAGCCAATCGACTAGCAGAATGTAGAAATCGTCTTCCATCGTGCTGCGCACGCCGGGGATGGTCATGGGCTGCTGCGATTCAAAGAAGTAGTCCCGGCGGGGGTGCAGCTCGCCCACGAACTGGCCGTCTTTATACACCTCTACTACGGCCCGCGCGACGTTGCGCCCATCGGGGGTGTCGAAGATCGCCAGCGAGTCGTACTTGGCCGTGTAGCGCCCCAGGCTGAGGGTTCCGCCCTGGGGAATATTGCCCTGAGTCTCGGTTTGGAAAATCTCGATGCCCAGGATGCCGATTGCCATCAGCACCACGCCCAGGTGGATGATGTACCCGCCGTAGCGCCGCCGGTTGCGCCCGGCCAGCCGCCACAGGGCCACTGGCAGCGATTCGCTGGCCCGCTTATGCCGGGCTACCGCCCCGCGCCAGAATTCGTACAGCGTTACCGAGGCCACAAAGGCCGATAGCCAGAAGCCCAGCAGCGCCGCCCAGAAGGTCACCCCCGACACCAGCGGCAGGCCCAGGCCCACCAGCAGCGAGAAGACAAACGGTTTCCACACGGCTTTGCCCAGGGTGCGGTAGGTCGAATGTCCCCAGGCCGAGAGCGGGGCGACGCCCATCAGCAGTAAGAGGGCCGCGAACAGCGGGGCAGTGGCCCGCTCGTAATACGGCGGGCCGACGGTCACTTTCTGATTGGTGACCAGCTCGGAAATGATCGGGTAGATCACACCCCAGAAGCACACGATCAAGATGCTCATAAAGAGCAGATTCTGCAGCAGGAACAGCGCCTCGCGCGACAGCATCGAAGTCATCGGGCTTTCATCTTTCAGCTCGTCCCACCGCTTCGAAAGCAGGGCCAGAGACAGGATGAAGGTGACGCCGATGAAGCCGAAGAACAGCGGGCCGATGGCGCTCTGCGCAAAGGCATGCACCGAAGACAGCACGCCCGACCGGGTGAGGAAGGTGCCAAAGATGACCAGGCAGTAGGTCAGGATAATCAGCACCATGTTCCAGCGTTTGAGCATGCCGCGTTTTTCCTGGATCATCACCGAGTGCAGGAAAGCTGTGCCAGACAGCCAGGGCATAAAGGCGGCAATCTCCACCGGGTCCCAGCCCCAGTAGCCGCCCCAGCCCAGCACGTCGTAGGCCCAGCGCCCGCCCAGGATCAGCCCCAGCGAGAGGAACAGCCAGGCTACCAGCGTCCAACGGCGGGTGACCCGGATCCAGCGGTCGTCGGTGCGGCCGGTGACCAGGGCGGCGATGGCGAAGGCAAACGGGATGACGAACGAGACGAAACCCAGGTACAGCATGGGCGGGTGGATAATCATCCCCGGGTGGCGCAGCAGGGGGTTGAGGCCCTGCCCGTCGCGCACCACCGCCGGGATCGTGCCGGCCGGCTGGAACATCGCCACCTTGAATTCGCCGCCCGGCGTTTGCCAGATGCGCTCGAACGGGTTCTCGAAGAACAAGATCAGGGTCAGGAAGAAAGCCAGCGTTACCAGCGAGACTACAATCACCCAGGGCAGGAACTCCTGGTCGCGGTTCCACTTGCGCAGGGTGGCGGCGGTGGCGAACGAGGCCATCAACCACGACCAGAACAGCAGCGAGCCGGCCTGCCCGCCCCACAGAGCGGTGACGCGCAGGTACAGCGGCATACTGCTGCTGGTGACGGATGAAACATACTCCAGCTCATAATGTCCCGTTACCAATAAGACGATCAGGCTGAGGGCCGATACCGTAATCAGCGGGAAGGTGAGCAGCATTGCCAGCCGGGCGCTTTCCACCCAGGCCGGGGCGTTCTTGCGAGCGCCGTAGATCGCCGCGCCGATGCCATACAGCGAGATCAGGAACGTAATGAGCAGCGCGCCAAAACCAAAGTTTGCCAGCATAGATGGGTTAGCCTCCGGCTTGTTCGGGCAGCGCCTCTTCGTACTTGGTGGGGCACTTGAGCAGCAGTTCTTCCGCCTGGAATACGCCATCGGCGCCCATCTTACCGGTGATGATGGCCTGGGCCTCGTTGCGCATCAGGTCGGGCTTGGGGCCGTTATACACCACGTTCAGGCGAGAGCGGCTGGGGTCGGTCACGGCGGCGTGCAGCACCGCCTGTAGCCCTCCCTGGGCTTCGATCTCGCTGTTGTCCCCCGGAATGTTGGCAATGGTGAAGGTCAGGTTGAGCGTAGCCGGGTCGTACTGGATGCTATCGCCAATGACAGCGCCGGAAATGCGCAGGTCGCGGTCCTGCACGCTGGCGCCTTTGGCGCTCAGCTCATCCACGGTCAGAAAATACTGGGCGCTCGCCTGGGTAGACGAGATAATCAGGTAGACCACCGCGGCAACGATCAACAGGCCGCCGATAACGAATTTGATTCGGTTCATACTGCGATATACCTCCAGGGGATGATTTAGACTTGCGCACACGATTCTTAGACAGCATTAAACGCCAGGCTGGTTGCTGCCACCCAGGGGCTACGAAAATTCTGTCATATATAGATTAATTAAAGCTGAGAGGTCGAAAAAGATACTATGAGAAAGGCCGGCGGGGAGGCAGACCGCAGGCGATGGACCGCGGAGGACCGATATGACACGATGCGCTGGCGTCCGTCTTCTGTTGGCCTCCTCCCTACACCTCGATCAGCCCATTGCGGATGGCGAAGCGCACCAGTTCGGCGCTGGAGTGCATGTCAAGCTTATCCATGATGCGCTCGCGGTGGCGGGCCACGGTCTTGGGGCTGATGCCCAGGGTTTCGCCAATCTGGATGTTGGTCAGGCCCTGGGCCACACATTCGATCACCTGCAATTCGCGGCGCGAGAGACCGTCCAGGGCGTCCGGGGGTTCATTCTCATCCGCCCGACCTGGGCGAGCCGGGCCGCCAGAGCGCAGGCGGCGGTAATCCTCCAGCAGCCAGGCGGCCAGGGCGGGCTGCAAATAGACGTTGCCCAGCGCCACCGCCCGGATGGCTTCCACCAACTCCTCGGCGGCCACCTGTTTGGTCACGTAGCCCTCGGCCCCGGCAGCCAGCATCTCGAAGAAGTATTGTTTGTCGGTATGGACGGTGAGGGCCAACACCTTGCTTTGCGGGCAGCGGTTTTTGATCTGCCGGGTGGCTTCCAGGCCGTCCATTTTGGGCATGGTGATGTCCATAATCACCACGTCGGGTAGGGTTTGTTGGGCCAGGGCCAGGGCCTGCTGGCCGCCGTTGGCTTCGGCCACCACTTCCAGGCCCTCCTGAGTGGCGAGAA
Source organism: uncultured Anaerolinea sp. (assembly GCA_964416275.1). Classification (GTDB taxonomy): domain Bacteria; phylum Chloroflexota; class Anaerolineae; order Anaerolineales; family UBA4823; genus RBG-16-57-11. Next base: position 1,111 of record CAYQDU010000078.1, on the reverse strand, counting down.
ATGCTTTGAGCCCTGTTCGCACCACGTCATGATCGTCTACCAGCATCAGGCGTATGTTTTTCATTATTATTTACTCCACCGCTTCCGGCTGCGCATAGGGGGCAGCCATCTCGACCCGCGTCCCCTGGCCCGGCGCGGAAAAGATCGTCAACTGCGCGCCAATCAGTTCGGCCCGCTCGCGCATCCCGGCCAGCCCCAGGCTTTTGGCGTCCGTATCCTTGCCGGGCGCGAAGCCGGCGCCCTGGTCGGTCACGGTCAGGCGGATATGGCCGGGCAGGTAATCCAGGGTCAGGCTGGCCTGGTCGGTTTGGGCGTGCCGGGCGGTATTGGTCAGAGCTTCCTGGGCTATCCGAAAAATTACGATCTCAGTCAGCGGCGCAAGCCGCTGGCGCTCGCCGTTAACTTGCAGCGTCACCTTCAGCCCCAGGCGTTTTTGAACTTCGGTGGTCAGGTAGTTGAGGGCGGGGGGCAGGCCAAGATCGTCCAGTTGGGCCGGGCGCAGATCGTACACCAGGCGGTACAGCCCCAGCGACATCTGGCGGCTCAGGCCTTGCAACAGGTCGATCTTCTCGCACCGCGGGCCGGAAGGCTCCAGTGAGCGCAGGGCTGCCAGGTGCAGCGAGAAAGCCGTCAGGATTTGCGATGTCTCGTCGTGCAGTTCGCGAGCGATCCGGGCGCGTTCGTCTTCTTGAGCGCGGACAATCGAGCGGATTAATTCCTGGCGCATGGCCTCGCGTTTTACCAGCTCGGCCTGGGCCTGTTCCAGGGCCGCCACCCGTTCCTGCTGGGCGGCAACGAACTGGCGCTGGCGCTCCTGTTCGGCGCTCTGAATTACCCGGATCATGCAGGCGGTAATCAGCACGGCGCAGCCCGCCCGCACCGCCTGGATGGGCAGCCCGGTCGTCTGCAAAAAGCTGGCCGTGTTCAGCCAGTTGCCGGGGAATGTATCGATGGGTGGGGCCACGCATTGGGTCAGGGCGTACAGCAGGAAGCCAAGCCCGGCCAGCCGCAGGGCCTGGCTGAGAGCGCTCAGTTCTTGGCGCCGGGCCTGGCTGGCCTGGCGCAGCAGCGCCAGGCCCGAAAGCACGGCCGCTGGCGCGGCCAGGGCGTA